>NZ_JAUBVD010000023.1:57670-103896 GCF_036705675.1 Microcoleus sp. AT8-A3
CTGGCGGACTCAGACGGTGGCGCGTGAGACCCAGACGCATCTGCATCAAGCCCGATCGCCCCTAAGCTATTGACAAATAAAACATTAAATGATATATAAGGTTGAATTTACTTAGTGTTTTAAGTATTTCACAAAAATTTTTAAAAAACAAGAGTTGACATAAAATTTAACCCATGATATTTTTGAAAAAATAACCTAATTATATAAAAACCGCCCATGACAACCAACCCAGCGGATGACCTCGCTATAAAAATTTTAGAAAAAGAAAATAGCGACAGACAGGAAATCGCACTTTTATTAGATAATTATTTAGGAAAGGACGATCGCATTTTCGTCCAAAAAACCCAGATGGGAAACAGCGAAGCATACATCGGTTCAGTCACCCTAGAATGGTTAGACTCTCGCGTCCGTTTCGCCTCCCAGATGCCGCTTTTCCGCCAAAAATTCGACCTCCAAACCAACAACATCGTCCGCGACGACGAAACCATTGACGAAATAATCCAGCGTCCCTTAGATTGGTCGCGCCAAGCCACCCTCACTCAATATTTAGCAGCCCGAAAATCGCACAAATTCCCCGCAGTTTTAGTAGTCGTCAGTCCCCCGTGGGTAGATAATCCTCTAGCCGAGGAATGGGATAAAAATGGCGTAGCAACCAAATCCGCGACTGAATTTACATCCTTTGATAAAAACGAGAACTTAGGGCTTTTGAATGTCTCTCAAAAAGTCTCTATTTTTGCCTTAGACGGCCAGCATCGGCTGATGGGAGTTCAAGGTTTAATGAGTTTAATTAAAACCGGAATCCTGCAAAGATACAACAAAAATAAAAAACCTGTCGGCGCTGCAATTACTCTGGAAGATTTAGCAGAAGAGTATCAAATCGACCCCGAAACAGTGTATAAATTAGCTCACGAAAAAATCGGAATTGAGTTTATCCCGGCGGCGGTAGCGGGGGAAACGCGACAGCAAGCACAACGGCGCGTGCGATCGATCTTTGTGCACGTTAACCTAATGGCCGTAACGCTGAGTCAGGGCCAGCTAGCATTATTAAACGAGGACAACGGATTTGCGATTTGCGCCCGCAAAATTGCCGTCACCCATCCCTTATTAAAAGAACAAGATGACAGAAACCCCCGCGTCAATTGGGACAGCGCCACAGTCGCAGCAAAATCAACTGTGTTAACCACATTGCAAGCGCTGCAAGATATGTCCGAACGGTATTTAGAATACAAATTCCCCCATTGGAAGCCGGAACGAAAAGGTTTAATTCCCATGCGTCCCGAAGATGAAGAACTAAAAGAGGGAATTGAAGAGTTTAAAAAATTGTTCGATCATTTAGCAACTTTACCCAGCTATCAAAGAATTGAAAGCGGCGAAGAAACGACAGAATTGCGCCGATTTAGTTTTGAAAAGCCAGGGGGCGAGGGAAATATTTTGTTCCGTCCCGTCGGTCAAGTTGCTTTAGCTAATGCTTTGGGAATTCTAGTATTTAGAAAGAAACTTTCCCTGAAATCTATTTTCGACAAACTCCGCAGGTACGATGTCGATGAAGGATTTAGCCACATGGACAATCCAGAGTCTGCGTGGTACGGGATTTTGTACGATCCGAACAAAAAGCGAATGCTAGTTTCTGGAAAGGATTTAGCGACGAAGTTAATTGTATATTTGGTGGGGGGAATTCAGGACGATATGGAGCGAGCTCATTTGCGGCAAGCGGTAGCGGAAGCGAGGACTTTTGAGGATAAAGCTGTTAGTTTTAACGGCCGATTTGTGCAGCCGCAAGAGGTAGGATTGCCACCAGTGCTTAGCTAAGTTTTTATTGGGCAAAGCCCACAGCGACGAAGACTGATAAAGTAGGAAACAAATTGGTTTTGTATAATTGAATCTGCACGTTACCTAGAACCACATTATGACCATCGCTGAACAGATTTACGCAATCGTCAAAACCCTTCCCAAAGACCAAGCCAGCGAAATTCTCACTTTCGCTGAATTCGTTTGTGCCAAGCACCTGAGCGCAAACCAACCAACAGACACCGTAGACTCTCTGATTCCTTGGAATGAACTTGTTTTTTCCCTTGCTGGAACTTGGGCAAAAGATTTTCCATCCCTAGAAGATATTCGTGCTGAATCCGGACAAGACATCCTGCGGGAGAGTCTGTAAATGTACGTTTTGGATACCAACACCTTGATCTACTATTTCAAAGGTCAAGGACAAGTTGCTCAAAATCTTGCGAATGTTTCTCCCCTGGAAATAGTCGTTTCTACGAGCGTCCTTTTTGAGTTGCAAGTCGGCATTGCTAAATCCAATTCGCCCGCAAAACGCACCCAACAACTTCAGCAATTTTTGAGCAGAGTTAACGTTATTCCTTTCGATCGCGATGCAGCTCTTGCGGCTGCTACAATTCGCGCCCAGTTGGAGCAACAAGGTACTCCCATCGGCCCGATCGATGTTTTGATTGCAGGGACAGCCGTAGCCCTGCAAGCGACTCTCGTAACCCACAATGTCAAGGAATTTTCTAGAGTTTCGGAACTCGCAATCGCAGACTGGTATTGACTAAAAAACTTCTCACAATCTGGCTTCATTTAACAAAATAAGTTCGGCTCCTACAGGCAAATGATCTGACTCCGTTGCCTCCAAAACCGAACTAGATTTAGCGCCCCAATGCTTTGAATACCAAATATAATCAATCCGGCAAACGGGATAATTCAATCTCCAATTTAACCTTTTTACCAATAAGTTAAGTTCCCAACCGTGAGGCCAGGTAAAACCAAACCCAAATCCAGATTTTCGGAAAGAATCTTGCAAGACTTTCTTTACCCTGTAATAGTCTTGAGTTTCGTCTGTCATATTAAAATCGCCCGCGACGATGACTGGCAGAGTTTCTCGCTCAACTCGCTGCACTAATTCTTGAATTTCAGGCGATCGTTTGCCATATATGTAAACAGGAAGTTTGAAAAAACGCAATTTTCTAGCTCTGGTCAACCACGGCCCGGTAGCTTGCATATTATAAATCACTACTTCTTGTTCGTTAAATTTAATAATTGCCCGCTGCTGCGTTTCTGGATGGCCGGCTAAGTGCAGTATTTCGCTGGAGACAATCGGATATTTACTGAGAATTCCTACAGGGGGATTGCCAATTTGATAGGGGTAGTCTGCTTTTAACCAGGTGAAAGCTCTTTCGGTATGTTTACTAACGATTTCTTGTAAAAATATAATATCGGGTTTTTGATTCTGAATCAGTTTAGCTAAACTTGGCGACTGAGTTTTATACCAATGGACGTTATGGGATAAAATTTTGATGCTGGGGTGCGAATCTGTGATGTTTATTGGTGTGGGAGAAAAGTATTTAATGTGCAGCCAACTTATTAGGATAATGCAGGCGATCGCCGAAATAATAGTGAACCATCTTTTTTTGATGATTGACAATCCGATGATGGGAAGCAGGAAAGTTGGGAATAAAATTAAGGGAATAAAAGTGGTAATTAAGGCAATAACTCCTATTCTATCCCAAAGGATTAGTTTGAGAATGAAATAGCAGATCATGAATACTGAGTAGCCGTAAGCGAAAAATTTGGCAGATTCCTTAAGCCCTTTCTTTACGATCTCTGCTAGTACATACTTCATTGGGCACCTATTAAAATAAGAACTTGCTTAAATCGAATTCTTCATTTGACCGATGTTGGTTGTCTCTTTCAGAAATCAAAACCAACAACAGGCGATCGGTATAATCCGCCGCACCCCGCAACTCTTCTCGCAATATTTCCAGTCCACCATTAGCATATTCTTCAAAAATTTGCAAGCGTTCTGCTTCCAATTTTTCGTCGAGATGGGAGAGAATTTGAGGATTTTTGGTTTCGGCGATCGCAATTAACTTAATCGCCATATCGTAACCCCTGGATACAAAAATATCAACATCTATCGCCCCTGGTTCTCGTTTAGAAATTTCCCCCAAAGGCGATCGTTTTTTCCGCTGCTTTCCCAAGGATGCGGCGAAAGCGATGACATCGGCGTAAGTCTGGAAAGGGCCAGTGTGGTTATCCAATAAAGTTAATGATTTGACTAACTCCGCTTTATCTTTAGCAATTCTAATTTTGTTAGCAGCCATTGCCATAATATCTAGTTTCTAACTATTATAAATCTCGCCAATATCCAACACTGGGCGCAGGGCCAATTCACAATGTCCGCAACAACATAATTTTTTGTGCAAAACCTCCTCTTGCTTCCCGCCGCTTCATTTGTTCCGCCAAAAGTCGATCGCCCGAAATGCCAAAACTCGCCATCACCGCATCTATCACCTCATACAAATCCGCCAATTCCGCCACCAAATCTTCCTCCTGGGCTTCTGCGGCTTCCCCCGCTTCTTCAATCAATTTCTGCAGCAAAGCTTGACGGTATTCTGCCTCCGACAAAATTACAACCTCGCATTCATTCCCGCTTTTACGAATAATTTCAGGAATGCGATCGCGCACCAACTTATGATACTGCTTTTTCACGTCAAACTCCCTTCAACCTTGACTAAAAGTTTGAATCAACCAGCGATTAATTTCCCCATCATCTTGCGTTTGACTGCGATTCAAAGCTTCCTCAACTAACCGGATTTCCAGCCCCGGTAAAACCCGCGACTCTTGAATTCTCCCGCTACCTCCGCCATTAATCGCAAACGCAAAAACCTCCCGCGTGTTTGCACGTTCAACCCAATATTCACTAATTCCTGCATTTTCGTAAAGCAACCGCTTACTGCCTAAATCATCGTTAAAAGAAGATGCACCAATTTCTATTATCAAATTAGGCGGATCGTATAGATTTAAATCAACAGCAGAATTGCTATCATCAGGAGGCACTCTTAAATCTGAACCAATGTAGTAAGCTAAATCAGGTTGAAACTCGCCGATACCTGCTTTGCGAAAACTGGTGTTAGTAAACTGAACTACTCGGATATTTCTCAATGTTGCAAACAGAATAACTACACAGGCCATAATTGAATTTTGACGCCCGTGCAATGGCCCTACTGGTGACATTTCTACCCTCATGTGTTCTTGATAGTAATAAAACTTGCCCTTTTCCCATGCTGAATCCTCAGCAAAATTTAGAAACTCTTCCCACGTCGCCTTCACCCAAATATCCGTTTCCAAAACCTGCGTAATTGCCGAATTAGAAGCCATAATCCACCTCTACAATTTCCGTATATTCAAATTCATTCGGACTGCGCCTAACTAAAGGATAGCGCGTCCCGCCAAGTTCGATCGCATCTTCTTCACAATCAGCTTTCGGAGAATTGTACACCAGCACGTATTCCCTGCCGGTGCAACTTTCCATTTCTTGAGCAACTTCTCCGCGCCACTGAGTTTTTGTTACCAAAACTACCAATTGATTCGCCAACTTCGGCAGCTTATTCGCGATTTGCTTGCGATAAATCTCGTCCAAACTGCCAAAGGGAGAATCCATCACAATTGGAAACGTACTGCTATCCGGGCCCATCAAAGTATTCTTTTGACTCCACTCCCGCACGCCCTCAATAATCCCGCCGATAAACGATAAACTGAGAATTTGATTTTCTCCTGTAGAAGCGGCAACCAAAGATTCTTTTCCCGACGTATTTTCTACTAGCGTCAGTTCGTATTTATCGCTCAACTTGGGGATATAAGGAGTAAAAGAAATTTGACTGAAAATATCTTGCACTCGCTTTTCTAACTGAGAACAAAACTGTTTTTCTAAGCGATCTCGCACTTCAGTTAGGCGATCGATCGCATCCTGAGTCGCAGCAATCCGGCGCTGGGCTAATACTTGCCTTTGCTCATTCAGTTGCTGCTTATCGATTTGCTTGTCCAAAGCCGACACCTGCACATTCAAACTCTCAATCTGCTGCTGATTAGAGCCTGTTTCCCGGTGCAAATCGCCAATTTTTGCCTCAATTTCATCCAAGCGCTTTTGCAAGCGGCTGACATCCTCGTCAGGAAAATTTCGCAGCTTGTTGTGAATATCGTCTAACTGATTTTCCACCCGAGAAAGTTCGGTTCTGTCGCGGCTGATATTGCCTTGGTGTCGGTCAATTTCCTCCCAAAAATCAGCCACTTGTTTATCAATTTCATTTACCCGATCGCTAATCCGAATAGTTGTTTCTTCCACATCGCCCACACCCGCCTTATCCATCCAACCGCTAACCTGTTGGCGAGACTCAGAACCCTCCACTAATTCCGCACCGCAGATACACCGCTGCTGCGCTAATAACTCTTCCAAAAACGGCCGCTGAATCCCCGAAAGCAACGAGCCGCCTTCCCGCAAACCTTCAACAATTACTTTAAATTCAGCCGCAGCCTCTGACAGAAATACCCCATAACCCCGCATAGAGATTGAGCGTTTGAGAGCATCTGTAGCCTGTACAATTTGTTGCTTCAATAAACTTTTCTGCATTTCCAATTCGTCTCGCAACTTTTGTAAATCCGCAGCACCGCTAAGTTCCAATAAGTTACCATTAACTGCTTTTTTTAACTCCCCTTGGTTGACCAATTCCTGCTCGATTTCTACTTGTCTGCTCGAAAGTTGCTCAGCTTCTTGCTCAATTTTTTGCTTGTCTTTTAAAAGTTTCTTCGTTTCAGCATTCCCAATTATATTTAAATCTGTCTCTAGAGATTTTTTTGCTTCTAGTAAATGCCGGAGCGATCTATTCAACACTTCAACTCCCAGCAACTCCTTAGTAGCTTCCGCAATTTCTGCCTTCTTGTCATAGCGGACAATTTGCTCGATTCGCTCCCCATCAAAAAAGAAATATTTATGTAAACTTTCCGGCAAAATCCGCCCGATAATATCATCTGGATGCTGATCCGGCTTCAGCCACAGACCGTTATCTTTTGCTACATTCAGAAACAATTCAGCCTTACCATGTTCTACAGTATTTTCACTTTTATAAGCACGACAAATGCGTCTTGCTTGGTAGCGCGTGCTGTCATGTTCAAACACAATTTCCGCCCAACAACCTACGGCTTTTCCCATTTCCGCCTCAGCCAAAGCGCGCTTGTTTACTAATTGTTCTTCTGCCGCAAAAGCCGCGCTAAATCTTCCGTAAAGTACCCACGTAAAGGCATTCATTAAGGCAGTTTTTCCCGCGCCATTATTCCCGTGAATTACTGTAATATTTTGCCCGCCCCAAGCTAGTTTAATTTCGGGAGTTTTGCCGTAAAATTGACGAAAGTTGCATAGAGTAATTGAGATTAACTTCATACAATTGCTTCCTTAATGATTTTTAAAATGTCATCGTTAATGTGGCGAGGAGCTCTCATGTACAGTTTATCTTTTTCAATTTCCAATACCCGCTCAATAATTTGTCTAACTTCCGGTGGCGCGCTAGTAATTGGTTGCTGTACGTCGCTGAATTCCTGATGAGTTTGATAAGAAGAACGCTTTTCTGCTAAAATGCTTGTCGGTACGGCTGCGATCGCACTATCTTCATATCTAAATGCCATAATCAGATTTTCATTCAGATTTTCCGTCATATTTTTTTTGCAAATATTAAAATATACAGGGCCTAGGCTCATGGGCGAGAAACCCGGTTTCTACGAGTTTTGCGAACACTCACGAGAAATCTACAAAGAAACCGGGTTTCTGAACTATGCGTGCGATCGCGAACTAAACTAGCAACTCAAACTACGATCGAATAATTCTCTATTCTAAAACATAAACCGAACCTTAATAAATGTCAAATGTCTAATAGCCCGTAACGCCTCTGAATTTGAAGCAATTTCACTCTAGCTTCCCCAGCATTGTCAGCTAAATCGGCAAATTCCAAGAACCGTTTCAACTCTTTTCGTAGCAAATTGCGCTCGACTTCTAAGGTTTCCCGACCCAAATCGGGAGGCAAAACTATCATGTCAAATAAAGTTGCCCTTTCCTTCCCCGGATGCGGCCGCAAAATGCGTCCCCGGCGCTGAATAAACTGGCGCGGATTGCTACTGCTTGCTAAAATTACAGCATTGCGAATTGCTGGAATATCAACGCCTTCATCCAAACAGCGAATCGCTACCAAACCTTGCAATTCTCCACTCTCAAATTGTCGGCGCAATCGTTCTCTTTCTGCTAAAGGAGTTGCCGCAGTATAAGTGTTAACTCGGTAGCCTAATTCTGAACCCAATAACTTCGCGGTTTCTGTTAGTTGGCGGTTGTTATTTCGGCGCGCCCCTCCTTCGATCGCACCGTCGCCACAGTAAAATAAAGTGTGGGCGGTGTCGAGACGGTGAATCATTAATTCTCGCAACGCTACTAATTTATTAGCCGCAGCCCCAATTAACCGAGCTCGCTGCATTAATAAAGTTGTTAAAGCATCGTTTTCTTCTACTTTTTCATCGCCCCAAAGCGCCCAGCCAATCTTTTGAGTTAAGCGGGAATATTTGCGGGTTTCGGCTTCGGTCAATTCTACTAAAATTGGATAGTATAAATAATGTACTAAGGCTTTTTGGCGGATGGCGTCGGCTAAGGTAAGTTCCGGCTGCAAAACCGGGCCGAAATAATCTAAAATAGCTTCAGTTCCTTGTTCGTCGAAATGCCTTTCTGGGGTGGCGGAAAGGGCGAGTCGCAGTCCAATATTGCGCGGCAAACTTTCTCCTAAACGGGGCGCGCCTAAGTTGTGAACTTCGTCTCCAATAATCAGGGTTTTTTCTGGGAAATAGCGCAGTTGCGATCGCAAACTATCTCCCATTAAGGTAGCATTAGTAGTGATGATTGTGAGAAATAGCCGATCGCCAGATCGCACTTCATACAAACCCGCAGCCAGCTTATTCTGCCAACTACGGGCGCTATCAAAAGCCAAAATAGGTTTTAAACCAAATTTCTCCGATTCGCGCGCCCACTGATTCACCAGGTGACAGTAAGGGCAAATTACGAGCAGGACTTGCAGGTTAATTTTATTGTATAATTCAGTGGCGATCGCCAGCGCAGTAATCGTCTTGCCACTACCCGTCGCCATCTTCAGCGTACCGCGTCCCTGATTCGCAAACCAATTAGCCACCGCCACTCGCTGATACTGTCGCAATTGCAGCGATGGCGGCATCTTCGGAAATCCAAATTGCGAATTATTAGCCGTTGAGCGATTCACCTTTAAATGCCGTTAGATGCAAAATTACCCTGACTCAACTGTAACTCACGGGCGATCGAAACTTAACAGCGCAAACAAATCATCGGCCGACAGTTGCAAATCCGACAGCACATCGAGCACAGGTAAAATATCCTGATTCTCTTTCGCCTCTGGTTGCTGCTGCGGTTTAAAAACCAGAACTAATTTTTCTGCCGGGTCAATCAACCAACCCAGTTTAGCATTGTGATTTAAGCAAAACAAAATATTATTAATGACCCGAGTTGGATTTTGATCCGGCGATAAAATCTCAATTGTCCAATCCGGCACAATTTCAAACCTGTTTTCTACTTCTCCCTTAGTATTGAGAAGAATGCGCGACCACTCAAACACTGCTATATCTGGAACAATAGAACGTCCCCCAAAAGTGCAACGCAATTCTGAAAAAGCAAAAGCTAACTTTTGCGGTTCTCCCACCTGATTAATTCTATTTCCAAAACGAGTTTGTAACGTGCTGTGTTTTCCTTGGGGCATAGCTTTTTGATAAATTTGACCGTCAACATACTCGCTAGCCGGCTTAGTCTCTGGCAATAGCAGAAACTCTTCCAAAGAAATCTTTGACGGAGACTGAATTGACGTTACCATAAGCAATTAACCCCTCAACAACTCAACTGCCGTCTTAAAAAGGATTCATATCGCTGTCAGTTTCCCAATCAGCACAACTCTCCGATTCCACACCAGTAGGGTGCATCGCACAAACCAACAAATTTCCCCCGTAAACTTGACCGTGATAGTTGCGACAACCGCGACAAGCCGGCTGCTGCGTCGGTGAAGGGTCTACATAAGTCACCATCGACAAATCTATCTCATCAAATTGCGGGTCGAAGTCGCGGCAAATTTCAATTATCGGTTCGATAAATTCATTAAATAAACCGTCAAATTCATTGAAATAACCGTCAATGTCGTTAATCAGATTATTTTGTACTTCTTCTGTAAACTCTTCCGACATTTTTGCCAAAACGTCCAGCATTTCGACAAACTCTTCGCCCATTTCGCTGAAAAAATGCTCTACTTCAGAAACAGCATTTTCCATTACTCCAAAAAAATCTTTAGACCAATCTTCCATGAATTTGACAGTTGGCTATTACAAAATATTTTACAGACAAGTGCAGCCAGCCTCAAGCGAAGCGATCGCACCTACTTTCAATTCTATTACCTATTGCCTGATATCCGTCCACATCTGACAGGGGAAATATTCAAAAAGGGAACTCAAGATTATTATCCTGAGTTCCCTTCCTGCTTTGCTGAGCGAGCTTTTTCCTGCTTAATCCCGCTTCAGCCGCCGCAATTCCTCTTGTAAATTCTGCACTTGTTCGCGGAGCTTGTCTACGCCGCCTGTCTCTTTAGCATCTTTTGCCGAGACATCTTCTTCCTCAGAAACAATTTCAATCCGCCGAGGTTCAGCGGGTTTTTCGTTCCCAGCCGAGGCTACGGGAGGCTGCTGCTGAGCCTGTTGTACCATATCGTCAACAAAGCGGCGAGCTTCTTCCGTGGACATCTCGCCCCGCTTCACCAATTCGTCTGCCAGCTTTTGGGCTTCAGTGCGTAATTCAGTTAACTTGCTGCCAGCTTTTTCACCAGCGTAGGAAGCTAGCCCGACACCAAGGTAAACTGCTTTCTGTAAAATATCTCCGAAACCAGGCATAGGAGCTACACCTCAAAAAACTGGGTGAACCGGAGACCACGCCTATTACAAGCATCCCGTGTTGCTGCTACCTTCCGGTCCTGACAAGATTTGGGCGTTGGAATCGCGTGGGTCCAGTTCATTTATGAGTATAACACAGTTATTTATTCTTCAACCACACACCAGTGATAAATTTCATAAATAACGCAACCGTTCTTCACCAGCGGGTCTTCAGCGACGATCGCCCTCGCCTCATCCATCGAACCCGCCTCAAACAGCAACATACCGCCGCCCCGCCGCCCCCAGTAGCCAGTTTTCGCTCGGTGTCCTTTAGAAATCAACTCTCGGACATAAGCTCTGTGAGCTGGCACGTATTGGTCAAAGACAGGCTTTTCGACAATTCCTTGCTCAATTTTGACAAACCAAGGCATTTTAAATTTTAGATTTTAGATTTTGGATTTTGGATTGTAGATTGGGAATGGAGTTTTTGGTACAAGCCTTGAGTAAATACTCGATTTTCCATACTCCGCCATTTCTTCCTCACTGCGATGTTATCCCATGAACCCGTCAAAACAGCGATTTTTTATTGCCCTAGTGCCGCCTCCCGATATTGAACAACACATTACTGAGATTAAACTATATTTTGCGGAACATTACAACAGCCGCGGTGCTTTGAATTCCCCGCCGCACATCACGCTGCAACCTCCTTTTCACTCGTTAGCGGAGGATGTTGCCAAATTAGAGGAAAGTTTGAACCAGTTTTCTGCAAATCGGCGGCCCATTCCCGTTACTCTATCCGGTTTTGCTGCTTTCACGCCCCGCGTCATTTACGCTGATGTTTTCAAATCGCCCGAATTGCTGGAGATTCACTCATCTTTGATGAGTTATTTGGAGGCAAATTTGGGAATTGTCGATCGAGTTTCTCAAAGTCGCCCATTTGTACCGCACATGACAGTAGCATTTCGCGATTTAACTAAGGAGAATTTTCAAACAGCTTGGTTGGAATTTGCAGGGCGATCGCTCCACTTTGAGTTTACCGCTTCGGCGTTAACTTTACTGCTTCACGACGGCAGCCGGTGGAACATCAGCAATCAATTCCCGCTTTCCGCCTAAACTCTCTCCCTTCTCTTTCTTTGCGTCAATAGCGTCTTCGCGGTTCCTTTTTCCCAAAAAATCTTGTTAGTAAATCATCATTAATCAACACTTCGGACAGTTTCATGGCTGACTCGCGAGGGGCGAGAAACCCGGTTTATACGACTTTTACCTCGATGAACGAGAACTATTCGTAGAAATCGGGTTTCTGAGGTCACAAGTGAGTCAACAAATTTGATGACTTTAGTCCTCACTACAAATCTGTTGAAATTTAAATGCCGTCACAGCTTACCTATTAATCTTATTCGGAGTTGCAAGTGCCACAGTTCCATAAACCGAAATTCCCGATTGTTCCAAAATTTTAATTGCCGACTTAACCGTAGTACCGCTAGTGTAAATATCATCAACTAACAGCACTCGATCGCGCGGGAGGCGACGACGGAAATCTTTCCCCAAACCTAAAGCATTTTTCATTTCCGCTTGGCGCTGCTGCGGCGTCAGAGCGAATAAAGCCTGAGTATTTTTCACCCGTTCCAAACCGTGCCGCTGCAAAGGCAAACCAGTCAGATCGCAAAAACTTTCAGCCAAAAGTTCCGCCTGGTTAAAACCGCGCTGCTTGAGCTTTTCTTTGTGCAGGGGAATCGGTACAACAGTTAAATTGTCTATAGCTAATTCGGGAAAACTCAGCCAAGCTTCCGCCAGCCAGCCGCCGAGAGGTTTGGCTAATTGCGGATTGCCGTCATATTTCAAAGCTGCGATCGCCCGTTTGAGAGCCCCGCCATACTCACCCCACACAAAAACACGCTGCTGTGAATGCCAAAATCGACCCGGATCGCTTAATTGACATTGCTGAAGCTGCTTGTCACAGTAGGGACAAAACTCTCCGGCGGCCGGTCGCTGACAAAGAGGACAGTTAGACTTAAGAAATAGATTGAGAAAAGATTTGACTAATCCCGTCCATTGTCGCTTGTTCATCCTAAAATTGTCGTAAGTGATTAATGGGAAAAACTATCAAATTCAATCTGTTTCCACGGACAGGCTCGCAGCGTGAAAAACCTCTACTGGTTAGACAAAATTCAACCTTCAGACAGAGATGCAGTGGGAGAAAAAGCATTTTACTTGAGCTGTTTGCTCCAGAAAAATCATCCCGTTGTACCGGGTTTTGTCGTGCCGGCTACTACATTCTGGCAGTTTTTAGAGTCGATCGACTGCCTAGAACCGCTGTTTGCTGACTGGCCACACTCTTCCCTGCACTTGAATGTCGATGAACCCAGACAACTGCAATCGATCGCCCGCAGCATCCGCCACCAAATCCTCACCGGCAAACTGCCCGATTCACTGCTCTCCACCCTAGAGTCTGCTGTTTCTCAACTCAACTCACAGTCAAACTTAAACTCCACAGCCTTAATTTTTCGCCCTTCCCTGACTTCCTGGAACCCGAAAACAGTAGGCATTTTGGAATCTCAGGCAGTACGGGCAGAACCCGAAGCCATTGGGGCCGGACTCAAACGAGCTTGGGCAGAAATGTTCAGAGCCCGAAGTCTATTTTACTGGCAGCGGTGCGGGCTGCGGGTACAGCAAATCAATCCCGCAGTTTTGGTGCAGCCACTTCAAGAAGCCATCGCCGCGGGCGAGGTGAAAACAAAGGCGGGCGCACAGTGGGAAATCCAAGCCACCAGCGGTTTGGGATTGTCCCTGGCTAGGGGAGAAACCATCCCCGATTACTATCAAGTGCAGCCGGAAACAAGCGCGGTTAAATTCCAGCGGATCGGTTACAAAACATTAGCCTACAATCTCAAAGTCGGCGATAGTGAACCGAAAAAAAAACTGCTACTGGGCAAGTTTGCTGCTTTCCCAATTCCCGATTCTCCCTTTATACTTTCTGATTTTGCTGACTGTTGCGTGCAAGTTTTAGCGCTGGGAGAAGAAGCACAAACACAATACGTTTTAGAGGAATCGCAACTGCAAGAAATCATTGAATTGAGTAAAAAAGCGATCGCCGAATTTGACTCAGATTTAATTTTGGAGTGGACGCTAAACCAGACAGAAAACAGCGGCGAACTGCAGTTTTATTTCACTCAAGTTCGTCTTGTCAAAGCGGAAAAAGTCGCGCCGGTAGAGGAAAATCCGAGATACCTCCGGCAGCCAAACTCGATCGCAAGAGCCCGAACTCCTGCCATACTCAGAGGTGTGGCAGCAGCATCAGGAAAAGCCGAAGCAATTGCCCAAGTTATGACTAATTCCCACCCAGAAAACGCGGAATTCCTAGCCGGAGGCATTTTAGTAGCCCGGACAATCGAGCCGAATTGGCTACCTTGGCTGAAGGTTGCTGCTGGGGTGGTTGCCGAACAAGGAGGTATGACAGGCCACGGCGCCATTTTAGCAAGAGAATTGGGGATTCCCGCCGTTGTGGGAGTGACCGGGGCCACGCGGGCGATCGCCTCGGGCGATTCGGTTTTGGTAGACGGCGATACCGGAGAAGTTTTTGCCCTCGCCCAACCCGATGCCATCGAGATAGCAGACAGCCGCCGACTTCTGGACACAGCAAAAAAGGCAGATATATACAGTACAGCAGCCAAAATGTCAATAGCCAAGCACCAATCTTCTACCTCCGATCGATCGTCCAATTCCGATCCTAAATCTCGACAATCTGAGTCTACTCAATATGTTTGGGGCCCACCAACGGCAACTCAACTGCTAGTTAATGTCAGCCAAACAAGTTCGATTGACCGCCTCAAAAATCTGCCAATAGACGGCATCGGATTGCTGCGATCGGAATTAATGGCATTAGAAGCTTTGGACTGTCAAAACCCCAAAGTTTGGCTACAAGACGGCCGCCAATCGGAATTTGTCGATCGCATGGCGGATTGCCTCAGCTTATTTGCTGCTGCCGTTTCCCCGCAGCCAATATTTTATCGATCTCTCGATTTACGCGAGTCAGGCGACCACGGCAGTTTCAGTTATACCTTTGAACCGGAATTATTTGATTGGGAACTCTGCGTACTTCAAAAAGTCTGCGAGTCAGGTCATACAAATGTTAATTTAATTTTGCCTTTCGTGCGATCGGTTGACGAGTTTATCTACTGCCGCCAGCGCTTAGAAACTGTTTGGAAAAACCGCTCGCCCGAATTTCAACTGTGGATTATGGCGGAAGTTCCTTCGGTGTTATTTTTATTACCAGATTACGTAAAAGCCGGGGTTCAAGGAATTTCCATCGGCACCAACGATTTAACCCAATTTCTGTTAGGGATTCACCGCAACTCCCAACAGGTAGCAGGTGCATTCAACGGGAGCGATCGAGCAGTGATGAGGGCGATCGAACAATTAATCAGACAGGCCCGGGCTGTCGGCATTCCTTGCTCGATCTGTGGCGACGCTCCCGCATTGTATCCCGATACAGTTGAATCCTTCGTGCGGTGGGGAATTTCGTCTATTTCGGTCAATGTCGATGCAGCAGAACAAACTAGCAGGGCGATCGTCCGCGCCGAACAGCGCCTGCTGCTAGAAGCCGCTCGATCGATAATTAACAATTAACCACTCCCGCACCCACTTTACCTCAGAAATCCGGTTTCTACTCTAAATCATAGCTTTGGCAAGCAGCCACCCGCTCAGCCATCGGCTTTCTAGACAACCCGTGCGTCCAGGACTATTAACAACTACAGAAGCCCGGTTTCTGAGTAGATATAGCAACCGCGCCCGACGGTTAGGAAATTCTTAATTTCTCAAACCCTGGCTTTTATTCCTTTTATTGCTTCTTCCCTCTTCCCTCTTCCCTCTTCCTTATTCCCTCTTCCTTCCACTAACATCGGATTTTAAAGCTAGGATAGAAATATAACCAATTCTTGACCACGAATTTCAAAGGTGGTACCCGCCACGTGATTTATCCGTGGAATCAATCCCAAATCGAAAATCGAAAATCCTCAAGCCCCCGCATTTATCTCGCGCAAGTCAATCCAAAATCTAAAATCTAAAATCTAAAATCGAATGACCCGGAGGTACAAACAGTGAAATCAAAAATTATTGCAACCGCAGCAATACTTGCCGCTCTCGGCTTTCTGCATCCCCATCCAGCATTATCTCAACCTGCAACTGACGGCGGGACAAAACCCGGATTCTGGCAACCTCAAGCGCAGGTTGACAATACTCGCAACATTACCCTCAGACTGTTAAATGAAACGGGATTGAACCTAGAATACGGTGAATCAGGTGGCCGCTTGTCATCCTTGCCCGTCGGAGCCAGCAGAAACATCAGTGTTCGCATCAGCAATCGTACCGGCGACATTGCCAATATTCCGATTAATGCCACAACAGCAACCACAACTTTGAAATACGACTATAACGTTGACTCGCAGACAAACATTTTGACGATTCGCATCACCAGAGCAGACGGCCGCACTAGGCAAGACCGGTCAGTTTATATTGATGAAAAAGGGCGAGTTTACTCTTTTTAAGATTAACGCTCATCAACCCGGTTTCTCCTGACAAATTTTGCTTTTAGCAGCCCGGTATCGCCCAAGAAATCGGGTTTCTAGACTAGCGTGCCTAAATTCTGTCTTGCTCAAAAAGTTATGAATCAAGTGCAGCCCACAAAGAATCGATATTTTTGTGCAGCGGATTTGACATTTCATCCCCAAAATCAACTGCTGCTTGCAATTCCGCCCTACTGGCGCACTGGTGCATCAGGTGGGTTCCGAGAGGATGTCAACCGCCGCACCGCCGACTAATATCCGTCGTTTCTATTGATACCTGCGCCTCGATTTCCCTCTTCTTTCGGTTTAGCTTTGTTCACTCGCAAGGGGCGGCCCATCCACTCTGCACCGTCTAATTCGGCAATTGCAGCGTCTTCTTGGGCATCCTCCATCATCTCAACAAATGCAAAACCGCGCATCCGACCGGTTTCCCTGTCGGTAGGCAAGACAACTCGCTTGACTGTGCCGTATTCTGCAAATACTGCTTTCAGGTCTTCTTCGGTGGCGCGGTAAGACAGATTTCCAATGTAGATAGTCATGTCGATCGAACTGAACTTGTTGTGCTATACATAATAACCTGTTAATTTAACTGTCAAGTGCTATCTAGCATACAACTGGGCGATCGACTCTAACTAAAAGGGTTTGCCGCACTCACCGAAAGCATCCAGGATACAAGCCCCCTGATTTATGCGTGGATAAATAAAAAACCTGTATCCGAGAAACTTGCCGAACGTATTTATCTCGCGCAAGTCAATGCTTCAATTCTAAAATCTAAAATCTAAAATCTAAAATCGATTGACCAACCCTTGGTACTGGCTGCAATAGTTAGCTTAATCAAAACTCATATCCTCACTCGCCCTGCGAATGAGTGAGGATATGAGTTTTGGGGCGACGAGGAATCCCACCCCTGAACAATACTTGATTTTAATCTAATCGCTGATTGGTGGGCGACGAATCACCAAGCATCTTCGGAAACATAGCGACTAACAAGGTATAATATATTAGGTTGCTCTGGGCCACGAGCGTTGATATAGCGGTTGTCAACTTTCGTGAGGTACTTGCCAATTAATTACCAATTCCCCACTTCTGCCATTCTTTAATCTAAAATTCAAATCTATACCTCATTCACTTGAGAATTACTATACACATCTCCCCAACCCTTTCCTAAACGGGGAGATGTCACCTTCAATCCTTGGGCAAAATTTGGAATTGCCAAGTGGAAATGAGGAATTGGGAACATTTTCTCTCCATCTCCTTCATCCCCAGTTTAGGATATTACTTTCTTTTCTCAATTAAACTAAGGATTTGAGATTTAAAGCCGCTTTGTTAAGTGTTTGAGTGCCAATTCGACTTTGGGTAATACCGCTGGCTGTTTCCGCTGCTCCTTTATTCAGAACATTCATCGCATCTACCACTTGCTCAATAGCGATCGCCTGCTGTTTGGTATTAAGATAAATTTGCTGACTGCTGACAACAACACTGTTAATAGCATTAGCAACATTGTTAAAATTATCCGCCGCACCTTCAGTCAATTTCAGGCTATTATCTAAAGTTTTCTTGCCCTCATCTGTTACCATCACTGTTTTATTAATGGAATTCTTAATACCGTTTATCAAATCACTAATCTGATCCGACGATTTTTTGCTTTGATCTGCCAGTCTGCGAATTTCCGTCGCCACCACCCCAAACCCCTTTCCTTGTTCTCCCGTGCGTACTGCTTCCACTGTAGCGTTAATCGCCAGCATATTAGTTTGACTAGCCAAATCGCTGACTAAATTGGTAATATTAGCAATCTGAGTGGTTTGCTGGCTCAAATTTAAAACTTGAGCGGCAATTGCTCCAACTTTTTCCGTCAAACTTAACATTCCCTGCTGGGTTTTATGCACCACTTTACTGCCTTCTGCGGCCATATTTAAGACATTACTGGCATTTTCAAGGGCTGATTGGGCTTGCATAGCTGATTGCCTCGATGATGCGCCCAATTCATCCATTGTGGTAGTTGTTTGATTAACAGAAGCAGCTTGTTGTACAGCAATACGTTCCTGTTGCTCAATTGTAGCAGCTATCTCGGTAGAAGAACTGACAATCATATTAATAATACCTTTGAGCGCTCGATCTAAAGGTTTGGCGATCGCTATGCTTAAAGATATGCCTAAAATAATCGCTATTAGCGGCCCCAATGTCATGCCCAATACTACAGCTATTTGAGTTTTTTTACGATCTTTTTCTGCGCTTCTATAAGCTTCTTCTGCTTCCTTTCGGTTGAATTCAGCTACTGCTAAAGTGGCTTGTTCAGATTTGATAAATCTAACACGAATCACCTTAGCTTGCTGACTAAGTTTATTCAAAAGGTTAGTAGCTGTGTTTGCTCTTGCCATTTCCGGCGAATTACTTTTACCCTGCTTAAGTAGTTCAATCTGCAAAGCCAAAGGATTGAAAATTCCCAGTGTTTCAAATTCTTTATTAATTAGCAGGAGTTCTTGAGCTTCCTGCTGCCACTCCTCCCAATACTTAAGCATTTGTTGATATAGTGCGTCTTCATCTGAGGTACGAGGAAGCACTTCGTATGCTTTAAACCCATTTTGAATCTGCTGCCAAGCCTTGTCCATTCTGTTTAAAGCATCTTGCCTTTCTGCTTGACTGAGTGCGGGATGAATTAGCGCTCTTTCGGATGACTCAATTTGGGTTTGTCCCTCGTTAATTTTCAATAATGCTTCAATACTCGGTAATTTATTTTTACCGATAGTCTCTATGTGTTGACTGAGATTGGATGTTGAACTCCATCCTACCCAGGCTACTAAAAATACTAAAAGTCCCATCGTCAGAAAGGCACTGATTAGTCTGGTTTGTAAATTCATTTTTCTAAACATACTATTTCTGCTTACTTCTACTACAGTTATCCTCGCTGCAATTATGGACATATCTTGTATATTATAGCTTCTATCAGGTAGATGAATTACCTATTAAAAGTTTACATTTGAGGTTTTACCTGTTAAAAAAAGTAGTAATGAATTGATGAGTAAGCTGTTCGGCATTTAAAAGACGATAGTAGGGTGCGTCATTACAGAAATGTTTCCCGCATAAGCGCGTAAGTGTTAACTCCTGACCACGAATTTCAAAGGTGGTACCCGCCACGTGATTTATCTGTGGAATCAATTGAAAGCATCTCAAATCGAAAATCCTCAAGAAAGAGCATTTATCCGGGGAGTCAATTCTTTAATCTAAAATCTCAAATCTCAAATCGATTGACGCACCATACAAGCCTCGTTACTGCTTTAAATGCTCCACAGCTTATAGCAATCCTCGCATCAGTTGTACAAATATGTAGGGCTAGTGCCCTGTGCCTACCCCCCACGGATTGGGGCAACCGGGCGTGAGTTTTGCCCCTACAACAATTACACAATTCACTTAGAATCGCTATAAGCTGTTGCGGCCTTTAAATTATATGTCAAAAAACAATCAAACTTTTGTGGGGATTAGGGTTGGGCTTCTAGCCCGCCCCTAATATAGAATTTAAATGCGCGACAGCTTATAAGTTAATTTAATAAGGAAAATGATACAATTATATTTGAGGATTTTATGCTCAGGTAACTTACCGAGATTATGGAAAAATGCTTTGGGAGTGATGGAGAATAATCATAGAAACACACAAAATAATTAAATAAAGTAATCAATAAAAAGGGCGAAAGTAATATACTTGTCGCCCCCTTCGCCTGATTTATCATAAACCTGAAAAATTAGGATCAAAATTTAAAAATATTTTCAGTTTGATTAACAAAAAAAATATCAATAATTAGGAAATGCGATCGAGTTTGCATTTCGTCAACTTTCTCAGCAAGATATTTGGAACTGGTTTACACACTGGTGTTATTGTACTTCATCTATCTGAAAAAGGTTATACGGGAATCGCTTGTGTCTGTGCAGACTTACTAGCGGGAAGTGAGCAATTCAATCTAGCCAAGTGTGGAAATCCCGTCAGGGAAAAACGCGAAAAGCCAAAGTGTGAAGTTTGGAAGCCCACGCCATAACTGTAATCAGTTTGGCGTTGGGAGGATGTTACTGCTTTTCCTTAGTCGATCGAGATTGACTGAGGCCCGCTGCTTTTACCGTTGGTGGGTTCGGCTGGGGGAGTAGTGTAGGAAGTTGAACCAGCTTGCTCGTCGATCCAGCTTTTAACGGGATCTTCGTGAAGGTTGAGTCGAAGCAGGCCAGATAAAAATCCGCCCGCGAAGGCGATCGGCTGTTCGATCAATTCTTTCGCCATTGGGATGAGTTCGTCGATGAACATTCAAGAGTCTCCTTGTGTTGCAGGGGTTCTACCTTAACTGTATCGTTTGTACTGCGATGCTGGCAGCAGGCTACCAAAAACCTTGTTGTCAGCGCTGAAGATGGGCGATCCTCTTCGTTGGCGTAGCCCCCGTAGGGGCGGGCTTCGCTAACGGGCAATTTTTCGGCTAATGACTTACAATGCTAATCAAATTGCTGCAAAAATTTTATGTGCCGTTTGCTTGGCTACCTCGGGGAGCCGATTTTACTCGATGCTATTCTGTACAAGCCGGAACATTCCCTAATTGTGCAGAGTTACGATCCCCGCGAAATGACTTCTGGCCTACTCAATGCTGACGGTTTTGGTATTGGTTGGTATCACCCGCACCTAGATACTGACCCGTTTACTTATAAAAATGTACAGCCAATTTGGAGCGACATTAACCTTCCGAGTATCAGTCGATTCGTTGAATCTGGATGCGCGATCGGATATGTTCGCAGTGCAACTTCAGGACAAGCTGTAGATTTGAGCAACTGTCAGCCGTTTCAGAACGATCGCCTGCTGTTCGTACACAACGGCTTCGTGAAGAATTTTCGGCAAACTCTTTACAGACCAATTCGCGATCGGCTCAGCGATACGCTGTATCAATCAATTAACGGTACTACAGATTCTGAGCATATCTTCGGCTTGTTTGTCAATGAATTGACAGCCGGAAATCTGACCGTACAAGCAGCTTTGCAAAAGTCGCTGAAAACTTTGGCAGAGCTAGCAAACTTTCACCAAGTAGAATTTTCAGCTAATATAATTATCAGCGACGGACACCAGCTCGTTGCCTCTCGCTTTGCTTCCCAAAAAACCCCTCCTTCCCTCTATTGGCTGCGGGACGATTTAAATTTCCCGAATTCTGTCATCATTGCTTCTGAACCTTTATTTGCTGGCAATTGGCACTCGTGCCCAGTCCAGAGCATTATCAGTACCGGAGTAGAGCGTGATCTCGAAATCTATCCAATCTTGTAGAGAGGCAATTTATCGCGATTTGCAGCAGTGTCGCCGCGGCACTTTCAAGCTATTTGCCGACATCGACTACGATACTTTTTGTCGTCAAGCTCATCCTGATTTCAGTCCAGTTGGCTGGCACTTAGGTCACATTGCTTATACTGAGGATTTGTGGCTGTTGCAGCGGTGTGCTGGCTTGGAACCGGTCTTTCCTCAGTATCACCAACTGTTTGCTGCTGATATTTTGCCGAAAAAACAACGGGTTTTTCTGCCCGCGTTACCTGAAGTTGAATTATATCTGGACGCGGTGAGAAAAAAGGTGTTAGATTATTTGGAAGTCGCGCCGATCGACGAGCAAGAACGTCTCTGGCGGTTTATTATTCAGCACGAAAGCCAGCACTGCGAAACAGTTGCTTTCGTGTTGCAAATGCACAGGAAGAAGGAAGAAAGGCACGACACGGATTTGGACAGGGATACACGGATTAATTCTCTACAAGACAGAGGAATAAAGCAGCAGAAATTCCCAATTCCCAATTCCCAATTCCCAATTCCCAATTCCCGATGCCCAATTACCGATTTGGCGATTGAAATTCCGGGCGGGGAATTTTACATGGGAAGCGATGCTGCTGAGGCTTTGGATAATGAGCGATCGCGCCACCTATGTTATTTAGAAGCATACTCGATCGATCGCTATCCCGTCACTTGCCGTGAATACCGAGATTTCATGGAATCCGGCGGCTATCAAAACCCTGATTGGTGGTCAGCGGACGGCTGGAAATGGCTGCAAGTCGAAGCCGTCTCTCAACCGCTTTACTGGTCAGAAAATCCAGCTTTCAACAACCATCCAGTCTGCGGCGTGAGTTGGTACGAAGCCGAAGCTTACTGCAACTTTATCGGCAAGCGTTTACCATCGGAAGCCGAATGGGAAAAAGCTGCGAGTTGGGACGCCACAAATCAAACATATCGCATCTATCCTTGGGGAGAAGAACCGCCAAACGGCAGCCTGTGCAATCACGGCAATAATATTGCCAATACTTCGCCAGTTGATGCCTTTCCCAAAGGAGCAAGTGCGGCAGGCTGCTATGATATGTTGGGCAATGTTTGGGAGTGGACTGCTTCAACCTTTGACGCCTATCCGGGATTTGAAAGTTATCCTTACAGGGGATATTCTCAAGTTTATTTTGATGGAGAACACCGGGTTTTGAAAGGGGGGAGTTGGGCTACTTTTCCGCAGGCTCTGCGATCGACCTTTCGGAATTGGTACTATCCGGGCGTGCGGCAAATTATTGCTGGTTTTCGCTGCGCTAAGTAGTTGGCTAGGTAATTATAATCACCCTCAAAGTTGTTGAGAGTGATGAATTTATTCATCCGAATTTTCAGATGGACAAATTCCTTAATAATAATTGCATTATAAAGCTTATTTGACGAACATCAGATCAATGGCTGGAGAGGGAAATGGAGAAAAAAAATGTTTGCGAAATGGTCAACTTTTTTCCATGTAACAAGCTCAAACAAATCAAGTTTGGTTAAGTATTTAATAAATTGTGTGGATAAATTTTAAGTTTTAATTGTGGATGCGATCGCCCTCCCGTGAGAAAATACAGAACCGATATGGCAGGAAAAATCTGACTTGAGCGCGATATTTGGCAACGCGACGGCGTGCTATACCCATATGTGCATCTAAAAATTACTCTATGAAATCCCCAAGACTGTCCGACACAACCAACTCAGCCTCAACAAAAGAAAACCGGCTGCACTTAGAGCGACTGGTGAGCGCTGCGGCACCGACACCCGCAGAAATCAATGCTGGCAGCGATGCAGTTAGCGGGTTGACTCAAACCCCCAAATCCCTGCCTCCAAAGTATTTCTACGACGATCGCGGATCGAAGCTGTTTGAGTTGATTTGCCAGTTGCCGGAATACTACCTGACACGCACTGAGACGGCAATTTTGCAGGGATGCGCGGGGGCGATCGCAAATTTAACTGGCCCCTGCGAAATCGTCGAACTCGGCAGCGGCAGTTCAACCAAAACTCGGATTCTCCTCGATGCTTACAGTCAACTGGAATATCCCCTGCACTATTTGCCGATCGACATCAGTCCTACTATCCTAGAAAGCAGCGCTTGTCAACTGTTGGCAGATTATCCGTCGCTCCAGATTCACGGACTTGTCAGCACTTACGAATTAGCCTTAGCTAAAATTGCACCGTCGCCGTTGCCAACCCGAATGATTTGCTTTCTCGGCAGTACCCTCGGCAATCTCAACGCTCGAGAATGCGATTTGTTCTTCTCGCAAATTGTCGGTGCATTGCAGCAGGGAGAGTATTTTTTGCTGGGAATTGACTTGGACAAATCTAAGGATATTTTAGAGCCTGCATACGATGACAGTCAAGGAGTAACGGCAGCATTTAACTTGAATATGCTGCGGCATTTAAATCGAAAATATGAGGGAAATTTTGATTTAGCACAGTTCGAGCATTGGGCTTTTTACAATCAAGAGGAATGTCAAATTGAAATGCACTTAAAAAGTAAAAAAGCGCAAACAGTGCATTTGCGTTCTCTCAATTTAACGGTTGAATTTGCAGCGGGAGAAACTATCCGCAGCGAAATATCGCGCAAGTTTAATCTCAATACTGTAAAAAAAGAACTGTCGCAGCGCGGTTTAATGCCTGTGCAAGTTTGGACAGATCCAAATCAGTGGTTTGGCTTGATGCTTTGTCAAATTTCTGATGTTAATAAATGAGTTCTTCTGATATTATCCACACTTAGGACACGGCACTGCCGTGTCCCTGCAAATCGGGCGATGGCGTCGGGTTATCGCCCGTGCTACGACGTTTTGGGGTAGGGACACGGCACTGCCGTCTCCTCAATTTCTGTGTTGTCGATGGTTCTGAATTCAGGATATCCTGTTAGGAATGAGAATTAAATAACTTCCACAATAACAATTAAAATTGTAAGTTATTTAATTCGCGATCCTTAGCAATTACTAATTACCAATTAACAAATCGGCCGCTGTCCGGGTTTGACGGCGTGAATGTACTCACTGCCCGAGGTTGGCCATCCCCGCTTATAATAAGCTTCCTCCGGCTTCCCCCAGCCCAACTGCAACAAAATTTCTAGAAAATCCAACTTTTCCCACTTGGAGAGATTGGCCCATTCTGTGCGCTGGGCTATAGCTTCTACATCAACCGGCTCGATCGATCGAAAATCCTTCCCGCTGTTAATGCTTAAATACAAATCCATCCCCGCAGTTACCTGCTGCCAGAATTCCAACATAGCAATCTTAGCTGCCTTCAACGTAATCAAATCAACCGGTAGAGCTATTAATTCGTCATCCACTGCCGGATAGCGTAGAGTATTGCCTTTAACCGCCATTTCCCGCCAGACAATCCCAGAAACTTGATGTTCCCGCTGGTATTCGTGCACAGCCGCCTTAAAATTTTGATAAGCAGTGAACTTCTGAACTCCCTCAGACTTGAGAAAGCGGTCAATCACGGGGTTGCCTGTAGCAGGAGTTTCAGTCAAGTTGAGACGCCGCCCATACAAGCAGGCTTGGCGCTCTTCTTCGAGGATTTTAATGAGTTCCGCCGTGCTGTAGACCTTGGACATCTTTATTGAGGCAAAATCAAGATATTGGCTGATATTCGGCTGGTTTTCTCGACTAATCTTCGGTAAAGATAGTTTGGCTGTTCTGGGCAATATTCAGTTTTGCCGTTATTCTAACTTTTCTTGCTGCTTAATTGTAGTTTGATAGTTTACAGGAGTCGATCCGCGAAATCCCGACAGCCTCTTAAAAAAAGCAGTTAGGAATGAGAATTAAATAACTTCCACAAGTTTGTGGGATGGGCGTCCCGCCCGTCCACTCATGACGGGCGGGACGCCCATCCCACAATAACAGTTAAAATTGTAAGTTATTTAATTCGCGCTCCTTAAGAGGGTACTGAATCACGAACTAGACTGGGAACTGCACCGCCGACGTACCTCGCGGGATTTTTCGCCAAAAACAAAGCCCCCTCCAAGGAGGGGGCAAAACTGATGCCAGAGGTTTGGGAGTTTTATTCGATGGGTCGATCGAACAACCCGAAAAAAAAGCAGCATTCGCACCTGCCGTCAACTACCAAAACTCAAATTTTCCTTGTCAAAGTTTAGTAGCGTCCGCGTGCAGGGCGATCGTTGTCGCCCCAGCCGCCGCCGCCCGAAGGGCGTCTGTTGTTGTTGTTCTCGCGAGGTTTGGCTTTGTTGACTTTCAAGTCGCGGCCCATCCACTCAGCACCGTCTAAAGCTGCGATGGCTGCTGCTTCTTCTGCCTCGCTTGCCATTTCCACAAAAGCAAAACCCCGCATCCTGCCTGTTTCCCGGTCCACTGGCACTTGGACGCGGCTTACAGTACCGTACTCGGCAAATACTTCGTTGAGGTCGTCTGATGTTACCTCATATGAAAGATTACCCACGTAAATCGACATAAAATCTCCAGAATCATTAGGGTGCAGAGACTTAGATTCGGAGAGACGCTTGTAAATAAACACCAACAAACTACGCAACCGAATTTAATTCTTGGAAAACCACTATAACATGAAGCCAGCAGAATCAGCAATTGGCTGGCATAATTTTCAATTTTGGGTGCCGTCGGGCAATCGCCAACAGAAAGTATTCGTGATAACTGACATCTTACACTCTTGGCCTCATCCACTTGGTTTCTTGCTGCGCGATCGACCTGATATCTGAGATTTTTAGTCCCTGTTACCAGGTTGATTGGGTCTGATTGAGAACAGCGCCTGAGATTCAGTTATAACTGACAAAGTTCATCGACTACTTTAGACATTGACTTGAATATTCGGTTAGTGAAAAAACCTGACGGTCAATTGAGTACATTTAGACCGCAGGCTTCTTTTTCCTTTGTTTCAAAGGCTTTTTATAGTGAGGTAGTTCCACCCCCACTTGCTAATATACTATCAGATTATTTCCAGATTATCAAGGGATATAGCGCTACTTTCTGGGCAGTGCGATCGTCTTAAGCGCCGATCGACGTGCGGTGACTTGTACTGTCTTATTTTTGAGTGAGGTACGACGCTAATTCTGGAATTTCACCGGCGCGCTGCCACTCGGCTTCCCCGCGCCGCACTTTGGTTCGGGCTGTGATTTCCTGAACTTCCCATAATTGCAATTTGGTATAGGGCCCTTTGGCTTCACCGCTGCGAAAGACGTACCATTGAGCAACTTCAGGAGTTGGCTGGGTCGATCGTCTTACTGACTTCATCCGATTCATTCCAGTTGTGGTTTTGAGCTGATTTAGCTCTTGTTCTACCGGATTGGGAGGCGCTGAGTTAGAATTGGGCGATCGCTTTTTCTTAGCTTCCGGCTTACCTCTAGCAATTTCTACTTCGCGCGGCCACCCCCAGAAATGCCACACCGCCACCCACACTAGCGCCACGGCAGATCCTAAAATATCTTCTTGTGTTTCTGACCATTCTTTCGACTCTCCAAACAGCAGAAAACCGATCGCACCGAGTACGATCGCTATGAGGTTTAGGTAAATTAGGTTGGTAGTGTCGTTAGCTGCTAAGTGCCAACTGGTTGTGTGCCGAACAAAAGATTGGCTGGTTGCTGTTTTGTTGTGTTTCCAGGCTTTTCGGGATTGAAGGCGACTGTAACCAGGAGAGTCAGCGGGCCACCAAGTCGCGGCCCAATTAACTAGATGCGCTGACCAATACTGCAAAGCTGCATATCCCACTATCCCGCTTAGCAGTACGCAAATAACTAACAGAAAGGTTGTCAGCGGCAGTAGCTGTATTGGCACGATTTCTGCCGTCGCAACAGTTAGCAGAAAAAACGGAGTACCAGTTAATACTGGAACTAAAAAAAGTTCAAGTATCTTTAGAAGGTATGCATAGAAAATCCCTAAGAATTTAAGAATAATTTTAAGCAGTTTTGCAAAGCGGAAGTGATACAGGTAAGCAGAGGCGATCGCACTTCCTAGAATTACAGCAACGAGGGCGCCCGAAAAGCTTCTGATCGGCAGCATAAAAAAGGCAGTCGGCGGAATTCCCATCAAAATCGCAGCAGGTAGCGTCAGAAATGCGATAATACCTTCCCTCCAGTGGTGCCAAGCTGATACAGTCGGCGGTTGCTGATTGTGTCGGCGAATTTCCACCCACTCTGCAAGCTTGGTTAACCCCCAGTGATAGAAAGCAAATAACCAGATTTGGCAAAACCAAGCAAGTACGATCGGGAATTCCCAGTCAGAGTTCCTGATGGTGTACCAGTACGTCCTGCTAAATCCGTAGGAATAGTAGTAAGCATTGGGCCACAGTAAAGAAACAATCAGCCAAAAGCTAATGCTTAAGGCAAACCCTCTGGCGCACGATCTAGGATCGGGGAGGAATTTCGGCCAATTATTCATGGTTGGGATAATTTGACGGGATATCAATATTGTCCCATTGCGCCGATCGTTCTGGGCTGTGCGATCTTAAGCGCCGATCGCTTGAGACCGATCGCCCGATCTGGGACTATTTAAATTAAGTTGCTGAAATTTACCAACTTTAGAATAAAGATAACTTTGCTTCTGCCAGTTCCTTGTCCATCAAAAAATCATCTATTCTACTAGCGACAATCTGACAGTAATCAGCCCTAATTTCAAATCCAATAACTTGTCGCTGCCAACCCAGAGCCACAATTGCTGTAGTCTCGGAACCCATAAACGGATCTAAAACAATTTCGTTTAAATTCGAGGCCGACTTGATGATGCGATCGACAACAGCAACAGGAAATTGAGCGGGGTGAGGCGTGCGTTCTTTTGAAGCTCAGTTTTTCCCCGACGTAACTTTTGGGAACTGCCAAACATCCGTCGGATTTTTGCCTTTTAAGTTTACTTTAATCTTGCCGTTCTTTTTCTGATTCGGATATTTCACATTTGGGTCGCGCACTTCATCCAAATTAAATGTATACTTGTCTTGATTTTTCACATACCAGAGAAACTTTTCATTGCGGGGTGAAAAGAACTTGCAGCCCGCAACTCCCGCGCCTTAGTTCCAGACAACTTTTTGAATCAGATAAATTAGGCAATTAGGAGCTTGGAAGTACGGTTTACCTAAAATATTCGCGATCTCAGTCAAGCTCATGAAATATTGGGGAGAGATTTTGTTGACAAGATGCAATAATTATAGTAAGTGACTTGAGAAATATTGTCAAACTCATCTGGATTGGCCGATCGCCCTGCCGGATACAAAAGGTTACAATCACAAATAGATTCTATTTCCATAACATTACTGTTTATAGATTGAACTGCTCAGTGACAAATAACAACACCTCAACTCAATCCTTTCAATTTGACTCAATTGACAGCGCCCTCGTAGACCTCAAAGCAGGTCGCCCCCTGGTAGTAGTCGATGACGAAAATCGCGAAAACGAAGGCGATGTGATATGTGCCGCCCAATTCGCCACCCCCGACAACATCAATTTTATGGCCGTGAACGCGCGGGGTTTGATTTGTCTGGCATTGAGCGGCGAAAGGCTCGATCGCCTGGAACTGCCCCTCATGGTCAGCAAAAACACTGACAACAACCAAACTGCCTTCACCGTCAGCATCGATGCAGTCAACGGCGTCAGTACCGGTATCTCCGCCGAAGACCGGGCACGCACCATCCAAGTCGCCATCCACCCGGACACCAAACCTCAAGACTTGCGCCGTCCCGGTCACATTTTCCCCCTGCGGGCGATCGACGGTGGCGTCCTCAAACGCGCCGGTCACACCGAGGCCTCGGTTGACCTCGCCAGACTCGCTGGCTTGTATCCCAGCGGCGTCATCTGCGAAATTCAAAACCCCGACGGTTCGATGGCGAGATTGCCCGAATTAATCGAGTACGCCAAAACCCACAACCTTAAAATAATCAGTATTGCTGACTTAATTAGCTACCGACTCAAGCACGATCGATTCGTCCGCCGCGAAACCGTCGCCAAATTGCCCACTCAATTCGGCGAGTTTATGATTTACGCCTACCGCGACACCCAAGACAACTCAGAACACGTTGCTATTGTCAAGGGCGACCCGGCAGAATTTAAAGACAAACCCGTGATGGTGCGGGTGCATTCCGAATGCCTGACCGGCGATGCTTTGGGTTCCCTGCGCTGCGACTGCCGGATGCAACTGCAAGCGGCACTGAAAATGATCGAAAATGTCGGTTCTGGCGTCATAGTTTACTTGCGCCAAGAAGGTAGGGGCATTGGATTGGTAAATAAACTAAAAGCTTACTCGCTGCAAGATTTGGGATTCGATACAGTCGAAGCCAACGAACGGTTAGGATTTCCCGCCGACTTGCGGAACTACGGCGTCGGAGCACAAATGCTCAACGATTTGGGAGTTCAAAAAATTCGCTTGATTACCAACAACCCGCGCAAAATTGCAGGGTTGAAAGGTTACGGGATTGAAGTAGCCGATCGCGTCCCCTTACTAATTGAAGCCACAGATTACAACTCGATCTATCTGGCAACAAAAGCCGAAAAACTCGGTCATATGCTACTGCAAACTTATTTAGTAACAGTGGCGATTCAGTGGAACGAAAAAGCAGAAGGAAAAGAGGAAGATTCTGCCATTCAAAATCGGTACGAACACCTCGAAAAACTGCGGCATTTGGCGGCTAACCAGCACTTGCTGCTGCAAGAAGAAGCGCGGCCGGTGGGCATAGCCCTGTTCGGAGAAGGCTCTCTCATCGTTCACCTGGGCTTCGATCAAGCCGGACTCGCAGCCCCCGACTGGTACTCGGAGGTAAACCATCCTTACGTCAAGGCGATCGGCCAAATTCTGGGTGAAATCAGCAATGAGCCGAATTTGCAAACATTAGAATTCATGGTTTCCTCCGGTGCAGATCCGCTCAAAACCCTGCAAGTCCAGCTCGATCGCGAGACATTCGTTTTGCCGGAATTAACCGGAATTTGCGATCGGCTCGAACCTCAAAAAATCTACAGTTTTGCTCCTCTTCCCTGAAGGCAGAAGGTAGAAGCCAACCCCCCCCTACCCAGGGCAGTTTCATTCTCTTGTAGGGGCAATCCCCCTGTGGTTGCCCCGATATCTGAAACCCCGACCCGCTCGTCTATGGTGGGGCGGGCACTCTTGGCACCGCCCCTACAAAAGCCTGATTTTCCGTAGGGGCAATCCGACCCCTACTCCCCGTGGTTGCCCCGAAACAGCCTTGCCCCTACCCCAGCAGGGGGGAAGGCTGAAGCCAAGAAAAACTGTCAATTTCAGAACAATACTTGTTGATATCAGCATCTTCCTTTCGTCAGAAAGCAGCCACCAATAAAAACAGTGAATAACAATGTTGATTGCCGTCTAATATTATGTCCGGTCGATTACCAGAAATCAGGTAGGGGCGGGTAAACCTGCCAATATCGGCCCATAATTGACCATCTCAAAAACCCGCCCGGCCGAGATATTATGGTCAATGTTGATTGCCGTCTAATATTATGTCCGGTCGATTACCAGAAATCAGGTAGGGGCGGGTAAACCTGCCAATATCGGCCCATAATTGACCATCTCAAAAACCCGCCCGACCGAGATATTATGGTCAAGCGATCGGACATGATATAACAAGTCGATGCAGCGAGCACTTGAGAGAGCATCGTCGATGGAAATTTATATTATTAAGCAGTATTAATAATTAATAAATTATTCAACTTAACTTTTAGTTAATGTTACATTTTTCAGACATTAATGGTGTACTTATTCCTGACAGAAGACATGAAACATCGAGCTTGCCAACAGACAGAATGAAATTCAATTCAGATTGCCTTAATCACTTTGAGAATGTCCTTCGTTCCTATCTATCATGCGCGAGTAGTAATTTCATCATCCGGGCGTGAAATATTCCCCTTCGAGGTAATACCTCCATTATTTTCACCAGATATCGCTATCCGTATTATCGGATTCACCCCTTTTCTCAACCCCAAAAATATTCACCAACACAAATATTTACGACACCAGGAAGTTCTTGAGTATCTTCGAGAAAACCAAGCACAAAACTCACCTTGGGTAGCCATTGACAATATTCCAGAACACTATCCGCCAGATGCACCAGTTGTGGCTATTGATGATTACAATGGTTTTGACCAGAACTCAGCAAAGGTACTTTCAGAATATCTAACTTAATTTCAAAGGTTAGGAAAAAAGTATCGGAATAGAGAGGGTGAATTTGACATGGAAATGAACGTTGGTGACTTTTTGCACCGACTCGATCTCAGGGGACAAGCACTTAAAGGCACCAACCTTGGCGGTGCGGAACTCCGGGGAGCCAACCTCCGAGGCACGGATCTCCGAGAAACTAACCTCAGCGGCGCTATGCTCAGGTATGCAGACCTGATTGAAGCCGATCTCACAGGCGCTAATCTCAGCGGGGCGGATTTATCTGAATCATTTCTTAATTTAGCTAACCTCACTAGAGCTGATTTGACTGGTGCTGTCCTCCGAGAAGCTAATCTCGTAGGAGCCGAATTCACGGGCGCCAACCTCAAACAAGCAAGTTTGATCAAGGCTAATTTAGTAGGAGCAAATCTCCACGAAGCCAACTTAACCAGAGCCAACCTCAGTGGGGCGGATTTACGCGGTTCTCAGTTGAGCGGCGCCATTTTAGACAAGGCCGTATACAACAACCGGACTATCTTTCCCGATGATATTGATCCGGGTGCAATGGGAGCATTTTTGCTAGCTCCCAATGCTTCGCTCCCTGGCTTAAATCTGGCTATGGTAGATTTGACCGAAGCGGATTTAAAAGGAGCCGATTTGCGGCGGACAAACTTATACAAAGCTATTTTATTTGGTGCAAAACTCGATCGGGCAAACTTAGCAGGAGCCAACCTCAGCGGAGCGGACTTGAGGGAAGCTAGTTTGAGCGGCACGATTTTGGAGAAAGCTGTTTACAGCAACCAGACTTTGTTTTCAGAAGGTATCGACCCCAGTCTGGGCGGAGCTTATTTAATTGCTCCCAATGTATCGCTGCAAGGGGTAAATTTAACCGGAGCCGACTTAAACGGGTCAGATTTAAGCGGAGCTAATTTGAGCGCTTCTAACTTAACTTCGGTCAATCTCAAAAATGTAGACCTCAGCAGAGCTAGCTTAAAAAAAGCTTACCTCAAAGGTGCAAACTTGGAGGGAACTGATTTAAGAGGAGCCGATTTAAGCGGCGCAATTTTACACCAAGTAAACTTGAGTTCTGCTGACCTCCGGGGTGTAGACTTAACAAGGGCTGACCTCAGTGGCGCTAATTTAAGGGATGCCGATTTGAGGGAGACAGATTTCACCGGAGCTACTTTGCTGTTCGCGAACTTGAGCGGGGCAGACTTAAGAGGTGTAGATTTGACAAAAGCTGACCTCAGTGGCGCTAAGTTAAACGAAGCCGATCTCCGAAAAGCAGATTTGATGAGAGTAAATTTGGAGGGAGCAGATTTAACTGAGGCCGACTTGAGCGATGCTCATTTATTCCGAGTTAATCTCAGAGGTGCTAACCTGAAAGGTACTAACCTCAAAGGCGCAAGTTTAAAAGGGGTATTTTTGACCGACGCTTATTTGAGCGAAACGGATTTGACAGATCTAGATCTGAGTCCGAGTTTTTTTGAATTGCCACTAGAATCGGAATGGTAATTAGTTGACTGTTAACAATCAAAAATCTACAATCAAAACTCGCCCCGCGAAAATTGCTCGATTATTAACAATCGAAAATCTAAAATCTAAAATCTAAAATGGATCGACCGTTAGGCTCTGTTATTCAAGGTTCCCTGAGCAAGGGATTAGAAGTGCGACTGCACGCCGATGTTTCGGTGGAAGATATGAGGGTGGGGAAATTTCTAGTTGTGCGGGGGGTGCGATCGCACTTTTTCTGTATGCTCACCGACGTATCTCTGGGAACTTCTAGCGCCCGCATTTTATCGAATCCTCCCAATCCCGACGACGATTTTCTGCTCGCAGTGCTAGCAGGTAGCAGCACCTACGGTACGATCGAACTGTCGCCGATGTTGATGTTGACTGCTGAGAGAGAAAAACAGCAGGCAATTTTCGACCCGACGAAAAACGGCCCAGTTCGCGAGAATAAGCTGGCGTTAGGAAATTTGGCTTCTTTTGAGTCACAAACGGGCGCGGATATTGAGTTGCTGCCGGTCAAAACTATTCCCAGCCACTTTTCGCAGGTGTTTGATGCCAAAGAAAGTGATTTTCGGGCAGTTTTTGGCTGGGAAGATGACCCGTATCGCCGCAATTTTGCGATCGGCAAACCGATTGACATGGACGTTGCTGTGTGCTTGGATTTAGATCGATTTGTGGAACGCAGCAACGGCGTTTTTGGGAAGTCGGGAACGGGAAAATCTTTTCTGACGCGCTTGCTATTGTCGGGAATTATTCGCAAGCAAGCTGCTGTTAATTTAATTTTTGATATGCACTCGGAGTACGGGTGGGAAGCTGTTTCGGAAGGGAAACAGTTCAGCACTGTTAAAGGTTTGCGGCAGTTATTTCCCGATAAAATGCAGATTTATACCCTCGATCCAGAATCGACAAAACGCCGGGGAGTCCGCGACGCTCAAGAGTTGTTTTTGAGTTTCGATCAAATTGAAGTGGAAGATATCTCCCTCGTACAGAGAGAGTTGAATTTGTCGGAAGCTAGTATCGAAAATGCGATCATTTTGCGAAACGAGTTGGGTAGCGGTTGGATCAACAAGTTGCTGGAAATGAGCAATGAAGATATTTCAAGGTTTTGCGAAGAAAAGCGGGGAAATAAGTCTTCGATTATGGCTTTGCAGCGGAAATTAGAGCGTTTAAACGATTTGAAATACATTCGGAAACGCTGTCCCAAAAATTATGTAACTGAAGTTTTGCAGTGTTTAGATGGTGGGAAGAATGTAGTAATTGAGTTCGGTTCGCACTCGGATTTGCTGTCCTATATGTTAGCGGCAAATGTGATTACTCGCCGCATTCACGAAGCTTATGTACGCAAAGCTGAGAAGTTTTTGCAGAGTAAAAATCCGTGCGATCGCCCGCAGCCCTTGGTGATTACCATTGAGGAAGCTCACCGCTTTCTCGATCCGGCGATCGTGCGATCGACTATTTTCGGTACAATTGCCAGAGAAATGCGAAAATACTTCGTCACCCTGCTGATTGTAGACCAGCGCCCGTCAGGAATCGACGCGGAAGTCATGTCGCAAGTCGGAACACGCATCACAGCCTTGCTAAACGATGATAAAGACATCGATGCTATTTTTACCGGCGTTTCGGGAGGGCAGAGTTTGCGATCGGTTTTGGCAAAACTCGACTCCAAACAGCAAGCATTAGTTTTGGGCCACGCCGTACCGATGCCCGTAGTCGTGCAAACTCGTCCTTACGACGAGCAATTCTACAGAGAAATTGGGGATATTGACTGGCAAGAAATGCCCGATGAACAAGTATTTGCCGAGGCAGAATCTGCTAAAATGGATTTAGGATTTTAGATTGACAACTGCTAGATTCCTTACAGAACTTAGGCAAATGTTACTGTAAATTAGTCTTTGCGAACAATTGGCGATCGCTGGCAATGACAGAAATATCTGATTTTTGCCTCAGTTATAAACTAGAAATTGCGATCGAACGTCCAAAAAATTAGGCCCCAGCTTTGAGTCAGAAGCTTTTCCCCTTTCACCCCCTTACCCCTCATCCCTAACGGCCCAAAATTTGCTTAAGCTTAAACATGATGGAGATGATGGAGCCTAGGGGCACAATGAAAGTCAAACAGGGCAACAGCCAGCCTTTATACACCTTGTCGTTACTCGTAGCAGAATTTGCTTAGCATATTTAAATCAAAATGTCAATAAATATTTTAAACAGTTACTGGCATCTAATACGGCGATCGAGTTCGGTTATCTCGCATCCCACCATCTAGGCAGCGAGAAAATTTCAAGCGATGATGGAACAGAGAGCAAAACAAAGCCCTCGAATAGCATGAGTCTGTTTGCATGAGTATTGTTAAGTTGAGTTGCAGTTAAAACTAACAGGGAATTCAAAACCTTAAGGAAAAATGTAGAATCTTGACCTTAAGACAGAGGTTTTTACTCTTTACGATCCTCAAAATTGGGAATAATATTGAGAAAACTAAACTCTTGCTCCACTTCGCCTTGAACTAGCCGTTAAAGCTAGCGAACTACCGAAAATCGACGGCGATTACTGGAAATCAAGCACAAAAGCAATCCCAAACAAAAAGCTTCTACCGATCGTCACCGATAAACAAGAGGGGAAACATCCCCTTTGTCGCAGTCTTTATCCCACTTGCAAAAGTGGGACAGGGTATCACCAACTTTTTATCTGTTGTTACAAGGAGTGCAATACTCACCCATGTCCACCACAACCCCCAAAAACAAAACAGTGAAAGCCGATCGCATGGGCAGCCGGCCATACTCCTCAACGGATACGGTTCGTACCTATCTGCACGAGATCGGTCGCGTACCCCTGCTAACCCGAGAAGAAGAAATTGTTTTCGGGAAGCAGGTGCAGCAAATGATGAAATTAATCGAAGCAAAACAAGCACTTGCTAAAGAATGGCAGCGGGATCTGACAGATCAAGAGTGGGCCGCCGAAATGGAGTTGACCGAACCTGAACTTAGCCGCATCTTACACATAGGGCGGCGGGCCAAGCAAAAGATGATTGAAGCGAATTTGCGGCTAGTAGTGGCGATCGCCAAAAAATACCAGAAACGCAATATGGAATTCTTGGATTTAATTCAAGAAGGCACCCTTGGTTTAGAACGAGGAGTCGAAAAATTTGACCCGATGCGGGGATACAAATTTTCCACATACGCCTACTGGTGGATTCGGCAAGCAATTACTCGCGCGATCGCCCAACACGCCCGCACAATTCGATTGCCAATTCACATCACCGAAAAACTCAACAAAATCAAAAAAGTGCAGCGGGAACTCACCCAGCAGTTGGGCCGGTCTCCCTCCCCTGGGGAAATTGCCGCGGCCTTGGAACTGCACCCTTCCCAAATTCGGGAATATCTGCTGATGGCAAGACATCCAGTTTCTTTGGACTTGCGGGTAGGAGACAACCAAGATACCGAACTGCAAGAACTCTTAGAAGACGAAACTGCATCTCCAGACAACTACATTACCTCGGAATTGCTGCGGCAAGACCTCGATACTTTGATATCAGAACTTACCCCCCAGCAGCGAGATGTAATAATTCTGCGCTTCGGTTTGGAAGACGGCACAGAAATGTCTCTGGCGAAAGTCGGAGAACGGCTAAATCTCAGCCGGGAACGGGTGCGGCAGCTAGAACATCAAGCCCTTGCCCACCTGCGCCGCCGCCAATCTCAAGTCCGAGAATACTTGGCTAGTTAGTCACTAAAAAAGTTGAGATTTCCCAAAATCTCAACTTTTTTTTCGTATTGGCGCTGCTGGGAAGGATACTTTTATACCAGTTAAAAAAAAGAATGGAACTGGAAGCCCGTGATCCAAACCCTTATGGAATAGGTCACGCCAAATTATTCAATTCTTTAATCTAAAATCTCAAATCTAAAATGGTATCATTTGACAATTCCCGCATCCAGGATACCCGCCACGTGATTCATCCGTCCAGAAATAAAAAACCTGTATCCGAGAAACTTGCCGAACGTATTTATCTCGCGCAAGTCAATGGTTCAATTCTAAAATCTAAAATCTAAAATCTAAAATCGCGCAATCGATTGACGGGTCGATCGCCCGATCGGGGCGGAGGCAAAATTTGTCCAAACTAATCTTAGATTTAAGTTCAGGAACCGGGCGGGCGATCGTTCATTCAAGTTAATAGCCAACATTAAGCCAAGTACCCGGTTTCTCTACAATCTTGGTGAAACTGGTACAAGAGGCGCTTGGAACCAGTTATTTTAAATTTTGGGGTCTGGAGTGGTTTTGACTTATTTGATATTGACAGGAAGTTTAGAAGCGATCGCGATCGTGCTTGCTCTGTTGCCCGGTAACTTGAGCATCGCATTACCCGCAGGCCGATCGCACAACTCGGAGATCAAATCCGGCGTTTTAAGCTCGCAATCTCCCCCAAACCCTCCCCCAGATACAGCTAGCACAGGTTTAGCAGATGGCATTTACCTCTACGGTCAGTCGAGCAAGCCAGAGGAACTTAAACAAGAATATTTTGTATTTGAAATGCGACAGAGTAAGGTGGTCGGCGCTTTTTACCTACCTCGGTCTGCTTTTTACTGTTTTTACGGCACGGGCGATCGAACTCAGTTAAATTTAACAGTAGTGGACACTTACGACGGCAGTCGCTCTCCCTACTCGGTAAATCTGGAACAGTATTACCCAATTTCTACCATCAGCGAGAACGATCATCGCATCTTGGGTCTTTGCACGGAAGCTCACAAAGAGCAGGTGTGGGAAAAGTAGGAAACACGCGCTGCGCCACCAGTCAATCGATTTTAGATTTTAGATTTTAGATTTTAGATTTTAGATTTTAGATTTTAGAATTGAAGAAAGCAACCTCACTGATAAATCGGGCGCCCCCGAACCAAGTTGCTTTCGGTCAGGGTTCAGGAAACAGTAGTAAAATTGCTCTTGATTTGAGATTTGAGATTTGAGATTTGAGATTTGAAGAAAGCAACCCCACTGATACATCGGGGGCGCCCGGACCAAATTGCTTTCGGTCAGGCTTCAGGAAACAGTAGTAAAATTGCTCCTGAGTTGAGAATTTCTTCGGACGGACACCACACACATGGCAAAATGAAACTGCGTCGGAAAACACTATCGATAATTGGCATTACCATCGCTGGATTGACTGGGATTCTGTATGTCGCCTCCTCAAGTATCCTCTTGGGCAGCCTGATCAAAGCAGAGGAACAAGAAGCCACACAGGTTGTCAAGGGAGTGCTCAGCGTGTTCGGGCAAACTGCCGACGACTTCAACTCGCGCTTTGCCGACTGGTCTGCGTGGGACGACACCTACGATTTTATCCAAAACCGCAACTCAGAATTCATTGACTCCAATTTAATTCCAGAAGGGCTGGCTAATATAAGAGTTAATATAGCCGTATTTGTCAATACTTCTGGCAAAATAGTTTACGGTACAGGTTTAGACAGCGAAAAGCTGAAATTAACTCCTGTTCCAGAAGCATTAAAACAGCGTATTTCTCTAAGCGACCCGCTGTTGCAGCACCCCAACGCCAAAAGCAGCCTCGCTGGTATCATGCTGCTACCGTCAGGGCCAATACTGATTACTTCTCGGCCTATTCTCACGACTAAAAGCACCGGCCCGATCCGAGGTACGCTGATCTTCGGGCGCAATTTGGATGCTGCAGGCATTGCGAAGGTTTCTAAAATTACTCGCTTGCCGCTAATCGTACACAGCGTGAATGAGGCTAGGTTGCCTGCAGACTTTGAGCAAGTGCGGGAGAAACTGTCGGAAAAAAAACCGATTTTGGTGCGTCCTTTAAGCGAAGATTCGATCGCAGGTTACGCCCTGATCCGCGATATTTACAACCAACCTGCGCTGCTATTGCGGGTGGATATTCCCAGAGAAATATATCGGCAAGGTCAAATTAGTTTGCTGTACCTGCTGGTGTCTGTAGCGTTAGTGGGAATTGGGTTGATCGGCTGCACTCTGCTACTGCTAGAGCGTCTGGTGCTGTCTCGGTTGAGCGGTTTAGCGAAAGCAGTCAACCGCGTCAGCAGCAGTCAAGACCTCTCGGTGCGACTACCGGTGACGGGGGAAGACGAGTTGTCCGACCTTGCCCATACTATCAACGGAATGTTGAGTGCGATCGCGATCGCCGACAGCGAACAACTTGAGGAAAAAGCCCGCTACCGAGCCGTAGTCGAGCAAGCTACAGATTGTATATTCCTGTGGGACGCTCAAACCAAACGCCTTTTGGAAGCCAATACAGCGTTTAGAGACCTGCTAGATTACAATCTTGATGCGATTTCGCAACTAACTATTTACGATATCATCGCTTACTCTAAAGACCTAATTGACAACAATATCGAGTTACTGCTGACGGACAAACAATTCAGAATTGGCGAAGTTCTCTACCGCCGCCGAGACGGTTCCTGCGTGGATGTAGAAGTGAGCGGGAGCGTGATTTCCTACGGTGGCCGCGAGATTATTTGCACGGTTGTCCGTGACATTACCGAGCGTAAGCAAGCCGAAGCCGAACTACGAGCCTCGGAAGAACGCTACAGACTTTTGTTTAAAAATAACCCCCATCCGATGTGGGTTTACGATTTAGAAACTCAGGAATTTATAGCCGTCAATCAGGCTGCTATCCAACACTACGGCTACACTCGCGACGAATTTCTCAACATGACCGTTGCGGACATTCGTCCCCCCCAATATCTGCCGAAATTGCTAGAAAATATATCCCAAGTAGATGCCGGTATTGAGTTTGCAGGTGTGTGGCAGCACCAGAAAAAAGACGGAACAATTATTGATGTAGAAATTACTTCTTATGCTCTGGTATTTGATAGCAGAAATGCTGAATTAGTGCTGGCTCACGATGTGACCGACCGCTTGCAAGCCGAGGCAGAACTCTACAAGGCAAAGGAAGCAGCAGAAGCAGCTAATTTGGCTAAAAGTCAGTTTTTGGCTAACATGAGCCACGAACTGCGAACTCCTCTGAATGCGATTATCGGTTACAGCGAGATCCTGCAAGAAGAGGCTGTTGATTTAGGCGAAGAAAATTTTGTGTCGGATTTGGAGAGAATTCACAATTCAGGCCAGCTTTTACTTTCCTTAATTAATGATATTCTGGACTTGTCGAAGATTGAAGCTGGTCACGCCGAAATTGAATTAGAAACTTTTGACGTGTCGGAGGCAGTTCAAGATGTAGCCAAAACTGTTGCACCGCTATTTTTGCGAAACACTAATCGCCTGAATGTGGAGTGTCCTAATAATATTGGCAAATTGTATTCCGATCAAATTAAGTTTACTCAAATTTTGTTTAATTTGCTCAGTAATGCAGCTAAGTTTACTCATAAAGGAACAGTTACACTCAGCGTTGAAAGAATTAAAAATGACGAGAATAGTTGGGATTCGGAACAGTTGATTTTTAACTGTACTGATACGGGGATTGGGATTACTCCTGAACAGCTACAAAAGTTATTTCAACCTTTTACGCAAGCGGATGCTTCGACTACCCGCAAGTACGGAGGAACGGGTTTGGGTTTGGCAATAGCGCAGAAATACTCTCAGATGCTGGGGGGAGAAATTACTGTGACTAGCGAGTTTGGCAAGGGGTCAACTTTTACTCTGATGTTGCCAGCATAGCTCGATTTTAGATTTTAGATTTTAGATTTTAGATTTGGTAAAAAGTCCTGACTAGAAACAACATAAATACGGTTTGTAGTCAGGGCTTCATATCATGTCCGATCGAGTTACCGCGATTAAAAGGGCGGGTTTTTGAGATTGTCAATTATTGGCAGATATTTTTCGTGAGGGGATCCCCTACCGTATTGGGGGTAATCGACCGGACATAATATCAGTCCACTCCCAATCAGCTTTTAGCTAATTAGGACTAAACTTTTGAAGACCAACAACATTAATACTCAATACCTGCTTGAGCTTTAATCCCTTGTTCTCGGAATGGATGCTTAACTAAAGTCATTTCTGTCACCAAGTCGGCCCGTTCGATTAGCGCGGGCGGGGCGCCTCTGCCTGTTAAAATAATGTGGGTTTCTTCGGGTTTTTGGTCTAACCCAGAAAGCACTTGCTCTACTTGCAAATAACCTAGTTTTAATGCTATATTAACTTCATCTAGAAGAACTAATTTAAATTCGGGATTGCAGATAAAAGTTAAAGATTTTTCCCAGGCTTTTTGAGCTGTTTCGATATCTCGATCGCGGTCTTGCGTGTCCCAAGTAAAGCCTTCTCCCATTGCGTGAAATTCTAGCTGTTTTTCCCAGAGTTGAAAAACGGCTTTTTCTGCGGGTTCCCAAGCTCCTTTGATAAATTGTACTATGGCGACGCGGTATCCGTGACCGAGCGATCGCACAACCATGCCCAAAGCCGCCGTAGTTTTGCCTTTACCGTTACCCGTATTGACTATAATTAAACCTTTTTCTTTGGAAGAGTTAGCGATTCGCTGTGATTGCACTTCTTGGCGGCGCTGCATTTTCTGTTTGTGTTGTTGGGCTGTTAAGCCAGTGGTTGCAGTAGTTTCTGTATTGGTTTCCATTAATTTTTTTTTAACCGCAGATGAACGCAAATAAACGCTGATAGATGCAGGAGCTCTAGTTATTGCCACAGTGTTTTCAAGTTTAGCACGAAACCGGGCAAAACATCTTCTCCTGAAAGTTCTGTTGGACATTCCAAAACTTCTATTTCTTGTCCTTGGCGATAGATTTCGACTCTCCGGGTTTTGCGGTTGATTAACCAGCCTAATTTGACTTGGTTATTCATGTATTCTTGCATTTTGTCTTGAGTATCTTTGAGGCTGTCTGTCGGCGACATTAACTCTAAGACAAAATCCGGGGCAATGGGAGGGAATTTTTGTTTTTGTTCGGGAGTGAGTGCATCCCATCTTGATTTTTCAATCCAAGAGACATCGGGAGAACGGTTGGCACCGCTTGGCAGTTTGAAGCAAGTTGAAGAATCGAAACAAATTCCCAGTTTAGTTTGTCGGTTCCAAATCACAAAATCCGCATTAATTTCTGAATTGTAATTTCCGGTTTCTCCTCCTGTGGGTGGCATAACGATTATTTCTCCTTCGGCGTTGCGTTCAAATTTGACATCGGGGTTTTCGCGACACAGTTGATAAAATTGGTCGTCGGTTATTTTGGCGATCGAGTTGAAGTTAATGGTAACTGCTATCATGGTATTTTATCAGGATGCGTTGGGACTTTTAAGCCAGATTATGTATATGAATGCGGCTCAATGCCGAGCGATGCAGATGCTGTAAATATTATTAAGGGTTAAGAGGATTTAATGGATATCTTTTTATGCACTTTTGCTCATTATATCACATCCTTATAACTAGCTATTAATAGTTTTATCAAACGCTTTTTGGAGGAAACACTTACAGACATACCAATAATAAAATGCAATGTTGATTTCGCTAAACAGTTTAGGTAGTCCCTCTAGTAAACTGGAGAATATTTTGTTTTTTATATGCAGGGCATCGACGCCGATCGCAAAAAACAACAAGCCTACACCCGCTAAGAATATTTGGTAGGGAGTTAACTGTAGTTCTCGCCGAAAAAACCATCCGTAGGAGGACAAAACCACGGCGTATAAAAGACTTACTCCGAGCTTAGGAATTCCCCCTGCTACCATATATATATGAATTCTGTAAATTTCATTTAGTAAAAATCCACCTGTTAACAAAGCCGAAAACAGAATAAATCGATTTTCTGAAGTGCGCGGTTGAATACTTTGAGCTAATTTATAGGTGAAAGTACAAATAATGACGGGTACAGAACATAAAACTTGAAAAGTCCGAGTTAACAAAGCGACATTGGGATGGGGATAAGAATAAGGCGGCAAGAATAAATCGCTGACTTTTAACCCGGAAAGTTGAGTGAAAAATATCAGTATCGCCACCACAAATAAGGATAAACAATTGAGTCTAACAACCAAACGAGAAATAGTCATAAGCAATTAACACCAAAAATTAGGTTTACTGCCCAAATCAAAAAAAATTATATCACCAATATCTCTGGATATTTTGCTAAACTTAATCATGAGTGTTATCAAAACAAGGAGACAGTCATGCTGTCAGTGAAAGAAGCAGAATCGATCGTTCTAAATTTGGTGCAACCCCTCGACAGTCAGCGGGATGTAGAAACTGTAGACTTGCTGGCAGCATCGGGGCGCATTTTGGCTGCTGCCGTCACTGGTTCCCTTGATTTTCCTTATTGGGATAATTCAGCAATGGATGGGTACGCGGTGCGGTTTGCTGATGTGGAAAACTGTAGCGCCGAAAAACCAGTGGTACTCGAAGTAGTTGAAGAGATTCCAGCCGGATATCAGCCTCAAAATACCGTAAAATCGGGGCAAGCGGCGCGAATTTTTACGGGTGGCGTGATGCCTGCGGGTGCTGATACGGTGGTAATGCAGGAAGAAACAAGGCGTGAGGGCGATCGCATTTTTATCTTAGTTTCTCCTGAAAAACCGCAAGCATTTGTTAGGCACAAAGGCGCTTTTTATCAAGCAGGAACAACTTTGCTAACTCCCGGTACAGTTATCAATGCCCCAGAAATGGCAGTGTTAGCAACTGCCCAGTGCATTCAAGTTCCAGTTTATCGGCGGCTGCGGGTGGCAATTTTTTCTACTGGTGACGAATTGGTATCGCCTGACGAACCTTTGGCACCGGGGAAACTGGTAGACTCGAATCAGTATGCTTTGACAGTTTTGTTGGCACAAATGGGATTTGAACCGATTCGATTGGGCATTGTTCCTGATAATGAAGATGCATTAAACAAGGCGATATCCGGGGCTATTGCTAAGGCGGATGTGGTGCTTTCTACGGGGGGCGTCTCGGTAGGAGACTACGATTATGTCGAGAAAATTTTGGCGGATTTGGGAGGAAAAGTTCACATTAGTTCTGTGGCTATTAAGCCGGGGAAACCTTTAACGGTTGCTGAGTTTAAACGAGGTGAAAAAAATTCGGATAGTCTCTATTTTGGTTTGCCGGGAAATCCGGTTTCGGCTTTAGTCTGCTGTTGGCGGTTTGTTGTGCCTGCTTTGAGAAAGATGTCTGGGCTTGGCCCGGATGCTTGGGGGCCGGAGTTTGTCAAAGCTAGGTGTAATGCTGAATTGCGATCGCACGGCCGACGCGAAACTTATGTTTGGGGTAAACTACATTTAGTTGCCGGAGTCTGGGAATTTGAACCTGCTAGCGGCACCCAAAATTCAGCTAATTTAATTAATCTCGCAAATACGAGTGGTTTAGCAGTTTTGCCACCAGGGGACACCTGGATTGTACCGGGCGAATTCGTGGAGGTTTTAAAAGTTAGTCAGTAGTTAGTGGTTATTGGTTATTGGTTATTGGTTCGGTATAAGTTCATGTAAAATATTAACAACTAAGTAATCTTCCTTCTTCCGACTTCCATCGGACTGACATCCGTTACATCCGTTACATCCGTTACATCCGTTACACAATCCGTTGCCGAACTTCCTTCTTCCTGACATCCGTTACATCCGTTACACAATCCGTTGCCGAACTTTCTTCGTATTATGAAAATTTTAATTGTTGAAGATGACCCGATGATGCAACTGGGATTAGAGCAAGTTTTAGCCGATTCCCCAGACATAGAAATAGTAGGACAAGCAGAAGACGGCTATTTAGGCGTAGCAGCAGCACTGAAACTCAAACCTGATATCATTGTGATGGATATAGGTTTGCCACGGCTCGACGGCATAGCAGCGACGCAGCAAATTAAAGCACAATTGCCAGAAGTTAGAGTAGTAATGTTAACTTCTCACACGGCAGAAACTGAAATTATTGCTGCCCTTTCTAGCGGGGCTGATGCTTATTGCATTAAAGGTGCTTCTGTAGACAGGCTGTTAGCAGCGATTGCAGCCGCCGCAGAGGGGGCTACATATCTTGACCCTCAAATTGCCCGGACTGTCATCGAACACCTCAAACCCCCCATACCTGCCTCTACAACTACTTTTGGTCAGTTGTCGCAGCGGGAATTGGAGGTGTTAAAATTAATGGTGGAAGGTAACAGCAATCCTGAGATAGCAGCGGCGCTTTACTTGAGTCCAAATACTATTAAAACTCACGTTCGCGGTATTATGAATAAGTTGGCAGTGGATGACCGCGTGCAAGCCGCAGTTGTAGCGCTGAGAACTGGATTGGTGTAAAGAAGTAAGTAGTCATTAGTCATTAGTCAGTAGTCATTAGTTATTTGTTGTTTGCTACCAAGGCTTTTCTGCTACCAATGCCCCATGCCCAATTCCCAATTCCCAATTGCCAATTCCCAATTCCCAATTCCCAAAAAGTTTATGTCTGAATGGATAGAAATCGGTAAAATTGTAGCAGCTCAAGGTTTGGACGGGGAAGTGCGAGTCTATCCCGATTCTGATTTCCCGGAAAGGTTTATCGAACCGGGGAAGCGGTGGATTTTGCGCCCTAACAAAAGTGAACCGGAACCGATAGAGTTTTTGGGCGGTCGCTACATTCCGGGCAAAGGGCTGTATGCTGTAGAGGTAGAGGGTGTGGAAGACCGCGATAGTGCTGAGGCGCTGCGGGGCTGTAAGTTGTTTGTTGAAAAGACCGATCGACCTTACCTCGAATCTGATGAGTTTTACGTCCAAGATTTGATCGGTATGGAAGTTTTTAACCAGTTAACCGGGGAAATCCTAGGCAAGGTAAGTGATATTATTCCCGCAGGTAACGACCTTTTAGAAGTAGAAACGAATCTAACTGCGCCGGAAACTGTCGCCGCAGAATTAGAAAAGCCAAAACAGCCTGAAACTCCCCAAGCAAACGCTGACCCCAGAAATACCCGCAAACCACGGAAAATTCGTGTTAAAGAGCCTAAATCCACAAAAATATTGATTCCTTTTGTGGAAGAGATTGTGCCAGTGGTTGACTTAGAACAAGGCAGAATTGAAATTGTGCCTCCTCCTGGTTTGTTGGAATAATATCATGTCCGGTGTGCGATTCGTTTAGCCTAAATGGATAGGTTCTCCTATCCAGGGACGGTTAGCCTGACTCCGCTGCGAGTT
>NZ_JAUBVD010000024.1:0-39019 GCF_036705675.1 Microcoleus sp. AT8-A3
AAAATCTAAAATCTAAAATCTAAAATCTAAAATCTAAAATCTAAAATCTAAAATCTAAAATCTAAAATCGATTGACTCGCGCGATCGTCCTTAAGTAAGAAAAAGTTTTAACTGGTATGTCCTTACCCCGCCCAGTCTCAGACACTCTAATTGAACTGTTGAAGCCTGTAGCCTCTGAATTGGGAGAAAGATTGGGAGCAAGCGCTGTCAACGAACGCTATGCAGAAATTGAGCCCTCTGGTTCTTCAGCTTTGAACCAGCAAATCAAAAAAGACCCCCGCTGGATTAAAGCACAAGTGAGATATTTGCAGCGGCAGCAGGCTAGAGAACAAGAATTAATCGCGATCGCCGGCGCAGAAGAAAGGGTAAAAGAAGAACGCGCTAATCGAATTAAGGCACAAGAAGTAAGAGATAAGCGGGCAATTAGCCGACTTTGCCGCGACTTAATGCGGGAATTTCAATCAGAAGCAATTCGAGTTAAGCTGAACGAAATTCAAACTATTTGGGACAGGGACAACTGGTTTTCTAATTTGAGCAGGCAGGAAACTGAACAGATTTTGCAGCAGCAACAGCACCGATTGCTGCTGTTAGTTGCTCCCGCAAAAATTAGCCAAGATTGCCCCGATTCGTTTCGCCACAATCTGAATATCGAGTTGCCGGCTAAGTTAAGAGCTTTTTTGAACCAGCACTACCCCCCGCACGGAGATTTGTGCCCGGTTCAGTTTTACGGAGACTATTTCAAAAAATCCATTTCTGATATTGATGTGGAGCGGTTGCAGACTGTGTTGTCTCCCGTACCGACAGCTATACTGTACAGCGATATCAGCGATTATGAAGTGAATTTTCATGTTGGTTTTTGGGGAGTCATCAATCAGAGCGTTTCTCTAGTAGCGATGCAGCCTTGGAATTGGGAAGAGGTTTATCAACAGTTGGAGGCAGAGGGAAAAGATAGAAAGCTGAGCCTGCGAATTATTCGGCAAATAATTGTGACTATTCACAAGTTATTGGCCGCTTTTTTAGCGGATTTGTATTATTTAAATATCGATTTTACTCACGAACCTCAGTTATTTACATTAGAGGCGGAATTTGCTCAGGAATGGTTTTCTAAAGATTGGGCAAAACCGTATATTGAAACTCTTAAAGAAATTCAGGAGCAGCAGCGAATAGTCTCTAAGGGAGAGATGCGGCGGCTGGCGCTGCGAGAGGCGAAAGCTAGGGCGGAACGCCAGCGTTTGGAGGAGGCTGAACTCAAACGCAGAGAGGAAGCTGAGGCTGCAGCTAAGCGGGTGAAGGAATTAGCTCACAAATTAAAACATCAGAAATGGCGGTGTGTATATACGCTGCCGGGACATTCATCGTTTGTGAATTCTCTGGCGATTAGCCCTGACGGCAAAATTTTGGCTAGCGGTAGTTGGGATAAAACTATTAAGATTTGGAATTTAGAAACAACGGAATTAATTGGCACTCTGACGGGACATTCCGATCGCGTAAATTCGGTTGCTATTAGCTATGACGGAAAAATGTTGGTCAGCGGCAGTTCGGACGAAACAATTAAGTTTTGGAATTTGCACAATGGTGATTTGCTGTGTACTTTTCCGGGACATTCTATGGAGGTGAATTCGGTGGCGATTAACCCGAAGGGCCTGGTAATTGCTAGCTGCGGCGGGGCTGATAATACGATTAAGCTGTGGAATTTGCGGAGTGGTGAGTTGCTGCGGACTTTGAGGGGTCATTCTGATAATGTGAATGCGGTGGTTTTTAGCCCGGACGGTAAAATATTGGCGAGTGGCAGTTCGGATGCGACGAGCAAGGTTTGGGATGTGGAAAGTGGTAAGTTGCTGCGGACTCTTTCGGGGTTGAATGTTGGGGTGAATTCTGTGGCGATCGCGCCGGATGGTCAGATTCTTGCTAGCGTCAGCAATGATTATACGATTAAGCTGCGAAATTTGCAGACGGGCAGTTTGTTGCGGATTTTAAATACTAATTCTGGGAGGGGAAACGGTGTAACGAATTTAGGAACGAATGAGGCGCTGCATATTTTGCAGAATTATGTGAGTCGGGGCGAGTCGGTTGCTATCAGTGGGGACGGTTTGACTTTGGCTAGCGGGTGCGATGATAATACGATTAATATTTGGAATTTGCAGACGGGGGAGTTGTTGACCAGTCTTAAGGGACATTCGGGTACGGTGTACTCGGTGGCGATCGCGCCTTCGGGCAATTTGCTCGCCAGCGGGAGTGCGGATCGGACGATTAAGATTTGGCGCTGCGATTAGTTAGGATCGCGAATTAAATAACTTACAATTTTAATTGTTATTGTGGGATGGGCGTCCCGCCCATCCCACAATCTTGTGGAAGTTATATCGTTTCCGGTTGTATCGGAATGATTTAACCGCAGAGGGCGCAGAGAACGCAGAGGGAGAGAATACAGAGAGGAATAATTCCGATGCTACCGGATTTGATATTATTTAATTCTCATTCCTTAATTGGCAGTCGGGTGTGGGCAGACTATTCCGGTTTTACCCTTACGGGGAGGGGTTTTGAGCGAATTTGAAAAAAAATTGGCTGGGGGGGTTGCGCTAATGACTATAAGTTTGCTATATTAAGTTTCACTGCTGGTGTAACTCAGTTGGTAGAGTAGCTGATTTGTAATCAGCCTGTCGCAGGTTCAAATCCTGTCACCAGCTTTACTCTAAATTCTCTAAATGTTTGTATCTTAAATCCCCGACTTCTTGGAGAAGTCGGGGATTTTGGTATTCTGTTTTTTAAGAAATCAGGAGACTGCACGTGCTGTTTCCCTACAATATTACAATATTATTTTGGGGTAGGGACACCGCACTGTGCCCAAGGCGTGTCAACTTAAGCTGTCAGCCAGCCCAGCCCGTTAGTCAGCCCGCGAGTCCGCCAGGGAATGAATTCCCTGTCTAATAGCGAAAGTCCTCTTAAGAGGACTAAGCTGTTCTGCATTTAAATTGTCTGTCAAAAAACAATCTAACTCTTGTGGGGAGTAGGGGTTGGGCGTCCCGCCCGCCCTGAATATGCAATTTAAAGGCGCGACAGCTTAATGAGTTCTTCAGTCCTCTTAAGAGGACTTTCGCTTTGAGACAGGGGTTTCAACCCCTGTCGGACTTTCGGGCTGACCTTAAGTTGACATCTATGAGCATTGCAGTGTCCTCGGTATCATTCCGGTGCAACCGGAATTGATATCACACAGGGTGCGGCGGCTTTTTTCAACCATTCAATTGTTGCTGCATCAAGTACGGGTTCCAGTTTCTCGACTACAGCAGCATGATAATTATTCAACCATGCTAGTTGAGTCTTTGACAGCCGATCGACATTTATTAATTTGCGCTCAAACGGAATATACGTCAGCGTTTCAAATCCGTACCAAACAGTACCATTTTTGGATGGCATTTCCCTGACAACATAGAGATTTTCGATACGAATTCCGCCCCATCCCGGTTCGTAATATCCCGGTTCGATGCTAGTTACCATCCCGGCTTCCAGGGGATACTGCACAGATTTACTGATGCCGTTTGGCCCTTCGTGACCGGCTAAAAACGCGCCGACTCCGTGCCCTGTACCGTGTCCGTAGTCTAGCTGTTGTTGCCATAATACCGCACGGGCGATCGCATCTAATTGCGCTCCCGTTGTTCCTTTGGGGAATTGCTGCATTGCACAGTTGATGTGCGCGATTAAGACTGTTGTGTAGTGTTCTATTTGTAGCGCCGTCGGTTCTCCGATACTTACTGTTCTCGTATCGTCGGTTGTACCTGCTAAATATTGCGCGCCTGAGTCAAGCAGCAGCAGTTCTCCCGGTTTTAACGTTATTTCAGGGCTGGGGGTTCCGTAATGTACGATCGAGCTATTGGCTCCCGCACCGGCGATCGTTCTAAAAGTTAAAGTCTGAAAATCTGTTTCTTGCTGGTAAAAATGTTCGATGCTTTCTTTGACATCAAACTCGGTAACTACCTTACCATTTTCTAGCTGTTCTGTCAACCACTTTAAAGCCAAAGTTTTCGCTCGACTTGCTTTGAAATTGGCTGATTTCATCTGCTCAATTTCTACGGGATTTTTGCGAGCTTTCATCCCTTCTACCGGATGTGCCTTAAAAACTATTTCGATGTTGTAAAACTGCGCTTCTTGATGGTTTAATATTAACTGGTACGTGCCTGCTGTGCTGTGTTTTGGGTCTAAAAGTACCCGAACTTTATGTGGCAAATTTACGCAAGTTTCTAATGTATGCGGATAGTCTGCGTAGGGAAGCAAAGTTACATCCGCCCGCAATTCTTGCTTTATTTCTAGTGAAATTCGTTCGGGATTTGTAAATAAAAACGCTGAATCTGTGGTGACAATGGCATAGGATATAAAAATGGGAATGTGGGGGATATCCGAGCCTCGGAGATTGAACAGCCACGCTATTTGATTCAGGTTGGTAATCGGAAGCACATCAATGTTGGCTTTGTGCATCGCTTCCCTGACTCTGGCTAATTTTTCGGCGGCGGTTTCTCCTGTCAGGGATACAGGTAAGCTAAATATGGGTTCTGCATCAATCGCGGGTAAAGTCTCTGTTGTTTGCCAAGGAGTTTGCGATCGCACTTTGTCTGTCAAATTCTCCCGGATTGGTATGAGCTCAATCTCCGCCGTTGCAAATTTTTTCACCCAATTTTGATATTGCTCTGTCGCTACGGTAAACGGGTCAAAACCCAGGCGAATTTTCCTTGATTTTTCTGCCGATTCTACAGCCAGTTTTTCTAAAGTTTCAATTAAGGTTAAATTTCCTTCTAACCCGAGTTTCGATATTTGAATAATTCCAGTATCGACTTGCAATTCGGCTTGTTCGTAATAGCGGGAGTCCACAAACAACCAAGCGGAATCTTTGCCAACCAACAAATCGCCAGCGGAACCCGTAAAACCGCACATCCAAGCCCGCCGCTGCTTCGCTGCTGGAACTGATAAATTTAAGTGTTCGTCAACCGCTGGGATGTAATAGCAATCTAATTCATAATCTGCCATCAAATCGCGCAAGTCTGCCAGTCTTGCAGCGGAGGTATCTTGGATATTTGTATTTGCTTTCAAGTTCGTGGCAACCATTTTGAAATTTCCTATTTTACTTGTTTAAAATTGTCTTCAAACCTTTAACTAATCTCCTAATACCTGCGGTGGCGGTTGCTTTCTCCAAAGCACCGTAAGCAACGCGCAAATAGCAGCCGTTATCCATGCCGAAAGTTGTACCGGGAAGCACTGCTACGCGATATTCGCGAATTAATTGTTCTACTAATTCCATTGTATCGAGTTCAGTATCAACTTTCAAGAAAAAGTAGAAAGCTCCAGCGGCTGGGGAAATTGTACACAAGTTTTGGATAGTATTGAGTTCGTCTAATACGAGTTGGCGCACGGATGCGATCGCCCTTACATAATTATCGCAGTAACCTCTACCAACTTGCAAGGCTCCCAGGGCTGCATACTGAGAAATTACGGGCGGACAAATTAAGATGGTATCTTGAATCTTTCTCACAGAAACGAGCAAGTGTTCTGGTATTACCATATACCCGATCCGCCAACTCGCAAAACCATAGGCTTTCGAGAGGCTAAACAGAGAAATTGTATGTTCGCTGCTGTTGGGAAAAGCGGCGGGCGAACAGTGTCTGACGCCGTTATAAGTAAAATATTCGTAGGCTTCGTCGCTGATGTGATATATGTTGTGCTGGCGACAAATTTCGTTCACTTCCCGAAGTGCTTCGGCTGAATAAACAACACCAGTAGGATTATTTGGTGAAATGGTAACTATGGCTCGCGTTTTGTCAGTAATTGCTTTTTTTATAGCATCGATATTAAGTTGATAGTTTGCGTCGGTTTCTACTATTACTGGTCGGCAATTTGCCATAATTGCCGCCATTTCGTGGTTAAAGTAATAAGGTGATTGGATAATAACTTCGTCCCCCGCCGAAGTAATAGCGAGAATGGCGTTGGTAAATCCCATGTTGCTGCCTGCGGTAACAACAATGCAGTTGTTGCTATTAATTTCTATGTCGTTATCTGTTTGGAGTTTGGCTGCGATTGCATCCTGTAATTGTGGAATACCTTCGACGGCTTTGTATTTGTGATTGTCGGGATTTGCGAAGAATTCGGGGATTTTGTCAAATGATTCTTGTGGCGGATTGTAGTAAACTACACCTTGTCCTAAAGATATCGTTCCGGGATTTTGGCGAATCAGTTCGCCAACTACGGGAATTATGGGCGACTGTACCGATTGCATTCGAGTGGGGTAATTTTTCATATAATATTTGTTTCTTGGGGGTTTGACTAAATTATAGATTGAAAATAGCGATCGTGCTAAAATGAAATATCAGCTCATAACAGGAGAAAGTTCCTATGTCAACGATGACTGTCAAAGATGTTGAGCAAGTTCAAACCGCTTTTTCCGAAGCTGGTTTAGATTACCAAATTGAACTAGAAGACGGGAGACTTTCAATTATGGGCCCATCTGACATCGTATCCAGTGAAATCAGCAGCCGTCTCATTGCCTTTCTTTTCGCTTGGGTAAATCCCCGCCGTCTCGGACGAGTTTTTGACTCCGCAGGCGGCTTTATTATGCCAGATACTAACGTCAAAGCGCCCGATGTTTCCTTTGTGCGCGCCGCACGATTGCGCCAAAGTCCGCGTTATTTTGGACAGTTGGTTCCCGATTTGGTGGTAGAGATTAAGTCTCAAAGCGATCGCACGCAGCCTATCGAAACCAAGGTTTTGAAGTTTGTTGAGCTCGGAGCGATTGTCGGAATTGCGATCGATCCTGATGCAGAAACAGTGAAGATTTATCGAGCGGCTGGCGAACCACAAATTTTACAAAATGGCGATATCTTAACATTACCAGAACTTTTCCCCGGTTGGGAATTGCCCGTTTCAGAATTGTGGCCTCCTATCTTTACAGAAGAAGAAACACAATTCTAGAAAAACTACCATATATCGCAAAAAGTAGAGACTTAGACTCTTTCAACTTCTATTTTAGAACCTTGGGGGGATTTAGACACTTTAACTTGTGCTGGCAATCTTTCGCCCAATTCTCGAACGTGGGTAATCACTCCAATCAGCCTGTCTCGCTGCCGCAAAGATTCTAAAATTTGAGTAACGCTTTCGAGAGTTTCCGTATCTAAAGTACCAAATCCTTCATCGAGAAACAAGCTGCCCAAGTGAGTTCCTTGAGACAGTTTTTCTGACAAAGCTAAAGCCATTGATAAGGAAGTTGCAAAGGTTTCGCCACCGGAAAGGGTTCGCACTCGTCTAGCTTCGCCGCCGTTCCAATTATCTGTTACCCAGTATTCGCCGTCTTGGTTTTTTAGTTTGTAGCGATTTTCGGTTAATTCTTGCAAAATTAAGGTGGCGCTGCCGACTAATTCTGCTTCTAAATGTTCTAAAATGTACGATTGAAATTCGTTGGATTTGAGATTCTGCGCTAAGGTGTGATAAGTTTGCTCTTGTTCTGTGAAGTTTGTGATTTGCTGTGACAGTCTTTCGGCTTGTTCGAGATTTTGGGCTGCTACTTGAATCCAAGCTAAAAGTTCGGCGCGGTTGTTGTTGGCTTGTTTGAGGTTTTCTTGGGCGGTATGTTTTGCCGTTAGCGCAGCCCTCGGAGAGGATCGCACTTGTGCTAAAGTATTTTCATCGGTAGTTCTGCCTGCGATCGCCTCGCTCAAATCTTTCGCCCGCGTCTCTAACTGAATTTTTGATTCGCGGTGAGAGCGAATAACATTTTCCCATTCTGATTGTTCCTTAACTGTCGCAACCGCTGCTAAAAAAGTATCTTCTGTGAAATCAGCCGCTGTTAATTTTGCTGACCAATCCAGGTTTAGCTGCTGTTTCTGGGCTTGGGCTTGCCCAAAAGCTTCTCCAGCTTGTTGCTCTCTCTCTGCTGCTTGAATAACCTTATTTTGAGCAGTTTGATAGGATTTTTCGGCAACTTTCAGCAGATTTGCCAAGTCTTGCTTGTCTTGCTCTAAGACTTTTGCTAAATTAGCATAAGGTTGATATTCGGTAATTTGATAAAGCGCATTTACACAACTTTGGAACTGTTGCTGGCGGCGGTCTGATTCGGCGATCGCATCTTGATATTCCTGCTGTTTAGCTGCTTGAGTCGCCACCGCCAAATTAAATCTTTCCTGAAAATTATCATATTCCAATGATGCCAGTTGGAACTGCTGTTCGGTTTCCCGGTATTGGCGATCGCTCTCTTTAAGGATTGCCAACTCCTGCTGCAACCCCAAGCTTTCCCACTGAGGATTTTCCAGAACTTGAGTGATTTGCTGCTGCAATTCTGCAACTCTATTCGCAGTTAATTCCAGCATTTGAGCAATTTCCGACTCTTTTTGCTGGCAAGCTGAAGCTGTACTTTTTGCCTCAGCAGCCAACCTTTGAGCATCTTGAAAAAGCTGATTTGCCCCCGCCAATTTCTGCCGCAAATCAGCGACATCGACAATATTAGAATCTGGCAAAGGAGGGAGCCGATCGCTCTCAGGATGCACCCCCCCGCACACCGGGCAAGTATCGCCAGAATTCAGCGACATTCTGACAGCAGCAACACTCTCTAAACGTGCCGCTTCCGCATTAGCGGTTTGGGCCGCTTCTAACTCGCGATCGCACTCTTTTAGCCTGAGTTCAATGGCTTCTAAATTAGTGGTAGCCTTCACATAATTTTGTTGAGCTTTTTCCCGATCTGCCAGAGATTTATCCAACTGTTCTTGCTGAGTCTTTTGCTGCTTGGTAATTAGCTGAAGTTCCATCAATAAGGGTGAAATTTGCTGCAATTGCTCTAAACGCTTTCCTCCCGGCGAATAATGATCGAGCTGTGCCGCTGCTTGAGTAACTCGAAAACCCGCGCCTTGAATTTTAGTGTTAGCAGCTTGCAGGTCTTTATCTGCTGCCAGAAAAAAGCGCAGTTTTTCCTGTTGAATTTTTTGGGCAAGCGCAACTTCTTTTTCTAATTGAGCGCGCTGTTCTTCATATACTTTAGCAGCAGCTAGAGCATCTTCGCGAGCCTTAATTTGTGGCGCTAGCACCTCTTCTTTGGCTTTTGCCGCGTCAAGTTGCTGCTGCTCTACTGCCAGCTCAGAGCGAGCTTTAATTAACTGCTTTCGCGCTGCCACCGAGGCACTTTCGGCAGTTTCATACTGACGGCGAGCCGATCGCACTAAAGCCCAATCTCCCTGTAAATGATTGGCAGCTTGCGCTCTTTCTAAACGCTGTGCTAAAATTGCAACCTCAGCAGAATTAGCATTTAATTTAGCCAGTTGTTGTTGCAGCTCTTGCCAGCGAGCGATTTGCGAAAATAGCTGTTCCTCTTCATCTAGAGCCTTCTGAGCTTTCATAACAGCGCGATCGAACTCAGGCAACTGTTGCTCTAAAATCAAAAGTTGCGATCGTCTTTGATCCACCTCATCAGCCGTCGGCGCACTCAGCTCAGCTAGCTGCCTTTCCACCATTTCCCGTTCCTGTTTCAGCAACTTTGCGAGTTCATTTGTTTCCTTCCGCATCTGCTCAAAAATCTCAAATCCTGCTAGCTGCCGCAAAATTTCCCGGCGTTTTGAAGTATCCCCTTTAATAAACTCATCAAACTTGCCTTGAGGCAGAACAATTGCGCGCGTAAAAGTATCAAAATCCATTCCTAAAATCTGTTCAATGGTATTTTGAACAGCAACGATACTCGTCCCCAAAGTTTCCCATTGGCCATTTTGCCAGTTGTCCAAAATCACCTTATTTTCGGGAGATTTCGGACGGAAACGCCACCGTCTCGTCACCCGGTACTGTGCCGAACCCACAGCAAAACGCAACTGCACTTTTAAATTTTCGCTACCTTGGCTCGCCAAATCACTTACTTGTTTGCCGCTGCGAGTAGTAGTGCCAAAAAGAGCGTAAGTCATGGCATCTAGCAGTGAAGATTTGCCCGCACCTGTAGCACCAGTAATGGCAAACAAATCGAGTTGAGAAAAATCTAAACGCTGTTCGCGGTGGAAGCTGGTAAATCCTTCGAGAATAAGTTCGAGTGGACGCATACTGATTTTAGATTTTAGATTTGGGGTTTTAGATTGTTATATTCCGGTCTAGTGTCTTCCTTCTACAGTCTTCCCGATCCCCCCTAACCCCCTTAATAAGGGGGGAACAAGAGTATTATCCAAGTCCCCCTTCTTAAGGGGGATTTAGGGGGTTCTAGACTCGACTACAAGCGACATTTAGCGTGGGTTTCAGTCTTAAAACTATTTGAAATTTGAGATTTTGGATTTTGGATTGTATCTTTTTACGCATTTAATTATTAACTGTTTCCTTAAACTTCTTGTACAAATTTTTAAATTCCTCCAATACTGCCGATTTAGGTGTCGTTCCCAATCGGTTTTGATAATAGTTGCAAAACTCGGCTGCCGGATCGAAATTATTGGGATCGATAGTAGTTATTTCTGTTGGTTCTAGCGCTGCATCTGGATAGCGCGGTTCAATTAACAGCGCTTGAGAACAGATTTGGCGCACTCGATCGGCAAGTCCGATTTGCGGACTGTCCAGTTCGACAATTACTTTCAAGAAACCCGGATGGTACTGATGAGCTTGTAAAGTTTCATCGAGATTGTCGTTATGACATTTAAGCACTTTTAACGGCTTGTGGCAAGCCACAGGCTTAAATTCCACCTTTGCCTGACTTCCCGGCTCAACTTCTATCAAGCAAAATCCTTTTTCCTGTTCCGCTTCTCCAAAATCTAACTGAATCAAAGAACCGGAATAATAAGCGGGAGAAGTCTCAGAAATTCGCTGGTGAATGTGGATGTGTCCGAGGGCAACATATTGAGCTTCCGGGGGCAGAGTTTGCGATGATAGGAGGTATTTTTCTCGCGTGTAATAAGCGACTTCGGATTTTGCCAATCGAGCGCCGTCAATGCTCATATGTCCCATGAGAATATTGACAGTATTGTCTCTAAACTCTCTGGTTAAATCTTCGAGTAAATATGCTACAATTTCGCGGTAATCTTTTCGGCGATCGGCATCGCCAGACTGCCAGAGAGAATTAGCATCTAACAGTCTTTGTTCGGAAGCAAAAGGCATCGCGCCCACACAAAGTTTACCGCTTTTTGTATTGAGAGTAATCGTGCCGCCGTCGGCGGAAAGCCTGGGTTTGCCTAAAGCGCGAACACCGGCGAGGGAAAGCAATTGCGCGATGCTGTCGATGCGGGATGCCGAATCGTGATTACCGGCGATCGCAATTGCGGGAATTCCTGCCGCTTGGAGTTCGCAGAAAAAGTTATAAGCAATGCGTTCGGCGTAAGCGGGAGGGTTGGGCACGTCGAAAATGTCGCCCGCAACGAGCACAGCATCGACATCCAATGCTTTTGCTTGCTTCAAAATCTGTTCGAGGGCGATCGCAATTTCAAAAGTGCGATCGATCCCTCGAAAACGTCGCCCTAAATGCCAGTCAGCAGTATGAATTATTCGCATAGTACGAGGAGTATTTTGTTTATGTTAACTGAGATGTTGTACCATTTTCAAGAACGGGCAAGATGCCCGTTCCACAAAGAATGAATTTCTTGTGGAACGGGCATCTTGCCCGTTCATAAAAGGCTGATTTAAAATGGTAAAATATTTCATTTTTAATGCTTTGTGCGATCGCGCTATAAATATCTGCCACTGTTTATGCCTCTTCCTGTTCTTGAATTGCTGTTTCAATCTCATCAGAATATGCCTCAGCATAAGCCCAAGCATTCGCCAAATCAGCGGCACGCAGAGTCGGATAGTCTTCTAGGAGTTCAGCCTCAGAAATACCTAAACCGCGAGCATTCACCAGTACCCAAACAGGAATTCGCGTTTGTCTGATGCAAGCATCGCCGCCGCACACGCCGGGAGTCTTTTGAATTCCAGACCAAAATTTTCTTAAACTTTGGGCTAGTAATTCTATAGCTTGAGCCTTCTCTTCGGGAGTTAAAGCTAAGAGTTGCGCTTGCAATTCTTTCAGTGTCGTATTTGCAGTTATTGAGTTCATAAATATTAACTTTTTTTGGCCATACAGGTATTCTAGCACTGGTGGCTAAATCAAAACTTTCATTCAACAGGCTTCACATCGTGAAACCGAGTATAATCAACCACCCGCCCTCCCGTCGCCGATTGCAAAAGAATATCTACAAACCGCATATTCCACATAATTTCAGACGCCACAAAAGAATGTCGCGCATGAATAGTTTGCGAAACAGTTTCGTCAATTCCTGTTAACGTAATTACAATTTCTGCTTGCTGTTCCATCAAGTCTTTTGCAGTAAGTTGGTACAAAGGACTGTTCTCATCAATTGCGTGCATAACCGTCCAAGTTAATGCAAAAACCGGAGAGTGACTCCGCACTAATTGCAAATCGTAAAAACGCCGCATAAATTCTCCTTCCGCTGTTACCTCGTCACGGATCAAAGTAGCTCGCTGCTGCGCTTCTAAAATCTGGTTAAAACGCTGATTTGCAGTGCGGTACATCAGAGTCGGAACGCCGTTGAAAGGAGCGATTACAGCTACGCGGCTGAAGATAACTCTGGCTGTTGGTCGAGAAAATCTCGAAAAAGCCAGTCCCGTCACCATTGCTACTCCCCACAAACCAAAAAGCGCTTGGATCGCAACTATAGTATTAGCGTAATCCGTGCGCGGATACATGGCGCCGTAGCCGATCGTCGCCATTGTTTGGATGCTGAAATAAAAGGCATCTGGGAAAGAACCCGGCCGCGCGTTAGCAATGCAATCTCCTCCCGCCAAGTAAGCTAAGGCAAATAAAGAATTCGCGACTGTATAGGAGAGACAAATCAGGATGAAAAATCGAGGCCAAGAAAGAGTTAGCAGCCTGTGGTAGAGGTCGGCAAAATGCAGGCGAGGTACTCCCAACTTGACAATATTTAAGGGGAATTGTCCTTGGCGGCTGACTAAACGAGTCTGTGGCTGCCGATCGCGATTATTTTTCATTGAGATTTGTAACTACCGCTGTGTCAATTTGTAACTATTGTTTTGACTGGGAAAACTTATCCTTTAGACTGATGTCAGATTCTAAAAATTAGGATATCAAGGAAGTTTGAAAATGGTTGAGCTTAACTGGCATGACTATCTCGTTATGGTTTCTTGTGTGGCTTCTATTGCGGGTCTAATTTTGCTGAGCGATCGCAAATCGCAGCCAAGGGACGATCGCACTTTAAGCGAAGAAATCCTAATTAAGATGAGTTTTGTTTACTCAATAGTCTACTCCATGTCTGTCTTTGCCCTAAAGATGCCTCTGCCGGAGGACAACTGGTTGTTGGCAAGTCTGAAGCTGACCACGGTTCTATCTTACTTGTTGACAGTTTCCAGCATACTCAGTCTGCCACTGCAACGCATGGCTGTTCGGCAAGTCGAAGATTAAAAAACGTGAAGCTAAGGTGTCCCGCATCTAAATTGTATTTTTGGGGCGGGCTAAGAGTGCCCACCCCACAAGACTTTGGTTTCAGGTTGTTTGTAAATTTTTAATTCCCGCAGGAAGCTTGACATAACGCGCCCAAAATGGTTCTAGTCGATCTCTGCGGGATTGCAACCAGCCCATATTTTCCTCCATTCCGTTTGCTTCTGAAATCTGAGAAACTATCTTGATAGTGCCAGAAGTCAAGCCCTCAGAATCTCGCATCGGTGCAGTCCAAATACAGACATCAATTGATGAACCGTCTTTCCGCCGCCGCCGACATTCCCTAGCAACTTGCGCTTCCCCTGCCAATTCTGACTGAAACATCGCATAAAAATTTACGTTTTCATCGCTAGGGACGATCGGCAAAAGCTCCCCCACAACCTCAGACTCCTTCCAGCCAAAAACTCGCTCCGCCGCAGAATTCCACACCGTCACCAAAGCATTACTATCAACCCCGACAACTGCCAGCGGCAAAGCTTTAATTAAGCCTTGTAAAACTTGATTGGTTTCGCACAATTTAGCCTCTACCAGCTTGTGTTGTGTGATGTCCTGACAAGCACCATAAATGCCGACAGCGCGGTTCTCGACTTCATCCCACACAACTTGCCGACAATCCCACAGCCACCGGATTTCACCGGATTTGGTGACAATTCGATACTCGCTTACTTCCTTGCGGCTAGATGAACGAAGCTGCATTTGTTCCAGCAGCATTTCTAGGTCGTCGGGATGAATGCAGTCGAATTGTAAACCGCCGGAAGTTGCGATTTCTTTGGGAGTATAACCCGTAATTTTAGTAAAAGCTTCAGTCATCCATTCGCAGGCCCAGGTATTGTCAGGCAATACTTTAAAAGAATAGGCAAAATCTGAAGTCATTTGCGAGAGAATACGGTAGCGCGATTCTGATGCTCGCAGTGCGTTTTCTGCATTTTTGCGATCGGTTATATTTTGAAAAAACACCGACAAACCTTCTTCCGAGGGATAAGCCTCGACTTCAAACCAAATATTTAGCTGCGGGTAATATCCTTCAAATTTAACATTAACGTTCTCAGATACCGCTCTGTAAAACTGCTTGAAAAAAATCGTGTCGGCTGTATCAGGAAACTCATCCCAAATATTTTTACCTATAAGTTCTTGACGCCCTCTTTGCCAGCACTGCTCTGCTTTCGCGTTGAGGTAGGTAAACTGCCACTGGCGGTTGAGCACATAAAAGCCGTCTGTGATTTTTTCTAAGATATTAACGATTTGCTTTTGCGATTTTTCCAAAGCTGCTTCTGAGAACTTGCGCTCTGTGATATCGCGGGAATTGATGACTATGCCGTTGATGCTGGAATCGTGGAGTAAATTGTTACCAATGACTTCTAAATACACCCAAGAACCGTTAGCGTGGCGTTTCCGATATTCTACAGGCGGTGCAATCCCTGGCTGTTTGAGTAATTTGGCCAAATATGCTTGCCAAACAGGAAGATCGTCTGGGTGGATCAAATCGTCTTGGAATTCGCCAATTCTTTGTTCTAGATTGTAGCCTAACATCCGCTCTGCTGCGATCGAATTTTGGTCTCGGATGCGTCCGTCTGCTTCGAGAATTGTCATCAAATCGGAAGAATTTCGCAGGAGACTTTGCAGTCGGGATTCCCCTTTTGTCAGTGCCTGAGTCACCTTTTTGTACAGCATCTGGCTTTGCTCTAACTGCTGCTCTAAATGTCTGATAGTAGCAGCTTGCTGGGCAACTTTAATCTCTAAATTGCTGTTAATTCTTTCTAACTTGACTTGGGATTGTTTAGACAACAAAAGCGACTGAAACTCTGCAGCCAATTCTTGTAAAGATGCGGACAAATGCTCGAAAGTGCTTGTTAAAATCGCCTGTTTATCTACAGGTAGTTGCTCAATATGTCCCTGCAATTCCCGCACGTGTTTCAATAGATTTTGCATCATTGTAGTCAGCGCTCAAACTTATGAAGACTATTTTTTTATATTTCCCATCATAACACCTTGTTTGAGTCAAGTGTCAAAAGAAATAAATCTTGAAGTTTAGCGGTAGAGTTTTAATTTCGATGCCAATCCCTCGGCGCTGACACAGATGGATAATTCCACCAAGTTTGAGCGAACAAAAAAATATTGAGTTCAGTTATATTACTGAAAATAGTTGTGATTTTTAAAGTTTGAATTAAACAGGACTGATATCGTTTCCGCGCTTCATCGGAATCATAATTTTTCGAGTTGCAGCGCGAGCGGGGGCGCTCGCACTGCAACTCGCGAGCGGGACGATCGCACTAATATTCCGGGTTTTTCAACTTCGGTCAATCGATTTTAGAGTTGAAATTTTAGATGGGATAGAGTAAGTAATTTTACGGTGAAGTGCAGAGATTGTGATGCCAGTAGGCAGATTAGGAACAGGCTTTTCGGCCTGTTCCTAAAATCAGGATTTAAAGCCCTTAGAGCTTTTCTTTTTCTCCTGTGGCTTGGATTTTGACTTATTAACTTCGCCTAAAGCTTCCTGAAATAAGTTGTGCAGGTGCAGGGGAACGCTGGCAATTTCCGGGAGTTCGGGTTCTAAGGGTTTTTTAAACTCTTGCAGCAGGGCATCTAAATCGCGATCGATCTGAAAATTAGTCCGCTGCAATACAGTTTGCAAAATTTGTTCTAATTTCGCTGGATTAACTTTAGCTAACCGTTGCCAAATCCAGACATTAATTGCAGGATCTTCGAGATAGTTACGCACCAGCTTTTCGTAACCGGGAACGGTTGAAAAGTCTTCGGCTGCTAGCAGTGCAGTAAATTGAGCGTAAGTAGACAAAAAGGTTTGTCCCCAGCGAGGATGAGAAAGTGCACTCACCTGTTCGGCTTTCTTGAAGCGATCGGGCAATTCGACTTTCGGCATTACCATTTTTGCACTAGCATTGCTGTCGAGCATTACCTCAACTGCTTTAGCATCAGCACCTGCAGCGGCGATGGCTGCTGCTTTGACTTCTTCTCGATCGACTCCGGCATCTTCAACGATATCCGCCAGAGATTTACTTCCATCAACGCCCATATCAGCTAGGCGTTTTTTAGTGATAAATTCCTGAAATTCAGCCAACTGTTTATTCAGGTGATATCCCGATAGCGTCAATTCCTCACTGCCAAAAAATTCGGTAAAATCTTCATGGTACTTTTCTACTGACTGCCAAGCTTGCTCTAACAATTCCGGGGCATCGCTGTATAGGTTATTTTTGTGATTTTGCTTGAAATTACCGATCGCCACCGCCAACTTCGGCTTACCCAATTTCCCCTTCGGGATGGGAGAGCTCGAAAGTATCCACCAGTCATCGGTAAGGGGAGAAATCCGAGCCAGCAAGATTTCTCCTAACTTAAAGCGAGACATTTCTGCAAGAAAATTAGGACTGTTGGGCTTGACAACGTAGTGCTTAGCCGTCAGCCAGTTCATCAGTTCAAACCTGTCGGGGGAAAGTTGAGTGATTTCAAATAAGCCAGTGAAGCTTCTGTGCTCCCAACTTTCGAGCAAGCTACGATCGCTCTCGGTTAAATCCGGCTGACTTTCGACAAATAAGTCGATCGGCGTTTTCTCTCCGACTTTACCTTCGATAGTAAAACTGTCAATCACTTGATTTTGCTGAGCAATATCGTAGCGCTCGCCGGTCGATCGAGCTGCTGCATAAGCTTCCAAAGCTACCGCCAACTCTCCCTCAGCATCCAGCACAAAGTCAATTAAATTTTGCTTGAGTGTCCAAGCTCTTTCCAACATTTCATCCACAAGTAATACCAATTTTGAATGAGAGGATTTAGGTTAACAATTATCGGAATTGAAGCCACCGACGCTTTACGATCCGGCTGCGATTGAAGAAAGCGCATCGCGAACAATGACAGAAATATGCAATCGATGCCTCAGTCCTGAATAAGTTTAATTTTAAGGCTAATAGTCAAAAAAAAATGTTAATCTCAAACGGAAGCATCCCGATTTTGTAAAAAGCATTTTTTAGGAGTGCTAAACTCACGCACAGCAAAGGCTCTACGTCTATAGCGAGTTCTCACAGCGAACAGCCCTGTGAAAGAAAAATCGTCCTGAAAAATGCAATTTTAAGGGAGCATAAAAATACCCTCTCCGATGTAGAGAGGGGCTGAAAATCCCCAAAAACTTCGCTAAACTCGCGTTAAAAACTGTGTTACCTATCAACAACAGTCCAAAACGCAGCCGGGTTTTTTTATCAAACACTTCCCTCGATTCCGGTACCCGGCTAAAAATCACCGGAATGCTTGAGTTTGTGTGTCTCCAAGACTGAGAAATACTTGGCGTAAGCCCTTAGCGGCCGTCTTTGTCAATATCGCCAGGAACAGCCCGTTCCACCCGATCCCAAGCGTCGCGCGTGGCGTGCTTAGCTTTTTCCCAAGTCACATTAGACTTACCGCGATTTGTTTCGTAGTCGCGCTGCAAATCCGGTTCGATCTCGTCGTATTTCTTACCAGTAGCGCCATAGCGGGTGTATCCCTCATAACCCGTGCGGTATGCAGGCTGATAGTCTTCGTAAGTCGCGCTCGTGTCCACGTAAGGACGGGAACTGTAGTTGCTTTGCCAGTAAGCATCTTCTACCGTGGGGTCGATCGCCTCGCCCACACCTTTGCCCGCCAAACCGCCGCCAAAGGCACCCACAACAGCGCCGACAACTGCTCCTACAGGCCCGCCGATGGCACCGCCGATCGCAGCACCCGCAGCACCGGCACTCGCCGCACCAATACCCGTTGCGACTGGATGAGCCCCGGTTTCCCCCGAAAGCGGATCTAGGTTAGCATCAGGTTCATGTACCGTTTTTTTGTCATCGCTCATGATATTTTTTCCTTTTATCTAACTGTAACTATGATTAAATTTACCTTTTAAATTCATATCTATTCATCTGCCTTAAGGATGAAGCTGCTAGCTTCAAAAGGAAGGAAACGATCAAATACTTCTCGACTCAAAAACGAGTTTTACACGCTACTCTCAAGGGATAAGGTGCGCCTCGGCGCACCCTAGATCGTGATGTTCAAGTGAGTTCTAAACTCGGCTCCCTTGTTTATTCACTGAAGCTGTTTATTTACCAGCAACTTGAGTTAGATATAAATCTCTTGATTTATTAGTTGCCAGTTACCTTTTCGATCAACTCTTCAGCTTTTTGAACTATGCCTTCTTGCGGGTGTTCTCCCTTGTACTCCTTTAAGCTTTCGTCGTAAGCTTTCTCGACCGTTGCAGGATTTTGAGAGGTTTTGACTATTTCTTCGTAAGCTGCTTGGGGATTGAGATCCTCGAAACTTTCTGCGGGGTCAGTAATTTTAGCTTCTGGCTGCGCCTGAGTTCTGTCTTGACCTGCGTAAGCAGCCTGACTGGGTACGATCGCTAGACTTAGCAGACCAATGAACGCCAGGGTACATACCAGCAAAATGCTTTGGCTCAATGTTTGTCCTAGAGCTTTTAAAACCCGCTTCATATCAACTTCTCCTCGTATTTTTCCGCAAAAATTATGGTGTTTGTCGCCCCTTCACTGCGATCGCACATTGACAACCTTGGTTCAATCGCAATCTGTGTCGCAGCTACCGCATCTAGAGCGAGCCAAAAGGGATGTTTCCCGTGACATCCCATATCTTAAGCGCCTGCTTGTTATTATTACTTCTACCAAAAGATAGATTAGTTATACAAGCGGAACTCATCTCCTATCAGGGGCGATCGCAATTCCTGCGAGGAACCCTATCTAGGGGTTTTCCCATCAATTAAGAAGCCCCTGACTCTTCTTTTTAGGCGCGTCTTTCGCGTCTTCGCAGTTCTGGCAAAAATCCTATTTTCCAAGATTTTAAATTGCTATAAATAACCTAACTAACTACAAAACAACCTGCTCTATGTCTAGTTTTCTGTTCTGCATAGCTCGTTCAAATAGCTCAGTAGAAAGAGCTTGTTCGACCGACCAAACGCCCGGTTTTTCCAGTTTTCCTTCTAACATTAATTGAGCTATGCTGCCAGTACCGAGGCCCGTAGCGACTGCTGCACTAGGGTGTATCGCTGTCGAGCAAACTTTAGCGGGTTGACCGTTTTTGAGACCGGTCACTTGCGATCGCACGGCCACACCAACCCCACTAAAACTATTACTAACACTGGTCATCCCATAACTGACGTAGGAGAGAAATTCAATCACAGAGTTATTTTTGAGCCAGCTAGCGGGCCAATACTTGGCAACAAACCAGGTAAGGTGATTGTAAAGGTCGGGAGACGTACCGAATTTAGTCACAACTGATTTGACGGGGAAAGTTTCGGGCAAAGTGATTGCTTCCGGCATATCGAACCAGTAAACGCCTGTGTTGCCGTAGGGTGCGGGAAATTCAATTGTTTCGCGATCGCTGTAGGGTTTTACTTGCTGCCACTTGCGATCGGCCCAAACGTCAAAAGGAGTTTGCAAACCTAAAAAAGTGGTTCTCATGACGGTAACGCCAGCACCGCCAGAACCTCCGACAACATAACTCAAATGGATGTTTTCTGCTTCATCTAATTGCTCCACATCTCGCCGCACCATGCTATTAGACACACCGGGAAAAATCCCCGTGTTAATAATAGCAGTAATTCCAGCATTTTTAGCTGTTTCGCGCAAGTCTAAAGCTCTGCGAGTAAAACTGCGGCTGTCGCTGACATCAGTATAATTAACACCTGCTTCTATGCAAGTTTTCAGTACACTAGCGTCTCGGTAGTGAAAAGGCCCCGCACAGTGAACCACAAGATTAGACTCTGAAACAGCTTTTTGCAGGGCTGCACTGTCCGCTAAATCAAAAGTTTGGTACTGCACCCGATCCGGCGGCAATCCCGGCCCAATAGAGGCTTCAGAGTTGCGTCCGGTAACGGTAATTTCTGCGTCGGTATGGGTAACAAGGTCTTGGGCAACACTGCTGCCAATTCGTCCTCGGCCGCCGACAATCAAAACTCGGTTTGCCATCGCTAAAAAAAGGGTAACGCCACTTCTCAGTCTCTCAACTTGGGGCCGGCGTTTTCATCCGCATAAAGTATGAATTGAGGAGAATGCGAGATGGTGGGGATCGGTGGCTATCGCCCTGATATGCCGATGGGGAGCGACTTCTACCAGGGACTTGCCTGTTCTGCTTTCATTAGAGGTTTGGCTGCGACACTAAGTTTAAAAATGCCTTCCGCGTTAACTTGTTCTTCTAATATTGAGAATTGAGAATTTTATCAATGGAATATGCTCTCGGATGCAAAAATATTTTAACAGATTAGAGGGAACGTGAACCACCGCCAGCGCTCGCGAAAGATGCACCAGATTTAAAAAGGGTAGTCCTGGACGCAGGGGTGGTCAGAAACCGGGTTTTTGCGAAAATACTGTATCCAGACCTTTAAAACTGGTAAAAACCCGGTTTCTTTGGTATTTATGCGTCCAGGACTAAATGGTATTAATAGCGCTCGCAAATCGTTTTCCCTTCACAGGGAATCAACCAGAAAAAATTATCGCACTTGCCAACAGATAAATCAATACAAACAAACAAACGCAGATGTGATTCATCTGCGTCTATCTGCCCTCATCTGCGGTTGCTAAAAATCTTACTTCTCATTACTCCGAAATACCGACTTCCCCTTCGCTTTCAGAGTATTAGCCGCATCTGCTAAAGTCTGCGCGAAAGGCTGCTGCGAGTGCATGAAAACGCGAGCGGTATTGCGTCCCGGCATCCCCGAAATTGAGCCACCCGGATGCGTTCCCGCCCCCGTGAGGAACAAACCGTCGATCGGCGTTTTGTAATTCGCCAACTCCGGCAAAGGACGGAAAAATATCATCTGATCTAGCGTCATATCAACGTGATAATAATTCCCTTTCAAAGCCCCCAAACGCTCTCCCAATTCTGCCGGACTTTCCACGTGGCGCCCTATAATTGAATTTTTGATATTTGGCGCGTATTCTGCTAATTTATCGATGCAGCGATCGGCAACTTTGTTTTTGAGCTCATCCGTCCAACCCGTACCGTGCTGGCCGGTTCCTTCAGCATTTTCGATCTGGTAAGGAGCAAAAAATTCAATCCAAGCCGTATGATGTCCGGGGGGAGCCATTGACGGGTCTAGTACCGTCGGAAACACTACATACATCGATGGATCAGAGTCGGGAATTCTGCCGATTGAAGGCTCGCTGTGAGCAATTTCAACGTGTTTTACCGAGTCTGCAATTAAAACCGAACCAATTAAATATTCGTCCCGATGATTCCAGCGATCGAACTTGGGCATTTCATTGAGAGCTAAGTCTATTTTGAGAATAGTCTCGTTGTTGTTAACAATTTTGCGCTCCAATCTTTCCCGCAAATCCGGGTCGGCACTGTCAACATCGCTGGAGTCCATTAAGTGCAGAAACAAGCGCTTAGCATCAATATTAGAAATGACACCTTTTGTCGCACGGTATTCCGTGCCGTTGGCAACTCGAACTCCCACAGCGCGACCATCATCAACTAATATTTTCTCGACGTGCTGGTCGGTAAGTACCACACCGGAATAACTTTTCACTAAATTGAGCAGCGCTTGCACTAATGCACCCGTCCCACCGCGCGGTCTTGCCATGCCGGGATTGTGTCTCATTGCCAGCATAATTGCGCCTACAGCAAGGGTTTTTTGCGAAGGAGGCGCGCCTAGTTCTGCGGCGAATCTTGCTAGGGGTGCTTTGATAAATTCCTCGTCAAACCACTCGTTGAGAAGGTCTTCAGCGCTGGTGAGCATCGTGCGAACAAAGTCCAGCGTTTTGTCGGGTGAACCGATGACTGACAATAAATCTTTGATTTTTGAAATATCGTAGTTTCCCAGAATATCTACGATCGATTTTGGTGGCGCATTAAACATCGGAACCATTGCCCCTAAAGCCCGCTGCCAAAAGTCTGTATATTCGGCATATTTTTTAGCGTCGCGCTCGTTGTAGCGGGCAATTTCAGCACAAGTTTTTTCAACGGATTTGTGCGCTAAGAAATATTTACCGTCGGGATGCGGACAAAAAGCCACTGGATCGCAGAAAAGATATTCTAAACCGTATTTTTCCAGTTCTAATTCTTCTACAACTGGCCCTAAATGGATAAACTCGTGGTCGATCGCGCACATATTGAATTTAAAATCCGGTAATTCGGGAATGGCCGCTTCAGTAGTTGCTGCGCCCCCGGGAACCGAACGTTTTTCTAACAACAGGACGGTATATCCAGCTTTCAGCAGATAAGATGCACAGACGAGTCCGTTGTGACCTGCGCCTATGATAATGACATCATACGTTTGCATAGATGAAGTTCTAGGGAGAGGATATTTTGCTTATTTTACAAATGTTAACAAGTTGGCTGTCTCTACCAATAGAAATAGATTCATTGTCAGTAAGCCCTTTTAGCATATTACAAAAGAGGGAGCTTTGACAAAATCCTGTTGTGCGATCGCCCTGATTTCTGCTTAAACTTACCGAGCACTCACCCTTCTCCAATTGCGCCAATATTGTACTATATTTAGGCAAATTTATCTGCGTTAAATTAAACAATTTACGCAAAGGAAGTAAGAAGGAAGAAGGAAGAGGAAAGGGGGCATTGGGAATAGGGAAGAGAAACAGTTTTGAGATTGCTTTTTTCCTTGCAAGACGGGGAGTGGAAGGAGTTAAGCCCTAGGAAAAATACTTACTCCACACTCAAAACTGCTAGCCAATTACCTATTAGTACATTGAGACATATTACTTTAGTTGCTGGAGCGCAGCCTCAGCTTTTTGTACACCATCATTGTTGCCTTGCTGGCGGTAAGTGTCGAGGGCTTGTTTAAAAGCTTCAATTGCTTCGGATTTGCGAGCGCGCGCTTTGAGTGCCGTACCCATATTGTAATAAGCTTCTGCCCGGTTTGGATCGAGTCCAATCACTCGCCTAAAAGTGGTAATTGCTCCTAAAAAATCTTGTTTTTTCAGTTGAATTTCCCCGATTCCTGCGTGTGCTTCCACTAAATTCGGTCGTACCGCAATAGCCCGCTGATAAGCTATAAGCGCTCCGTCGAAGTCGTTTTGATCCTGGAGAAGTTCGCCAATTTCTAGCTGCACTTCTGGATTCCGGGGCTCCAATTTTGCAGCTTCTTCAAAAGCTGCTAGCCCTTCGGAAGTATAGCCTGCCCGCAGCAAAGCAGTGCCTAATTTTAACTGGACACCTGCTTGTTTGGGAGCGAGTTCGGCTGCTTGTTGGAGCACGGTGACAGCACTGGCAAAACTTCCCTGCTGGATCAATACTAAACCCATTGAAGAATAAGCTTGCCAACTTTTTGGATCGAGGGCGATCGCCTCTTGGTATGCTTTAAAAGAACCGCTGTAATCTTTTTGCTGAAAGAGTACCACTCCCAGACCGATGCGGGCATTGACATTTTTGCGATCGAGCGCAGCGGCGCGGCGATAAGCTGTGGCGGCTGCGGGGTAGTTTTGTAAATTCGCCATAGCATATCCTAATGCGTATTGGAAGTCCGCATTGTTCGGTTCCAGACCGATCGCTTGTTGGTAAAATTCTACTGAGGCTTCATAGTTGCCTTGACGCGCTTCTAAATAGCCAATACCAGAAAAAATGCGCGGGTTTTCCGTATCTAAACGCGCAGCTTCCTGATAAATGGCGATCGCGCTACTGTAGTCTCCTACATCTACAAACTCGCGCCCTTGTCGCAGCAGAGCATCTAAATTTGAATCATTTTGAGGGTTGACTTGAACGACTGTTTCTGCTGAGAGCGCTATTTGCGGCGCTGTGACAGCGAATCCTGCTATTAGCAACGTAGTGAATACCAAGAGACTTTGTTTGTGCACGGCCATGTGTTTCAAAGAGTATGTGGAATGGAAGAGCGAGTTGCTGTCAGCTTGACAAGCTGACAACTGATGATTTACCAGGAATGTTTGAGTGGCGAGATGTAGTAAATCTACAGAACAAGACCCACTCAAAATTTTCGCGATTGAGGCCAACTGATGATTGTAACAACAACTGATATCATCCAAGGAGCAGAAATTCAATCTTACCTGGGAATTGTAACTGCTGAGGTTGTCTACGGCACCAATGCCCTGCGAGACTTCTTCGCGGGCATTCGCGACATCATCGGCGGGCGCACCGGCAGTTACGAGGAAGTGTTTCTCAAAGGACAGCGAGATGCCCTCGCGGAACTGGAAAAACGGGCCCAGCGCCTCGGCGCCAATGCCGTAATCGGGGTGGAAGTTGACACCGGCACGATTAATGTAGACTCCAGCGGGGCTTTGCTGCTGATTACTGCCGTTGGAACGGCTGTAAGATTGCGTTAAGCTGTATTTTCTGTATACGTCCGCATTTCCTGTATACATCCGGGAACTTTTCCAACGGGATAAAATAGTTATCACTCATGAGTCATCAGTCATCAGTCATTCGCTAATAGCGGGTGGCTGGGGGCGGATGACTTTTTCGTTTCTTTCTTCAGACATAGATACTGGTTATTTCCCCAGGCAGATATAGTTTTTATCAATCTCAGCCACAATCAATGCTTAAGTGAAAGATTGTTAAAAATTAAAGCAACTCTAAGAGGAAAGAAAAACCTATGTCATACGTAAATAGACCTGTAGATAACGTTGGTACCGAACCCGTGGTGGTAAATTCAGTGATGGAATACCACGATCGAGTACGTTGGGGCCCGATTTTTTCGGGTTTGGTAATTGCGATCGCCACACAACTGGTGTTAAGTGCATTGGGCGCTGCGATCGGCTTGAGCAGCATTGCTGGTTCAGGAGCTCCGCGCACTATTTCAGGAGACGTGGGTACCGGCGTCGGAATTTGGTCAATTATCAGTTTGTTAATTAGCTTGGCCGTTGGCGGTTGGGTAACTGCTCGTGCTTGCGGCCCGATGAACCGCAACACAGCGCTTTTGAACGGAGCAATTTTGTGGGCAACCACCTTAACAATCGGCTCTTGGCTGTTAGCAAATGGCGTGGCCGGCACTTTTGGCGTCATAGCTGCGAATGCGGGAGAAGCAATTAATCAAGCGCAGCAAAGCGGCGTCGATTTGCCGAACCAAGCGCCTAACGTAACTGCTCAGGATACTCGCAATATCGCTGGTAATGCTGCGAAAGCTGGTTGGTCATTTTTGTTCGGCTCGCTATTGGGTTTAGTTGCTTCGATGGTAGGAGCATCTGCAGGTGCACGCACTCCCCGGAATTACTCGTAAATGTTTCGTCAGACACGGAAAGTTCATATTCAGGAAAGCACTTTTTTTAAGGTGCTTTTTTGTTATTTTAATTTGGTTTCTCGTTCCCAGGTTGTACCGGGGAACGAGTATAAAAACGAGGAAAACGAGAGAAAGGTGCTGCTAGCGCACCCTATAAATTAAGCGCTGAAGTATTTGGCTGCTGGGTGATAGGTGATAATTGCGGTTGTTGATTGTTCGGGATAAAGTTGTTCGCTTTCATCCATGTACAGGTTGATACGATCGCACTTTAACAATTCCAGTTGCTTATACTGATCCGCCATATTCGGACAAGCAGGATAGCCGAAACTGTACCGCGAACCGCGATATCTTTGCGCCAGCATATCGCGAATGTTGTCCGGTTCCTCGCTACCAAATCCCAATTCCCGCCGAATTCGCGCGTGAGTCCATTCTGCTATTGCTTCCGCTGTCTGTACCGCTAATCCGTGAAAGTAGAGATAGTCGGTATATTGATTGTTAGCAAATAGCTTTTGCGCGTACTCTGTAGCAATTTCTCCCACTGTCGCTACTTGCATCGGAAATACATCGATTTTACCCGATTCTTTGGGCGCAAAGAAGTCGGCAATGCACAGCCGGCGCGCCGATTTTTGGCGGGGAAATGTGAATGTTGCAGCCACAGGCAAGATGCCTGTGCCACTCTCTGTTGCAGCCACAGGCATCTTGCCTGTGCCACTTTCTGTTGCAGCCACAGGCAAGATGCCTGTGCCACTTTCTTTTGTGGGGTGGGCATCTTGCCCGCCACTGATTATTGTTTGCCCGCCACTGATTATTGTTTGCCCGCCACTGATTATTGTTTGCCCGCCACTGATTATTGTTTGCCCGCCATTCATAATTTCCGGATCGTACAAATGCAAAGAATTACCTTCAGCTTGACAGGGAAAATACCCGTAAATTGCTTGCGGCTGCAGTAACTTTTCGGTGATAATTTTGTGTTTCCACTCTTCCAAGATGGGATAAACTTTCTCAGCTAAGAAAGCGTCGTATTCTTCCCGCGATTGGTCTTTGGGCTTGCGGAACTGCCACTGACCGGCAACTAAAGCTTGCAAATCTAAGTGCCAGAAAATCTCCTCAAATGGGATGTCTTCTCCCTGCAACAGTTTCGTTCCCCAGAAAGGAGGAGTCGGGCGATCGATATCTGCAGCAACTGCTTCGGATCGCCTAGTATCTATCACCACAGGAGTGTCTGCTTTCTTAGCCTCTTCTACAGAAATTTCTGGCGCCGCTTTAGCTTCTTTAACCGCCCCATTATCATCCTCTATTTCATCTAAAAATCCTTGCAAATCTTCCCATTTTCCAGCAGATTTTGCTGGCATGAGTTTGTCCATAAAGTGCAAGTCAGAAAACGCATCTTTGCCATAAATTACTTTACCTTTATAAGTATTTTGGCAGTCTTCATGTACAAACTTGGGAGTCAAAGCCGCGCCGCCCAAAATTACCGGAACCGTGATTCCTTTCTGGTTGAACACTTCCAGATTTTCTTTCATAAATGCGGTGGATTTTACCAGCAAGCCACTCATGGCTATACAGTCGGCTTTGTGCTTTTCGTAGGCTTCGATGATATTATCAACCGACTGTTTAATTCCCAAGTTGATCACTCGGTAGCCGTTGTTTGATAGGATAATATCAACCAAGTTTTTGCCGATATCGTGAACGTCGCCTTTGACAGTAGCGATGATGAATGTGCCTTTGGCGTTGTCCCCGGATTCGGACTTTTCCATGTGCGGTTCTAGATAGGCAACTGCCGCTTTCATTGTTTCTGCTGACTGCAATACAAATGGCAGTTGCATTTGTCCCGAACCGAACAATTCTCCGACTACTTTCATCCCGTCTAGCAAGAAGGTATTGATAATGTGGAGGGGCGGATAGGTTTCTAATGCTTTGGCGAGTTGGATGTCGAGCCCAATGCGTTCGCCGTCGATGATGTGCTGCTTGAGGCGTTCTTCTACCGGGAGGCTTGCGTCTTCTGTACGATCGCGCTTGGTAGTTTTGCCCGCAAACACCGTTGTCAGGTCGCCCAAGGGGTCATAAACGCAAATTTCGCCGTCAAACTCCCGTTCGTCGTAAATCAGTTTACGGCAGATTTCTTGGTGTTTGGGGTCGATTTTCGCCAGGGGCAAAATCTTATTGGCGCTGACAATTGCCGAGTCCATCCCCGCTTGCATTGCTTCGTGCAAAAACATGGAATTCAAAACTTGCCGCGCCGCCGGATTCAAGCCGAAGGAGATGTTAGAAACTCCTAAAATTACGTGACAGCCTGGTAATTCTTGGCGAATGCGGCGGATGGATTCGATGGTGGCTTTGCCGTTTTTTCTGTCTTCTTCAATCCCGGTGGAAATGGGCAATGCTAGGGTGTCAAAAAAGATTTCTTGGGGGGGAATTCCGTAGGCGACGGCGGCGTTATAGGCGCGTTGGGCAATCGCAAATTTTTTGTCTGCGGTTCTCGCCATTCCGTCTTCATCAATCGTCCCGATAACTATGCCCGCGCCGTATTTTTTCGCCAACTCCAAAACTTGATAAAAACGCGGTTCTCCGTCTTCATAGTTAGTGGAATTCAGCAAACATTTGCCGCCCGCAACTTTTAAGCCTGCTTCCATCTTTTCCCATTCTGTGGAATCCAGCATTAAAGGGAGAGTTGCATTTGTCACAACGCGGGAGACTAATTCTTTCATGTCTCGCACGCCGTCGCGGCCGACATAATCCACGTTGACATCGAGAATGTGCGCGCCTTCTCGCACTTGTTCCCTAGCCATTGCTACTAAACCATCCCAGTCTTCGGCGTTTAGCAAATCGCGGCATTTTTTGGAACCGCTGGCGTTGAGTCTTTCGCCGACAATTAAGAAGGAATTCTCTTGTTCGTAGGGTTGGGCGGTGTAAATTGAAGCGGCGGAAGGTTCCCAAGTAATTTCGCGAATTTTGGGTTTAAGAGTTTTGCCAATTTCTGATAGTTCGCGAATGTGATCGTAGCGAGTGCCGCAGCAGCCACCGATGACTTGCACGCCTAAGTCTTCGACAAAGCGCATCAAGGCCATTTTTAATTCTATGGGCGTGAGTTTGTAGTGCGCGTGGCCGCCGATGTTTTCGGGTAAACCGGCGTTGGGAACGCAGGAAACGACGAAGGGTGAATGTTCGGAAAGGTATTTGACGTGTTCGGCCATGCGATCGGGCCCGGTGGCACAATTTAATCCTAAGATATCTATGGGGTACGGCTGCAAAATGGCTAGGGCGGCGCTGATGTCGGAACCGACTAACATTGTGCCGGTGGCTTCCATTGTGACTGATACCATTAACGGAATTCGCGCACCTTTTTTCTTAAATACTTCTTCAATGGCATTTAATGCTGATTTAATTTGCAGCACATCTTGACAAGTTTCGACAATAAATAAGTCAACGCCACCGTCATAAAGTCCTTCTGCTTGTTCGGCAAAAGCGGCGGTGAGTGTGTCGAAATCAATGTGTCCTAATGTTGGCAATTTGGTGCCTGGCCCGATCGATCCTGCGACAAATCTCGGTTTTTCTGCTGTGGAAAATTCGGCGGCGATACCCTTGGCGAGTTCGGCGGCAGTTTTGTTGAGATAATATGCTTTGTCTGCTAAATCATATTCGGCGAGAACGATGGAAGCCCCGCCAAAGGTGTCTGTTTCGATGACATCGGCCCCTGCTTCGAGGAATCCCCGGTGCACGTTGGCGACGGCTTCGGGTTTGGTGTGGACGAGATATTCGTTGCAGCCTTCGTATTCTTTGCCGCCAAAGTCTTCTGCGGTGAGGTTTTGGACTTGCAGGTTGGTTCCCATCGCGCCGTCGAAGACGATGACGGGGCGTGAGGGGTGGTGGAGTCGATCGAGGAATCTGCTATTCATAAGCGGTAAAAAAACGCAGGTGCTATATATTTACAATTTTATCTATTGTGCAATATTGTCAACATTTATGTGACTGTTGGCAAATGGTTAATTAGTGAAGGATTTAATGCGGCTGACAATAGTTCGTAGGCCGGGGCCGGGGCGTAGCCATCGTACCTGTTATTTTACCGATCGCCCTGGATTCTTGTCAAAATGCTGTTGTGGGTGAGGCTGCGGCGGGAAAATCGGCGAGTTGCAAGGGATTTTTTCGCTTAACTGCTGACGATTTTTGCGAAAATGCGATCGCCACAATTCAATGAGTTATATAGCAATCCTAAATGCCTCGTAAATTCTTACCCACCCCAACCCTCTCCGAACCCGCTGGGACTCCGTAATAAATTGACAAATGATGCGAGAATTGCTATATAACTAAAGCATTAAGATTTCTTTCTCATCCTTTTGTGAGACGCTATTTTAGGCAGTCGCTTAATTTCACTTTCGCCTCCTGGAACTTCTAGTTGTTTGATATTTTCTTCTACTTCTTCTATAATTTCTAAATCAACAGTCTCAACCTTGCCCCTGCTGATTTCTTTCTCTTCCTCAATCTCCTCCGCATTCAGTTGATTTGGGATTAACTGCACGTCTAGCCCAGAAGCTTGAACCGACAATTCTTCTATTTTTTCATTAATTTCAACTTCTCCAATCTCTTGCTCAATTTTCGCCGCCACTAAATCTTCCTCGCAAGCAGGAAAATCATCAATTTTTTGACTAATTTCAGTTTCTCTGATTTCCTTATCTACTAGCTGCATGGATAACTGCTGCTTTTCCCTTGACAATTCATCAACCTTAGTTCCAAGCATTCTAATCTGTTCGTTAAGAACGCGAATTTCTCGGTTTTGCTGCTGAATCATTTCTTCGGCATCAGCAATAGTTCGATTTCTCTCTAATATAACCTCATTTTTAGTTTCTAATTCCAAAGCGCTCATGGCCGCTTTAATTACATTATAAAAATGTGGCTTAGATACATCAACTTGTTTAGCATTATGACGACTTTTTCCCAAAAGTCCAATCTTTTGTCCTTGCTTAACAGCCAAAACAAAACCTTGATGATTTTTTATTTTTAATTCTTTGACAAAATCCACTTGAACTAAACTGCAAATATATTTGTGACAGTCAAAATAAAATTCTGCTTTCATCAAAAAGCACCCCTTTCTGCTACAGTCCCGCAGAATTATAGCATGAACAGAGTTTTTGCGGGAAATAAAAAGAAATAAATAATCGATCGCCCATTTGGGTCAAAACTAAATTTCATCATCAACAACATCTTCCGGCAACTCTACCACACCCGCAATCAACTTCCAACAAGGGTCATCTCCCTCCCAATCATCGGGCCGCCAAGGCATACTCAAACTCACTGTTACCAAACAAGCTTTTTGCGGTACATACCCCAATTCTAACTTTCTAATAAACACCGGATCTGTAATTGTTGCAGTCAATCTTTGACCATGCTGCGTGACAATAGATCCTTCCCATTTATTACCACCTTCAAATCTTTGACTTAGCTTTTTTACCGTAAATCTTACTGCTTTGACTAATTGCAAAGTTAGGCGATCGCCTTTTGGCAAAGACTGCATATACTCTACCGTAACATATCGCAAATCGTTGTGTAAAATATATGCTTGACTATTGCAATATTTCAACAAATATGCTGGCGGAACCTTCCCAACTTGCCGCCATTTTCCCGGTAAAACAGAAAGATTTTCACACTCAAACCCAAAGTCTGGCCCCGTCTTCGCCAGAGGAATTTCTAGAACATCTAACAACGCGGGTTCAAGTCTATTTATCTGCCGCATTTCTTTAGGAATCTGACCATCGGGTAAGTCAGAAACTGGACGCACCCACTTACCTTTAACCTCATTAATTCCGGCGATGCACCTGTCGCCGCGTTTCCAGGAATTAGCGAGACAAATTATCCGAGTCATTCGATTTTAGATTTTAGATTTTAGATTTTAGATTTTAGATTCATCCCACAATGATACAGTATTTTCCCTAAATTACAGATGATTAATGGTGACATTTTTCCACTTATCGCTGAGATATTCAGCAACTAAGCGGCGGTGACAATTATGAGGTTTTGGTTCGCTACAAAGCAGACACGCACAGTCCATAATATCCGATGAAACCTTGTGTTCAATTTGTCGATCGCCCATCAACTCCAAAAACTTCTGTTCATAAACATCCCAATCTCCCTTTTTCTTTTTATAATCATCCAAAATATCTTGAGTTGGCGCTAAATCCAGAATGTGAACGTACTCAATATTGCCAATGGTTCGCAAAAAATACTCTAAATCTTTCCGCTTAGCAAAACCCGCCAACTGCGACACATTATTCAGCCGCGTATCTATCACCCTGCGGACTCCCGCTTGCATCAAAATCCCAAAAAACTCCTCCGCACTTTTTTGAGTGAAACCAATTGTAAATAAATTAATTGCTTTCTTTTGTGACATAAGCGATGTCCAACCCGTGACGATAATAAGCTGTTTCTAAATCTACTATTTCCTCTTTAACTTGAGGCTCTAATTCAAACAAGCTTAGCTGAATTGGCTCATTATTTTTTTTGCCTTTGTTAAACTTGCTCAAAAGTCTTTCTTCTAAATGCTGGTGCGATTCTAAATTGCCATCGGAAAGAATGTGATAAATTTGTAAATTAAATTCTCTGAGTTTCTGGCAAACTAAAATAGTCCTATGACAAGTAATCGGGTCTTTTTCCGCACACATTAAACTGATTTTATAATTGGCTGCGCCTTGGATCAACCGCTGAATTCCTTCGGAAAATAGAGGAGTTGCTGCTATGCGATCGTATAAAGCTTTACCGCTAGTATCATAACAGCTTAAATCCTCTGGTCTCGCGCCCAACTCTTTGCCTAAAAAAACATATTGAATGCCAACACTTGACAGAGAAACTTTAATTTCGGATTTATTAAAATGAGGTAAATAGCGGCTAAAAGGATGCGATCGCACGTCCGCAACCGCCGTAATTCCGTGTTGTTGCAGCAGCAAAACAAACGCTTCAATACTCAGATTGGAGTGCCCGATCGTAAATAATTCCATTGCTTCGATCTTACTATTCCGTCTTTGCCTTGCGGATGAAAGTTTGTGTAGCCAAATTCTGGCAACTGGTAGACTTCAAGCTGTAGGTTTCTTTAGCAACTTTTGAATCACAAGTTGCACAGCCAGCAGCATCAAACCCAAAGATGCAAAAGCAAAAACACCCGCACCCAAAGCCACAATCCCCATAACTAAAGTTCTCACAGCCGCGCCAATATTAATCGCAGTCACATTGTCAGAATGAATCGGGGAATTTGCAAAAGTTTGGACGATCGACAAAGTTAGCGCGTACAAAGCAGCCGCAAACCCGCCCGCGATCAGCGAACCCATCACGCACCGCAAAATCGTCGGCGGCGTGGAAGATGCAGAGGTTGCATCTTCAGCCGAACTCAGAGGTTTAGAAGTAGAATTTGGATTAGTTAAATCAGTCATGGCGATTTTAGATTTTAGATTTTAGATTTTAGATTTCTGGTTAATTCACCAAAACTAAAATCGGTGTTGCATGACATATTATCAGTTCTTCGATCTCAATAGACTCTGCGAAAAGTTAGATTAATCTTTACCCTCGCCTGTTAGACAGGTTTAACGGGCGATGGCGATCGCACCCTCTTCGAGTTACACCCTCGAAATCGGCGGTTTCGTCTCGTTTCCCTGCGAAAAAATCTGAATTCCAGTATTGCTAAACGGTGCTACCCAAAAATCCAAATCTGGAGAAGCGATCGCACTTTTAACCCGTTCCACAACCTGCTGAGCCTGCTCTGAAGACTCCGCCAGCGCAAACACCGTCGGCCCGGAACCCGACATCATCGTTCCCAAAACCCCCGCCGACTCAAAAGCCTCCCGCAACTGCAACACCTGCGGGTACACAGGTAAAGCAACTTTTTCTAAATCGTTGTGCAGCAATTGACCAATTTTCGATCGATCTTTTTGGGCGATCGCCCCCACCATCGGGCCCGAATGCAGCCGTTGCCGACGGCACTCCAAATCTTCCGCTGCACAATAGGAACTACTGAACTGCTGGCGATAAGTTTGATACGCCCATGCCGTAGAAATACTGAGATTCCGGTACTTGGCCAACACCACAGAAAAGCCACCCAAATCAGGCAGCGGCGACAGTTTATCCCCGCGACCAGTTGCCAAAGCCGTACCTCCCGCAATGCAAAAAGGCACATCCGAACCCAAAGTTCCCCCCAACTCTTGCAACTCCGACTGAGTAAGTCCCAATTGCCACAGCAAATCCATCCCGACTAAAACCGCCGCCGCATTGGCCGAACCGCCGGCAAGCCCCGCCGCCACAGGAATCTGCTTGTGAATGGCAATCTCGACTCCGCCGTATTTCGCCAAAGCATCGGGGAATTGCTTCGCCAACAAATCGGCCGCCCGGTAGGCCAAGTTATTCTTATCAGGAGGGACTTGCGGGTGATCGCAGCGCACGCGAATCGTGTCCGTACCGATCGCGCGTAAGTCAATTCGATCGGCTAAATCTATGCTTTGAAGTACCATCGCCAGTTCGTGATATCCGTCGGGGCGATCGCCTATGATTTCCAAATACAGATTGATTTTTGCTGAAGCTAACAGAGAATATGAACGCATAGGTGATTAAGCCGCAGGTGAAAGAAACCCCTGGTTGAAATTAATTGACACCAGTCCGAGTCCATTTTCTCACAACTCAAAGGAAATATTATGCAGGAAATGTGGAAAACTTTTTTTACTTCCGGGCCATTTATTCCTCACGGCCACTGCTATCTCTGGCATACCCCATTAGTCTGGCTTCACCTAGCCTCAGATTCAATCATTGCACTCGCGTATTTCTCGATCCCAATTACATTGGTTTATTTTATTTCCAAACGCGAAGATTTGCCATTTAATTGGATCTTTGGCCTGTTTGGAGCCTTTATCGTCGCCTGTGGCATCACTCACATATTTGAACAGTGGACACTTTGGCATCCTACCTATTGGCTTTCAGGAACAATGAAAGCAATTACTGCCCTTATTTCCTTTGCTACAGCCATACTTTTGGTAGACTTAATGCCTCAAGCCCTAGCACTTCCCAGTCCCGCCCAGTTAGAATCCGCCAACAGACTCCTAGAAGCTGAAATTATCTAGCGCCAATTAGTCGAAGCTGCAATAAAAATAGCTAAATAAGAATTAGAAATTCGAGTTGAGGAACGCACCGCAGAATTGAAGTTTCAAACTCAACAGCTAGAACAAGCATTGTCTGAATTGAAGCAGGCTCAATCAAAGCTAATTCACAGCGAAAAAATGTCATCTTTGGGGCAATTAGTCGCTGGGGTTGCTCATAAAATCAACAATCCGATTAACTTTATTTACGCGAATGTTACTCACGCTCGCGAGTATGCCGATAGTTTGCTAGAATTGGTGAATATTTATCAAAAGCAGTATCCGAACCCCTTACCCACAGTCCAAGAAAAAATCGAGTCTGTAGATTTAGATTTTATTATCTATGACCTACCAAAAATATTAATTTCTATGACAAACGGGGCCGATCGCATTTTTGGTATTGTCAAGTCGCTGCGAGTTTTTTCGCGCCATGACGAAGCAGAAATGAAATTAGCCGACGTTCACGAAGGAATTGACAGCACACTCATGATTTTGCAAAGCAGATTGAATGCTAAGCCCGGTTTGGCGAATATTCAAGTGATCAAATAATATGGCAATTTACCCCGAATAGAGTGCTATCCCGGACAGCTAAATCAAGTATTTATGAATATCATTGCTAATGCTATTGATGCTTTAGAAGAGGACAGCCACAGCGAGGCAATTGCAGCCAATGAAGCTAATCCCCGCAGCATCAAAATTTATACCAAAGTTTTAGACACTCAAGTGGTAGAAATCCGAATTAGCAACAACGGGCAAGAAATAACCGAAGCGGTGAGGAACCAGTTATTTAATCCTTTTTTTACCACTAAACCAGTAGGTAAAGGCACGGGATTGGGTTTATCGATTGGCTATCAAATTATCACGGTAAGACATAAAGGCGAATTGCAGTGTACTTCTACACCAGGGAAAAGTGTAGAATTTATGATTAAAATTCCGATTAGCCTGCAATAAAGCTTTAAAAATGCACAAAAAACCTAATTTAAACAATTTGTAGTCAGGCAGAAGAGTCGTTTTTCATAAATAAGGCTTACGCACGATTGTTGAGAAACCGGGTTTTTTTACGAAAAGACTCGTTGTAGACCGCAGATTCGGTAAAAAACCCGGTTTCTGGGCCCCGATGACTCGTTGTAGACCGCAGATTCGGTAAAAAACCCGGTTTCTGGGCCCCGATGGTAAGTCCTGATAAAAAAAGAATTCCCAGATACGCCACTTCTTTAAGAATTCTGGTATCTAACACACTCCTGAGCTTCAAACATCGCACATAATATTATTGCTCAACTTTACCCATTGCTCCACGCTTAAATCTTCAGCGCGTGATTGAGGATTTATCTGTAACTCTTCTAGCAATTGAACGAGTTTATCTAAATCCACAGCCCCTTTCAAATTGTTTCGCAGCATCTTGCGCTTGCTACCAAAACCCAACTTAACTAAATTCTCCAAATAGCGCGGATTAACCGCCGCAGTTTCTATCTGTCTGGGAAGCAGCCGCACGACTGCAGAATCGACTTTTGGTGGAGGAAAAAAGTCTTTAGACGGCACATCGCAAATTAACTCGCATTCTGCTAAATACTGCACCCGCACCGACAAAGCGCCAAAAGCTGTCGAACCCGGTTTAGCGTAAAGCCTTTGGGCTACTTCTTTCTGCACTAACAGCACGATCGCATCGAAGGGTTTAGCAGCAGGAACAGAGATTGTTCCCAGCAGTTTTTGCAGAATCGGGCCGGTAATATTATAAGGAATATTGGCAACAACTTTATTGGGATTTTGGAATTTGGGAAATGCTGTTAGTTCAGCATCTAAGTCCATTTCCAGGAAGTCGCCTTGCAGCAGTAAAAAATTGTCGGTTTTGCCGAGTTGTTTGGCTAGCTTGAGACACAAATCTCGATCGATCTCCACAGCAACAACAGACTCAGCCGCAGGCAGCAAACGCCGAGTCAAAATCCCCGTGCCCGGCCCAATTTCCAGGACGCGATCGCCATCCAAAGAAGCCGCTTTCACAATCTTATCTAAGGCTTTCTCGCTTTTGAGCCAATGTTGAGCAAACTGTTTCCGGGGTCTGGTCGATCGCATTTTTTGAATTTTTGGAGAAATCTTAGCCTGTCATTCTATCACAGGTCTATATCTTTTCCTAACCTACGGTCATGTTTATTTTTGTTAACAGGGGTTGAATTAACCAAAAAACTTGGGCACTATAATAAGGACAAACGATAAAAAATAAATTTATTTCTTCCCAATTACCAACAGCACAACACGTAAGTCACGGAGACACGGATAGCTGTTTTTCCAAATAACCAATAACAAATATAGCAATTTTTGCAGGAGTCGTAATTTTTTTACCCCACCCCAACCCTCCCCTTATCAAGGGGAGGGAGTAAGAAATTTACAAATGATTTAGGATTGCTATAACCAATAACAAATAACCAACAACCAATTACCACTTCCCCAAAAATGAAATTCCAACGAGTATTTGGTACATTACCCAAAACCACAGCCAGCGCCCCCGGCCGAGTAAACCTGCTGGGCGAACACACAGACTACAACGATGGATTTGTACTTCCAACTGCGATTCCCCAGCGCACCACAGTACAAATCGGTTTCAGCAGCGACGATCGCCACCATTTTTATTCAGCAGAATATGACGAACTGATAAATTATTCAGACGACGATACCATACCGCAAAAATTTGTCACTTATATCTGTGGCTGCCTCAGACTTTTAGAAAAAGAAGGATACAAAATACCGCCAATAAATCTCTACATTACCTCGACTGTGCCGATCGGAGCCGGTTTGTCCAGCAGCGCCGCTTTAGAAATAGCAACCCTCAGAGGAGTGCGCGCCCTGCTGAACCTCCCCATAGACGACGTGCGCCTAGCTCAAATCGGACAGCTAGCCGAAATCCGATATGCCGGCTTGAACTGTGGGATCATGGATCAAATGGCGTCGAGTTTAGCAGACACCAACACCATGCTATTAATCGACACCCGCAGCCTCGAATGCCGCCCGATACCTTTTCCCGCAAACACAGAAATTTTAATAATTGACAGTGGCGAAAGCCACCAACTAGCAGCCGGAAGCGGCTACAACCAGCGGCGCGCCGAGTGTGAGGAATCCGCCCGGATATTGGGAGTTAAAGCTCTTAGGGATATAACCGATCCCCAAGCTGTCGAAGTATTACCGGAACCTCTGAGAAGACGAGCGCGCCACGTCGTTACCGAAAACAACCGCGTGCTAGAAGCAGTAAAATCTTTGTCAGCCAAACGTTTTGGCGAGTTAATGAATGCTTCCCACGCCAGTCAGCGCGACGACTACGAAGTTTCGGTGCCGGCAGTAGACACGCTGGCGGCCATCTTGCAGTCAATCCCCGGAGTCTTCGGCGCAAGGCTGACGGGCGGAGGTTTTGGCGGTGCTTGCGTAGCCTTGGTGGAGAGTGGGAAAGCGGGTGTTATTGCATCCGAGGCGATCGATCGCTACCAGCGCGCGGGTTATAGCGGCCGCGTTTTGGTTCCCGAAATTCCAGTTAATTCTTAACTCCAGAACTATCTCCCGGTAGGGAAGGCCACCGCACAGTCACGATTACCGAATCCTCCTCCGCAGACCAATAATGAGGCACTCCCGGCCGCCAGAGAGCATAATCTCCTTCGCGAGACAGCAAGATTTCTTGCTCTGGAAATTGCAGGCGAAACCGGCCTTTTACCAGGATAGAAAGCGTCGTGGCTTGTGCATTTACCGCCCACTGAGTCCTACAATCTCCGGCGGGGTGAGTGCCCCATTTTACCTCTAATACAGAAGTCGATCGCGGGTCATCTTCCGGCGTCATAAAGTGACCCGCAAACCAACCGCCCCGACTTGCACCTTCAGCGCCCGCATTTCCGAAAATCACTTGAGATGACATCAGCTAATCCGGTAAACAACAAATAGCTTGAGAGCACCAACTCTACGTTTGGTACTCAAGGAAATCCCGCTCGATCCCTCGTGTCGTAGGGACACTCCAAGAGTCCAGAGGTGTCAACTTAACGTACAACCGATAGTCCCACAGTCCGACAGGGGTTGAAACCCCTGCCTCAAAGCTAAAGTCGTCTGAAGACGACTAATGAGTTTTTCAGTCCTCTTTGAGAGGACTTTCGCTATGAGACAGGGAATTCATTCCCTGGCGGACTAACTCCAACAGTCCATAGGTGTCAACTTAACGTACAACCGATAGTCCGACAGGGGTTGAAACCCCTGCCTCAAAGCTAAAGTCGTCTCAAAGACGACTAATGAGTTTTTCAGTCCTCTTTGAGAGGACTTTCGCTATGAGACAGGGAATTCATTCCCTGGCGGACT
>NZ_JAUBVD010000024.1:39119-89936 GCF_036705675.1 Microcoleus sp. AT8-A3
AAGGTGTGGGCGGGAGGACTGGTGGACAAAAAGCTTAAGTTGAACACCTATGGGCTTGTCCTAAGTCCCTACAGTCGCCGTGTTCCTACAAGGGCTTACCACCAAAAGTGCGATACTTACTTGCGGCCCGAAGGTTGACCTTCCGTAGTCGCTATTTCCCCAGCTTCCATCAACTGCTTAAAGCGACGTAAATCATCTGCAATTTGCTGTTCGGGAGCTTCGCCAAATAGTTTAGCAGCACCAGCACCAATTGCACCGCCCGGAGGGTTGTATTCGATGACAACTTTTACCTCAGTACCGCGTCCCGCTGGTGCCGCTTGAAAGCGCACAAAACCCGAATTGTCAACATCAGCCCCTTCCACAGACGCCCAAGCAATTAAGCGATTTTCTTCTTCGCGGACAATCTCTGCATCCCATTCCACACTATTGCCCATCGGCGCGCTAGCAATCCAGTGAGAACGTGTTTCATCGATTACCGTAACGTGTTTGAGATGCTTCATAAACCGAGGCAAGTTTTCAAAATTGCGCCATAAACGGTACAATTCATCCGCCGGTTTGTCGATCGTCACCGTCTTTTCAACTTTAATGCTTTGATTGGCATCTGCGGCCGACTGCAAACCCTCTACAACCCCCAGCCCGCGAGCCGCTAAACCGCCGCCCGCAACCGCCAGCAAAGCACCTCTCAAAGAACGCTGCGACAAACCAAAAAGCACCAGCGCCCCGCCACCTATTAAAGATGCCCAGCGTTCGGTATCGCCGCTGCTACTTTGGTTTTGTTTGTCGGAATTTGTCATTGAAGTAGATTCCATTGCTTTAAACCTCGTGAATTAATAGCGAAAAATAGCAGCTAAAGGTGCCTCGTCCGGCACTTGTTCCGGCGGCATCGCGTAAACAGTTCCGCCGTTGAGAATAGTTTGAATTGCTGCGGCATTCAACAAATCTTCGTCGCCCAATTCTGCATCTGGGTGGATTTGCACCGCGTTCGTATCGGGATTAAAAGTACCCCACTGATGAACGCCAAGAGCCACAAATAGTCGATCGACCCGTCCAAAATAAGCAGCCGAAACAGCTTCTTTCAAATCAGCAGAAATTTTATCGCTGCTTCTGCTCGGACTGGCTCTAGCAATCCCACCGCTTCTTTCTTGTCAAATCCGTACTCTACTATTTTTTGTTCAGCCTCTCTGATTAAATTTTTGAACCGAATCGGATTTTGTTGAGTTTCTGTTCCTTGAGCGACTGGCATATAAATTGATACGCACAATCCCGGAGATTGTTGTACCAGTGCTTTGAGTTCCTCTGCAGATATTAAGTTCACCGCTGAAACTCTTTTTCTAATAAGGGGTTGTGTAATGAAAACAACAGATTCTTTAAAATGTATCTTTCCTGGCGGGGCTCCTGCGTCTGCCTAAAGTAATGATCGCCTGCTGTAGAGCATTTCATCTCCGAACTAAAACGGGGGTTTAAAGCTCTTGTCGCTTTTACTGCCCGCGTCCTGGTTTGCAATCTACGAAACCTAATGCTTCTGTGTCGAGAAAACTGGCGATCGCCATTTCGATCAGCGCTTCGATCGGATATTCAATTTCCGCAGCACGCGCGATTAGAGCTGCTTTAATTCGTTCTGGCAAACGTCCCAAAATAACTTCGGCATCAGCAGGAGAAAGTTGTTCTTGAAGTTTGGCTTGCATGGCATTCACCTTTAGGTTGGAATTTGAACGTTGTTAGGTTGCGTGTGCTATCAGATCGTGACGTTTGAATAGGTTGACCAGAAAATGCTCTACTATTATTTCCGCTTCACTTTCGTTATTAAGTTCATAACCTCCAAATCGATACACTTCATAACCACATAGCTTTAGCCGTCTATCTTCAGCAACCATTTCAGAATATAGCCTTGGACTGGCTGTATCTTCTTCAGCATAATGCTGCTTCCCGTCAATTTCTATTACTATCCTTATTCGATCTGATAGCAGAAACAAAAAATCCATTCTTTGGCGCACCAAGCGACGCCGAGCTTGCAACTGCTTAAGTGTATACGGGTCATAGTGCAAATAAACTTGTGGGACTAGAGCCGGAAGTTTCTCGTTGAATGACTCATAAAACTTCTTAAAATAACTTCTCCAAAATAACTTCTCCGGCTGAGAACTAAATGATTTATCCAAACGAGAATATAGTTTTCGGCCGACCTCTCTATCTGATTCGTTATTTAGTTGTTCTCTCTCCCTCCACCAATCAACAAGCTCCTTCCAAAGAAGACCGTGTGACTTGATTGGACGATCGTATATGAGACAATAATCCGCATTTTTGACTATCTCAATATCGTTGCTGACTGAATCAGAGAAGATGATTTCTGGCTTTGATCCAGTCGCTGCAAAAATCAAATTCTTAACGTTGTTACCTACCCCCAGATTGGCAGGGTAAACTCTATAACCATTCTTGTCTACTGTAAAACCGTGCTTTTCACAAAGCAAGCGTAATTCTTGTTTCCTCTCCTCACTAATCCAACTTATAAGTAATGTGTTTTCTAAAACTTTCACAAACTTTCGGATCGACTCCATACTTTCCCAATTTAGGGAAGCATAATAATCTTCAACAAGTGATCTACGAGTTCCACTTGAATTCTTCTCGGATTTTCCCTGTGCAATTCCAGCAGCAGTAAAAATATCATTGATGTTACGTACCACCAAATTATCTACACAGAATTCACGGAACTCTGTTTTCAAAATTTCAACATTTGGTGTCATCATAAAATAGTCTCATTAGGACAATCTCATCGCTTGCTTACTGCAATAAATTTAACAATTATTTTGAAACCTTTGTCTCTAGCTTACTTCATTTATCGCCCAAAACTCACACCGCGATATAATTCTGCGATCGCCATTTACGGTAGCGGGGGTTGACGAATTCGATCGCCTTAAACTACATCCGTTTCAGCAATTCATCGTACTCGTCGTGTACACCAATCCAGTACCAGTAAATACGATCGGCTTCCAATAAACCTAAAACACGATAATTGATACTGATACGAGCAGAATAAATCGGTTGCTTCTGACTGACTCGCTTGAACTGAAGACTTGGATGATAAGGATCATCCTGCCAAAGGGCATAAGCTTTATCGGCTTGTTCCTGAACTGATGCAGGAAGACTCTCTAGCCGCGTGCGAAATGACTTTGTAACACTTGATTTCATTTTTGTGTTGGGAAAACCTCATCAAGTGGAACCGTTTCTCCTCCCGCAATTTCTTGACGTACCATTGCAGCCATCTGATCCCATTGATCGTCTGTCGTGTCAGCAAAACGAGTTTCCCATTTTTGCTCGTCCTGCAACTCTGCCAAAAACCGAGCCGCGATCGCATCTTGCCGATCGGGTGGGAGTTTTTGGATTTGGGCGATCGCCTGTTGAAGGAGTTCAGTCATGATTTTGTTTGAAACCTGTATCTCTAGCTTACTTCATTTATCGATCGAAATTCACACCGCGATATAATTCTGCGATCGCTATGCTGTAATAGAGATCAGTCCCTTCAAACTTCCATAGTTTATGACCACAGCAGTATCTATTGACATTGGTACGCTCATTACACGCACTCCCGAACTGCACGGTGGATGTCCCCACATCCTCGGTAAAGGTGTTACCGTTCGCCGGATTGTAACCTGGTACAAGCGAGGATTGAATGCTGAAGAGATTTGCGATCGCATTTCTCATCTCACCCTCGCCGAAGTCTACGCCGCATTAACTTACTATCATGCCAACACCGCAGAAATTGAAACTGATTTGCTCCATCAAGCAGCAGAAGCCAAGCGTCTTGAAGCTTTGTACAGCAACTTTGGTAAAGAAGCATGAGTGAGATAGTAGGTGAAGAAACATCATGCTTTGTAAACATCTTTCCGATGTTTGCATTGTAATAGGAGAATGATTAGTTCTTCATCGCCGATTTCATAACGAACGCGATAATCACCGATCCGAATACGGTACTCATTGTCAGCACCTTTGAGCTTGACCACCCCATCTGGGCGCGGGTTTTCGGCAAGTTGCAAAATCTTGACAGCGATACGATCGTAGACATCATTGGGCAGGGCATCTAGCTGCTTTTGTACAGCTTTAGGGGTAAGGATAGTGTAAGTCATGTCGATTTATTTGCCCGCCCGGCCATATATCGATCGAAAGTTGTGTAATCTCCAGCTTTGTAATCAGCACGGGCCGCTTCAATTTCGGCAATATCTTCTGGATAATCGTCCTCATCCGGGAATAATTCAGCTTCCAAAAATTCCCATATCTTGTATCTTTCAGCAATTCCCAGTGACGAAATAGCTTCCAGCAGTGATTGAAATGAGATGTCTACTTTCACAGTATTCTCAGCCATCAGAACTTTCCTCCTATTTTAATTTTACACTTAGTATATTTATTCAAGATGATCAAAGTAGCTGGAATGTGATTTTATATTTAGCTAAATGGTTTCTGTCATGTTCTTTCGCTCTTTTTTTTACCGCAGATTAAAGCAGATTTACGCAGATTTACGCAGATGGAAGAATGACTATTGCTATTTTACCATAAACAAAACCCGCAAGATGCGGGCTTCATTTTAATCATGGCAATTTAACTAATTACTACATCACAACTGCACTAATCAAAGTTTGCACATTTTGTACAAGAGCAGTAGTCAAATTATGAGTCACAGGCAAACTGTCAACGACTATTCCAGCGCACAATAGCATCAGGTACAGAATAGAGTATTTGAAGAGCGATCGCGCAACAATCTTATCCTCTGGAGTCTGCAACAGCAACCAAGCTTTTTGGGCAAAAATAGCACCGAGGAAAATAGCTGTTCCCGCATACACCGCGCCGGCTAAATTCAGGGGATAAACTAGCAGCAAAGTTGCAGGAATCATCAATAGCGTGTAAATCCAAATTTGGCGGGCTGTCTCTTCGTCGCCCTCAATTACAGGTAACATGGGCACGCCTACTTCCTTGTATTCGTCGCGAATCATCATTGCTAATGCCCAAAAATGCGGCGGTGTCCACAGGAATATAATCCCAAACAGCAGCCACGCACCCCAACTCAAATCTCCCGTCACCGCAGCCCACCCAACTAGCGGCGGAATCGCCCCTGCTGCACCGCCGATGACGATGTTTTGCACGCTGTGACGCTTCAGCCAGTGGGTGTAAATTAGGACATAGAAAAGGATGCCTGACATTGCTAGCAATGCCGCTAATAAGTTGGCAACAACTGTGAGCAATGTAAAGGATATTGTAGCTAGGGCGATCGCAAATATCAAAGCATCCCGCTTCTTGACACGCCCCGAAGGAATCGGCCGCCACCGGGTGCGCTCCATGATATAATCGATGTCGCTGTCGTAGACACAATTAATCGTATTCGCCGACGCAGAAGCTAAAGCGCCTCCAGTAATAGTTGATACCAGTAATAGCGGATCTACTTCTCCTTTGGCCGCCATCCACATTCCTGCTGATGTCGTGATTAGCAGCAGTAAAATAATTCTGGGTTTTGTTAGTTGATAGTAACTTTTCACGACTTGCGAAAAGTTTTCGTGGAGACGGGGGCTATTGTTTGTAAGAACTTCTTGCATCGGTTATTAGTTGTTAGTTTTCAGTTGTCAGTTAGTTGTCATTGGTTCGTAGGGGCGGGTTTTACGAGAGATATCTGCCGTAGCTAAAAGGATTAATAAACCCGCCCCCACCGACGAGAGATAAATCAGCCCTCTCTTACTCAAGGAATAGATAAATCTGCGTTTTAGAGAGTGTCCGGTTGATTGGTGCTTGTCTGGGCGGGGCGGGTTTAGGAAACTGTTGGCTTTTATCGAGAATGATGGTGAACCCGCCCCTACAAGACCTTGGATTATAATAATAACGATGCTACCGGACATAATATTACTCTCAAGCTGATAAAACTCGATCGCGCCAAGCTAAAACACTAAAAGCTATCAGGGTTCCCAGCAAAGCAGCACCGACTGCTTGGTGGGCGACTGTCAGCGGTTCTACCTGAAGGTGCAGCCGGAATGTTGCTAATCCCAGAACTAATTGAGCCATTAGGCAAACACTCGCCCAGTTAGCCAGTTTTCGCAAATTTGGACTCAGTGCAGGCTGCCGCCAAGCCATGACTGCTACTGCTAAAGTCGCTGCTGTAGCTGGTACGATACCGGCGATGTGGCTGTTCATTACCGAGCACAATTCTGAGGAGTCCAAACATTGGTGCAGTGCCCATCTAGAGCCTACTAATGCTCCTAGCAAACTTTGCAGGTAAACTAACAATGCTGCGATCGAACTTACCCAAGCTAATTTGCCGACATTTCCTGTAGCTTGGTAGGGAGTCAGCATGAAACCGATGACTAGCAGGGCGCCAAAAAATAGTAAAGCTGTTCCCAAGTGAGCGGTAACGATGTCAAATCTCAGCAGTTGTGTTACTGTCAAGCCGCCCAATACGCCTTGAAAAACGATTAAAAATAGTGCTCCGGCGCTCGCCCAAGGCAGCCATTTTGGCAGGCGGCTGCGGTAAAACAAAGATAGTCCTAAAAGTGCGATCGCGCTCAGGCCAATCGCTGCTGCGTCCAATCGGTGAAACCATTCCAGAAATACCTGCAAATTCATTTGCGCTGCAGGTATTAATTGACCGTAGCACAGCGGCCAGTCGGGGCAAGCGAGCCCCGCATTCATGACTCGCGTGGCGCTGCCTACTGCCATTAACAGCCAGGTTGCGATCGCAATTTTCCACACTAGACCGCGGATAATATCTTGTGGCTGCCACTGCACTCCTGCTGCGTTTGGCTGATTTACAACTGAGTTTGCCATGAACTTTACCTTAGCCTTTGTTATCGATCGAACTTAATGAAATAGCGAGCTTTTACTTTTGCTGAGCTTAGCTGAGCTTAACACTCTTTTTCGGTGACAAACCGTCATATATACTACCTTAGCGACATCGCAATCCAATTAGTTTGTCTTTAGATATTTTTCAACTTTCCTCTTTACATTACAAAGTATTGCAGCTATTTTTATAAATTTCAACAAACTTTAATTATTTTACCCAACCCTTTGCTGTTACAGCCTCCCTCCCACTGCCACTCGCGGAGAAAAATAAAGATATCATTAAGAAAAGCTTTTTTTTAAAGGTTTATGATATATACCCAACTTTAACGTAAAAATTTGTAACTAAATACAGGAATGAAGAGTTACCCCCTAGGTGTTATTCAAGGTAGTTCTCAGGTTTACTCACCTTAGATTGTATAATTCAGTTCCAACACTCAGCGTTTTATCTAATCCACCAGTTATCATTTCTTGCCTGCTTAACTAAATTGGGAATGGAGGAAGTGGCGCTCTTGCAGGGTAGGGTTCACTAATCTTTGAATCGGTAACTTATAAAAATTCCTGCACTTTTCTGGTGGAACCACCTTGAAGGCATTCAGACTAAACAGTGCGAGCGCTATTTTTACTAGGCCAATGTTACTGAATTATATCATGTCCGGGCGATCGCATATAATAAGGGAGTAGTGACTACTGGATTTTAGGCTTGCATGGTGCCTCAGCTCCGAAAGCATCAATTGATAGATAAAATTACCCTATCTGACGCACCATACATCAATTCGGGATCGCCAAGTTAAAATCACTTTTTCTCCTCGATCAAGGTTTTTTACTTGCTCCTAATAACTAATGACAATGACTAATGACTTCGTTATTTCAAAAATCTAAAAATGTAAAATTATGTCACAAAAAAATGAAACTGCTGTTCTCATCTTATCCCTCCTAATTACGATCGGACTAGCCGGTGCAGGTATTTGGTGGCTGACAAGCCGAGGCGGCATCAATGTCGGGGGTTTATCACCCCAAAATCCGACATTTCCCAAGCCTCCGACTAATTCGTCGCAGTCAGATCAGGCAATTGAGCAGCGTCTGAGTGCCGGACAAAAAGTGTTAATTCCAGAGCAAGCCACAACAACTAAACAAGCAGCAGTACAGGCGATCGCATCTGGCAACTATAACGCAGCTATTTCCGACTTACAAGCTTCGCTGAAAACCAATCGCAACGATCCCGAAGCCTTAATTTACCTCAACAACGCCCGCATCGGCGATCGGAAATCCTACACAATTGCCGCCGCAGTTCCCATTGGAGGCGATATCAATGCGGCTCTAGAAATTCTGCGGGGCGTAGCTCAAGCTCAAAATGAAATCAACCAAAGAGGCGGCGTTAGCGGGACTCCATTAAAAGTGCTAATTGCTAAGGATGACAACAACCAAGAAATGGCTGCCCAAATTGCTACTGCTTTAGCAAATAATTCGGAGATTATAGGAGTAATTGGGCATTTTGGTTCAGATACAACGCTAGCAGCTAGCAAGATTTACCAGCAAAAACAATTAGTAGCAATTTCTCCAACAAGTACGTCAGTGCAGCTCTCAGGAGTTGCCAACAATATATTTCGGACAGTGCCGAGCGATCGGTTTGCAGCTAATGCTCTTTCCCGTTATATGGTGGAAAAATTGCAAAAGCAAAAAGCTGCTGTATTTTTTAATTCTGCCAGCAGTTACAGCAAATCTTTAAAAGATGAATTCACTACTGCAGTTTACGGAGATGGCGGACAAATAGTATCAGAATTTGACTTTGCTAAGGGCAATTTTAATGCCGCTGATAGTGTTAAAAGTGCGATCGCCCAAGGAGCAGAAGTCATTATGTTAGCATCCAATTCAGCCACGATCGACCAAGCTTTGCAAGTAGTGCAAGTAAACGCCAAACGGCTGCCATTACTAGCGGGAGACGGTGCTTATACTGCTAAAACACTGCAAATCGGTGGCGCAGGAGCAACAGATATGGTGCTGGCTGTTCCTTGGCACATTCTCGCAGATCCGCAGTCCAACTTTCCCCAAACATCCAAACAACTTTGGAATGCTGAAGTAAGTTGGCGCACAGCTTTAGCCTACGATGCGGCGATCGCGTTAATTGCCGGTTTAGAGCGCAATCCGACTCGTACAGGCATTCAACAAGCGTTATCGGCGTCAGATTTTTCGGCAAATGGAGCATCCGGCCCGATTCGGTTTTTACCTTCGGGCGATCGTAATCGCGCAGTTCAATTAGTAACTGTTAAACCCGGAAATCGCACCAGTTACGGTTACGAATTTGTGCCGATTAATTAAAAAACAAGTTCTGGTCATTTGTCTATGTATAAGCTGTTCTCCATTTAAATTGTGTGTCAAAAATCACTCAAATTATTGTGGGATGGGCACGCGAGCCCGTCCCGAATATGCAATTTAAACGCGCAACAGCTTAGCAGAAGGAAGAAGGAAGAAGCAATAAAATCAATCGTGTCAGCCATTAAGGATCGCGAATTAAATAATTTACACAAGTTTGTGAGTTGGGCGTCCCGCCCGCCCTTTCTGGACGGGCGGGACGCCCATCCCACAAGAACCATCAAAATTCTAAGTTATTTAATTCTCATTCCTAACAAGTCCTAACCGTCTTGGCGGTTGCTATAAAATCTACCATTCTTCCTTGGCGGGGGCAGCTTGATGGGATTTTTTGTTAGCGCGATAAAGGTTTGGTGCAAGCCGCGCGGGATGGAAACTCGATCTAAAGTTGCGAAACTGCGATCGCCCTAACTGCCCTATTCCTCTCAAAAACAGCCCTCGGTTTCAAAGCAATTCTCAACAACAGCCACAACGATCGCCATTCTCCGGGAGTTTCCTGGCGCTGCCACTGGCCCGGGCGACAGTACAGCATTTCGATCAAACAGCGGTGCTGGCTAATGTTCAGGCGATCGAACGCAATTCGCACAGTGGGAAATTCCGCAAAACTGCACTCCTTTTCATCCCGAAAACTCGACTCCCACTGAGATTTATCGCTCACCAACTCAATCTTAGCCACAGGAATAAAACAGTTCTCTTCCATAATTTCCAAAGTCGCCGAATCGCAATCAATCAAACCTTTTGCCAAAGGACGCTCAGTGCCAAACTCAACAACAGACGGCCCTACATATCTCCTTGCTTTGACTGTCGCACTGCGAGGGAGCGCTTTTATTTTACCCTGGGATAAAGTTGTCGGAACGGCATATTTTGGCAAAATGTCTGCTGCTGTAAAACTCTCTTTACTGCCTTTATTTTTCACCGCAAAACTTGGCCACTGTGTCAAAGCAACTTCCGCGCCACTTTCCGAAATTACAGTGGTTACACCCCAAAAACTTTGACCGCCAATATTCAGTTGTACAACCCTGCGTAAATTGAACCATTCGTAAATGTCCGGCTTAGGAATATCCACCAAAATCAGCAAGGCAATCCCCAGCATCAGCAGGTTGTACGCGCTCCAAATCCATCCCCAACCCAGGCTTTTTGACAAATCTGCACTTTCTGATATTGACTGTACGGTGCCAACATTTTTAACTAAATTAATGTTGAAATTGTGCCACAAACTGACTGCTGTAGCTGCGAACAAGACAATCAAAGGCCATCCCAAATTCCAATTAAAACGAAAGCGATCGCTCGCCATTCCTTTTGGCGTCACCTGAAACCCTTTCCCAAACGGATTCAGCATGGAACTCACCACCGTCACCGCTAAAGGAATACACTGGACGAACGAATAAATATCCGAAAGCAAAGCCGATCCCGATCTGCGGTTCAGCCAAGAAAACACAGTCAGTTGCACCAAATAGTAAGGCAGGAAAAAGTACAGCAATTCCCGCGCACTTGCCCGCAAAGGAATTATGCCAAAAAATGAATAAGCTAAAGGTATCAACAGATATAAAACCTTGGTTAAACTGGTAAACCAGTGCAACAATCCTTCCAAATGAGACAGCCTTTGTACGAATCTGAGACCGCGAATTGTTAAAGGATTGGAATCAATAAAAAATGCCTGAAGCGTGCCTCGCGCCCAGCGTAGCCTTTGATTTAGATGAGCCTCTATACTTTCAGCCGCCAAACCAGCACTCAATTTTTCATCTAAATAAACTAAGCGATATCCGGTTGCTGACAGCCGAATTCCGGTAAAATAATCTTCGCAGATTGAATCTGTGACCAAGCCTCCCGCTGCTTCTAAAGCACTTCGCCTCACAACAAAAGATGTACCGCAACAAACTACGCTGTCGGCGCTGTCTTTGATGATTTCAATTTGCCGATAAAAGATTTCTTCTTCCGGCGCGAGCACATTTTCTAAACCTAAATTCCGGGAGATGGGGTCGTGATTGTAAAAGCTTTGCGGTGTTTGAACGAGGGCGATCTCGGGATTTTGAAAAAATCCAACTGTGCGAGTTAAAAAGTTTTTAGTGGGAATAAAATCTGCATCGAAAACTACAATTAGTTCTCCATTTGTTAGGGCTGTGGCATGATTGATGTTTCCAGCTTTGGCGTGAATATTATCGGGTCTGGTTATATACTCGCATCCCAGTTCTTTTGCCAGCAACTTGATTTCAGGCCGCTTGGTATCGTCGAGCAAATATACTTTTTTGTTGGGATAATCTAAGGCTTGACAGCCGATTACACTGCGCCGTAAAATGAAAGCCGGTTCGTTGTAAGTTGGGATAAAAATATCTACGGGCGGGGTGAAGTTTCCAGCTTCCACTGCAACTGCCATGCGATCGGCTTCTCGACGCCGGTCTTTCATTCTCAGCATTAAATACAATTGAATACTGCTGTTAAAAACCAGTAACATTTCTAGGAAAAACAGCCCCAAACTAAAGATACCGTTGAGGGGATCGGTTAAATTTAGAGTAGCGAGCGATCGCCATAAAACGTAGCGAATCGTTAAAGCCAGAACTATTGCAACTACCACAGCGCGCGACCATTTCTGCGGTTGAGGCGAAATTTTAATTGCAGCTAAAGCGGTCGAAACCAGCATAAAAGTCGGCAGTAACAAATACATCTTGCTCGTAGCAGGCACTTGCAGCCACACAGGCGGGTTTTGCTGCCAAATGTTAATTGTGGCAAAAATACCGCTGACTGTACCTTCACTGCCAAACCAGGCTGCGGCGATCGCACCTGCGAAAGCAACCACCCCCAACACGACTAGCGTTGCCGTCTGCACCCGCGAAATCCGCCCAAAGCGGCGTTTCAAGTCTTGAAAATCAAATCTTGAAGTTGTCATAAAATAATTTTAAAGTCCCGATCGTGCATGCCACAGTAAGGGTTTCCTGCTGTCCACTTTTTACTTCAGTTGAAAATTCCGACACTCCCCAATTACTATTTTTACATTTTTTAACATTCTGACCCTTGTATGATAATTCATCTTGCTTGCTGTTGCCAAACTGCTAAGCGAGTCCAAACCTGGCCAAATATAGCAGAAGGAAGAAGGAAGAAGGCTTTAGTTACCGAGGAGAGAAGTCAATCGATTTTAGATTTTAGATTTTAGATTAAAGAATTGAAGCATTGACCCCCCGGATAAATTGGGGGGCTTGTATCCTGGATGCTTTCGGTCAGAAGCAATATTCGGCAAGGATTTCAGCAATGTCCGTAACAGGCTTTCCGGCCTGTTCCATAATAAAAAATATTTCTTGGGGGCCGTTTCTGCGACGCCGCCCATAAAAATCTTACTAAAAATTCTGCCACATCTCAGTCATAAACGTCGGGCGCGCTTGCTATAGTTCAAAAAAAATTACACCAGTTCTCAATCTTGGTGAGGTATGCCCACGGAGGCCTATGCCCACGGAGGCCTATGCCCGCTTATCAAGCGTGCACCTCATGTTACAGAGAAAGGCTATATCTTGTCTAATTACTAGAAACGCCTTTATTGGAGTAAAGCGGAGTTGATTGACGCATATTGATAGCCATCTTGTTTGTGCAAGAATTTGACGTTGCTCATATCTTTTGTACTTAGTCTAAAATTACCGATCTTAATCTCAACACCTTTATCTGTTGGAGTCTTGACCCGTCCAACGTAAAGTCCTGATTGGAATCGCTTGCGGTCTTCTAGAAGCTGAATGGCAACAATATCACCAGTCCTACAATGAGTAAAAGACTGTCTAGGCTTGGCACAAGGAAAACCGTATTTATCGTTTCTAGTGGACTGTCGATTCCCTTGTCCTGTTGATTTAATCAGCAAGGGCTGTAAGGCGAGCATCTCCAAGGAATCAATCTGACCCACACAAGCCGCATCTAACCAGTGAGTTTTAGGCAGGCTTAATCGAGTGCGGTTGTATTTGGTCAGACCACCCGAACCTGTGGAGACAGGAATACCCGCTTCTTTGAGTCGGTTGAACAATGCCCATCGGGTTGAGTTGACAGCCGCCGCGTCTTTTAATGGGCGTTTTGCTTGAGCTAGAACCGATCGCAGAACATCTGGCTTTTTGGCTAAGAAAACGCTAATATCCTGAGTCCCTTTTTTGAGATTGCATTTCTCGCAAGCCAGGCACAGATTGGAGATCCGATTTGTGCCACCTTTTGCTTTGGGCTGGATGTGTTCGACTTGCAATGGTGTGTCAGTCACGTCGCAGTAAGCGCATTTCCTGTTCCATTTATTCAATAAATACTCGCGGATTTCGTACCCACATAAAATGCCTTGCTGATACTGAATGCCTGAGATTTCTGGGTTTTCAAGTTGTTGTAAATCAAATCTGACAAGCTCCTGAACGATCTCACTGATGGGTGCAAATTTGATTAATTTATTCACCCATGTCAAAGTAGTTTCTACGCGATGCTGCAAACTTGGAGGCAACCAACCTGAAGGGCGGGTGCGATTGAGAAACCGTGCTTGCCGATAGCGAGTGTGACGATAACGCCTCCCCCGACGTAGAGAACGACGGGATTCTAAAGATGCTTTGATGGCTTGACCGCGATGAGTCAACTCAGCACCAAAGATTACTTTGTCGTTTTGAACAAGAGCAATCCCTGTGGTTTTAGAACCGGGGTCTAGTTTAATTGTGACGGGTTTAGGAATATCTGCAACCTCTTTTTTGAGAATGATGCTGAACGGATATCTTCTAAAAACAGACGCTCTACCCATCGATAATAAACGTCTCGCCATAGAAGGCTTACATGGTGTCAGCGGTTTCTTGTTGGCATCAATTACAAAAACGAAATTGGGTTTCAACATTTTGGCGTTGCTTCCTAAAAGTAAAGTTTGCTTCAACCCTGTTATCTTCTCGGTACTATGCAGATTGCACTTCCTCTAACCAATCTCGGATGTTTAACAATCTACTTACAGAGCTTGGAACTAGCGAATCCCAAGGTGTGAACTTAAACGCTTAGAGATAACGATTACTCGCTTTGAGTGGTCTGGAGTAGCTGCAATACCTCGGATTACGCCGAAATACTACGGATTGGTGCTACTCTACAAATCAAATAGGATTGCTATATCAAACTATAGCAATCCCTAGGATTTAACAATTAGCCGAATTTGACATCTAACTAAAGGTAGATTAATTTTATATTAATTTAAAAAAATTACCGCGATCGCAGCACAAAAATTTAGCCATCCAAAAACTAATCAGCAATTTCTAATTGCGAGATTGCATAGCGGGCGACAGCCAAACTAACTCTGGCTTGTTCTATTTCCGACAATTGGGCCCAAGGTCTTTTAGTAGCCATCACTAATTCTCCCCCTTCCGAATCCACATCTCGCATGGCATAAGCCAAAGGACGTGCCAACACCTGCAAATCTTCCTCAGCCCACTGAGGCAAAATATCTAAGACGCACTCTACCATTTGGTCAGCTAAAGATTGATACTTAACAGTGGCGTTTTGCACGCTTTGAGCGATGCTGGCCAGAAAATCTTGAGGAACGCGAGCAAATTTCTCGCGCAAAGACTTTTGCAGAGAAGTCGTCAGCCAAACTTGTTCTAATTGCGAGAATAAAACTTGGGACTTCAGGGCAATATCGCTGTCGCTGAATGAATCAGATAGCGCAAATTCCTGCTCTAGGGCAGTTAAATAAGATTCCGATTCAAGCTGTGCAGGATTCCAGGGGTAAGCAACATCAGTCTGAACAATTGTGGCGAGAAGTTCCATCTGGGCCTGAGTTTGAGAATCGCGAAAATATTCAGAATCAGTAGATTGGGTAGCCATGATGTAATACCTAAGTGGGAAAAGGAAAAGACAGAGGGGGGACTGTGCCAAGAGCTAGTGCCGAGCTATCAGTGGTGAGTAACTCTCTTAAATTCAGACTGGAGACTTAACGCCTAGAACTTTGCTGTGCTACTCGCCGCTTGTCTTCATTAGCTACACCCGCACCTTAATTCGTTCCGCAATCAGTCTCACTGTAGCCCGAAGTTTTAGGAACCTCAATAGTGAACTCAAAAATCTGACCTTGAGAACTGCCAAATTTTAGCTGAGTCCCGCTGCGTAGCAGCAATTCTTGGTGGTGAACTCTCTGCCATCCCTCAGAGCCCAAAACTAGAGTCCCGTAGCGAGAAAAATCGCGCAGGAAGTAGCTAGGTTCTTCCCGGCTATCTCCGATCGTGTTTCGGCAGAAAATCTCGGCGTGTTTTTGAGAAACCCACTGTTCTCGAATCACTACGTCGTTTTCTTCCCAGCGTCCGACTCGAACCATACCTGCGCGAATGGGCCAAACCTGATTGCTCGAGTCGGTGGATTTGCCATTGGGTCGATCGCGCCCCCGCAAATAAGCACAAGACGGCAACCGTCCCAGCCAAGTAGAAGAATTTAAAGGCAACTCAGTTTTCAGGTCATCTACCGGCTCAGTTAGCTGACCGTCAAACTCAGGGTGCATATACAGCACAGGCAGCGTCCAAGCCGGTTGATTGAACTTGTAGAGCGTCAGTAACTGCTGTCTGGCGACGGCGACTGCCCGATCGATCGACATCCGTCCGGCCAAAGCTTGGGCAAAAGTTTGGATAAAACTCAGGGCCTCGCGATCGGCGATCGAGTCCCGCATCCCCAACACCGCAGGCACCCCGTGATGGATCAGTACCTCAGCCAAACTGCTGCGGGCGATCGCCTGTTGCTGGCCGTTAGTTGAGTGCCACCTCTCCACCGCCGGCTGAGCTCCCCAGCAGGCATTAAACACCGCCAGAGTCACGCGGCACCGAACTAATACTTGAGCCAGTTCAGTGCCATTAATCGCCGTTTCCGGCCCCAAAAACAGCAAACCGCCGTCGGGGCCCGGTATCCCGTGGCCGGCGTAAAACAGAATGTTGTAAGTTTGCGTTTCCAGCCGAGAAATGAGTTCCGCCGCAGTAGGTTCGATCAGAGTATCGACGCGAGTCGGAACGCTGATGTCAAAATATTTGCCGCTGTCGTCGGTTTGAAAAGCACTTTCCAGAATGCCAGCTAGGGCGAGTGCTTCTTCTCCCAACTGCAAATGACCGTTATTACTGTTGGAAAATTGAGAATTAGCACCGCCGCCTGGTTCTGCTTGTCCCAAAACTAGCAAAATGTTGAGCGACTCCGCAGGATGCAGGGGTGGCAAAGGTTCAACATTGCTGGTAGTGCGGCTAAAAAGCAATTGCTGCGACAGAGAAATTGCTGGTTGACCAGCTTGAGGCTGCATAATTTCCCAAGGTAAAGCAATTAAATACGGTTCGCGCAAGTCTACGCGCACTCGCAGGGGTAGATTTTGCCCGATCGCGATACCTTTACTTTCCTGCAGACTACCCTGAATCGGCCCTTCAAACAGCCACTGCCAAAGATTAATCCCCAAATGCTGCATCAGGCGACTGCTGTAGCTTGCCGGTGGCCGAGGCGGATGCTGATCCCCCTTGTCGCCCCACCCCCCTTGACCGAGGTGGAGGGGCACAGAGGGCGTCGGTATTCGTTGTTCAGTTTCTGCCAGTATATTCTGGTTGTTTTCTGGCGAGACCAAACTGCCATCAGGATTTAGGGGCAATTCGTGAATTGTCCCGGAGGGCGAAAACATTTCCTGCCAAGCTTTCCAAGATTGGGAGAGGGTATCGGGCCACATACAGTCGTGGTGAACGTACCCGCTGGGATAAGGAGCTTGTAGAACCCAAGTGGCAAAATGGTTTGCCCCAGCGGTTCTCAGGCGAGCGATCGCTATACTGAGGCAAGGACTTTCAGGGCGCGCCATTCACAAAAAAGCTCGGTAAGTGGGAAGCTCAGAGACTTTAGTCCTGAGAGGAAAACGACCCGGCGATTTCAATCGCTTTGAATCCCCTTGCGGGGTAGAGGGGTATGGTTGCCCCTCTGGTGAGGTATGGTTGCCTCGATCTCCCTTGCGGGGTAATGTTAGCTTCGCCAATGTTATAGAGGCTTGCGCCGGCTGGCAGCACTGCCGAGCGTGACTTTAAGGCTGTTTAACTACTAGCGACAGAGCAAGGGACTAGCTTCGCATCAAGCGGGTGTCGTGACCTAAATAACGTAGCCAGTTAAGGCGATAGCTGGTCAGTACAGCTTGCTCGATCGCTCTTACAAGCGAGCGTGGCTTTAGCCCGCTCGTTACTGACAACTACCGACTCTTGATATAGGGTGGGATTGAGTTTCTCTATTTGTAGTTTATCGGGTTTGGGGTGCGATCGAGTGCGAGAGATTGCTTTGGGAGTTTTTACTTAGTGCCCAAAAATTTATCAATACTCGGTAAATCTACCCAAGTCCCCGTAGCATTCGACTCCTGGGTCAAATCCATCAACAACTGCGAGTAAACCCCTTCTCTGAGGGACGGTATCAAGGATTTACCTGCATCTATTGCTTCAACCCACCTATCTACTACTCGAATAAACGGTGCAATTCTCCCGTCTGGATAAACTTGAGGAAACTCCAATCTTTGAGGAATTTTGATTTCAGCTAAAGGTTCTCCACCTTGGGAACCCCACAAGCGAAATCCGTGGACGTAATCTTGCTGGTTGTCGCTTCCCAACACCAACGTACCCTTACTCCCGTATATTTCCACCCAGTGTCCCCGCCCTTGATACGTAACAGAACTCAAACAAACTTGGCAAGGCGTTCCCCCAGCTAATTCCAACATCAACGTGCAAGAATCATCTGCATCAACTAATTTTAATTTTCCCGAATCATTCGGATCTGGCCGCCGCGAAATTCCTGTAATCAATTGCCCAGAAAGCCTCTGTGGCGGGCCGAACAGCCAGCTAATATAATCAAAAACGTGAGAACCAGTCGCGCCCAAAACTCCGCCGCCTCGCTCTTTTTGCGCGTACCAATTCCAGGGGCGACTCGCATCAGCGCGGCTCGATACCAGCCAATCAATCTTAATTAAACGCTTTTCTCCCACATATTCTGCTGCCAATAGTTCTGCTAGCATTTGCCATGCGGGGATGAAGCGAAACTCAAAGTCCATTGTGGCAATTGCTCTCGAACCACCATTTTTAAAATCGGTTTGAGATTCGTTGTTTGCCAATCGGTAAAGTTCCCTGGCTTCATTTGCTGTCAGGGCTGTGGGTTTTTCTAATAATAAATGCTTGCCTGCTTCCAAGACGGTTTTTGCCATTTCATAATGCAAAAAGGGCGGTGTGGAAATGCTGACTCCCGCCACTTCTGGGATGGCTACTATATCGGCGATCGAGTCGCAAGCGTAGGGGATATTGTGGGTAGAGGCGAGATCCTTTGCTTTGTCTAAATTCCGGTGATAAACAGCCACAACCTCTGTCCGGTGATGGGCCTGGAATCCGGGAATGTGTACTTTTTGACCAAAACCGGTACCGACTACTGCAACGCCAATTTTTGACATAATTTAATAATTGGGAATTGGGAATTGGGAACTTGTGCTGCCCTGCGACTTCGTTCATGAACCGCGTAACCGAAGTATTAGGTATTGGTAGCAACTAACTAATAACTAATAACTTCAAAATCAGAAGGAACGCTCGATAATTAATCCGTGTATCCGTGTCCTAATCCGTGTCGTGCTTTCCTTCTTCCTTCTCCACCCATTCAATTACTTGTTTCCCCAAATTAACGCCCTCAAACAAGTCAATTTCTCTGATCCCTGTAGGGCTGGTGACATTAACTTCTGTGAGATAACCGCCAATGATATCAATGCCGACAAAGTACAGTCCGTCCCGTTGCAGCACTGGTTCTAACTGAGTGCAAATTTCCAGTTCGCGATCGGTAATTTCGGTTTTTGCGACTCGGCCGCCGACGGCCATGTTGCCGCGAAATTCATTGCCCGTGGGAATGCGGTTGATAGCACCGATCGGCTTGCCGTTTAACAATATAATCCGCTTGTCTCCCTCTTTGGCTTCCGGCAGATAAGTCTGAACCATCACTGGAATTTGCCCTTGTTGAGTGCTAATTTCGACCAGGGAGTTAAGATTGCGATCGTCCGCTTCCAAAAACAAAATCCCCTCGCCAGCTTTGCCGCCCAAGGGTTTAAGAACTGCTGCTCCTTTTTTCTCAACAAATTGCCGAATTACCTGCTTGTTTTGAGAAACAATTGTCTCAGGAATCGCTCCCTCAAATTGCAAAGCATACATCTTTTCATTCGCCGCCCGCAATCCTTTGGGACTGTTAACTACCAAAGTTTTAGCCGGATCGATGCCATCTAGAAGGTAAGTAGCGTAAAGGTAAGGAATGTTGACTGGGGGATCTGTCCGCATAAATACAGCGTCCATTGCTTCCAGAGGCTGCAAAGTAGGATGTTCTACCTGGTACCAAGCCTCAGCCGCCTCCCAGCGTCCCTCTACCACTTTTACTGGGGTGAGGGCTACCCGACTGAGCATTGCCCAGGTTTTGCCGCCGATGACGCTTAATTCGTTGGCTTGAGTCGCCCAGACTTCGTGACCCAACTCTTGAGCTGCCTCCATCAGCGCTACGCTGGTATCGTGTCCTGGAATTAGTCGCGCGAGGGGATCGATGATGAATGCAAATTTCATTGTCAGTTAAAATTAAGAATTGGTCGCCTAAAAATTTGGGCTAATTGAAAATTCCACAGGGAATGCCTCATTTTGCTGCTAGCAGCGGATCTAGCAGGCCTTGAGTATCGAGTTGGTGGATGTCGTCGCAGCCGCCTATGTGTTGGTCGTTAATAAATATCTGGGGCAGGGTGCGACCTCCGTGGGCTCGATCGCTCATTTGATCCCGTGCCGCTTCATCTCCGTCGATCGCGTACTCTGTGAAATCAACCCCTTTTCGTTTCAGCAGTGCTTTGGCACGAATGCAAAACGGGCAGGTTCTCCAAGTGTAAATTTCTACTTTAGGGGTCATGGGACGCTCAAACAATAACAATATTTTTTAATTTTAATCTTAACCCTAGTGCGGACTTTTTTTACTTCCTAGGCTGAAACCCTCGATTTTTCGTTGGTAGCAAACTTGCCTAGGAGCCTTGAAACCCTTATTATACGGTGGGTTCTCAAAAACTGTGCGAAGCATTGATCTTAACCAATCTTATTTTAATTTTTATATTTTAATTTTTATTATATATAGCAACCTTATCTGTTGCACCGGAGGTTATTCATTGCTAAAACCCTTGCAGGGAAGTGCATTTGCCTTCTTCCTTTTTTTTACCCTGATTGAAGTCGCTATCGCTTTCTTCCTTCAACATCCGGCTTTATTTGCAGCGCACAAGCTAGGTGTCAAGTTATTTTTTATACAACTTTTTATTTTTTATATAAATTTAAGTAAACAAATATCCTCGCTTAAAAAAAACGGAGACATTTTAAAGGCAAACAGGTTGGTCATCAGCCTGCCTAGCGCTGCGGACCAACCTGATTGTTTCGCTTTCTGCAGGAACATATCATACCTGCACCTGTCAGTAGGACTGCGATCGCAGTACCCGGTTCCGGAATAGAAGTTGCATTTCTCGAAGGTGTAGTTCTGTATATTTGGGATAAACGGGGCTGGGTCGCCAATGGGCTCTCCGATGCCGTTGGGGTGGGTGCCGGCGGGGGGGCACAGGCAGTAGAATAATTTCCCGGACCGCAGACATCTACTGCAGCTGCCGGAGGGGCGGCAGCTAGATAGTAAAACGCTGTTGCCATTGTGGCAGAGAGTCCAATTGCTAGTTTTGCCAGTGGCGTACACATAACTATTTAGTTAAACAGTGGTAAAATCGAAAAATAGAAATAGTCCTAGAGATTAGCGCTGTACGACGGGCAAGGATTTTAGAGTTCTTACAATCAATCTTACAATCAATTTACAATCAATAAGATGTATTCTCTCGCGGATGTCTGTAAAAGATAGTATAGCGCTTGAGGTAAGTGCCCAAACACTTTAATAAAATTATTCTCTTTTACCTTGACATCCCGTACCGTGGTTTGCACAGAGGTTTGCACAGACAGGTAGTTTGCACAGAGTTAACCAACAGTTAAGCAACAGTTAAGCAACATCTTTTTGCTACCTCTGAACCAACAGCCCTTACAGCCATTAACAAAGAGTCTTTTTACCTTGACCGCGGCCTCCGGGAATTAATTATTTAACCGCTCGCCAAATAGAGCTGCTGTATTGTACTTTGCCATGCACAATCTGACTACTCTTTTATCATCTCATATTTCGACTAAATCTGTCCTCAGTATATGTACGTATATTCCCCCATGTCAACTATTCAAAAGGAATATTTAAGTATTTACCGAGGGTAGAGGGCGTATTGAATGAGCTGAGCTAGTCTGTCGCGGAGAGTTTCCATCCCCAAACCTTTGGCGGCCGAAATAAATACTGCTTGAGGAAATTCTTCTCGGGCGAGGGCGAGAGTCTCTCCATCTACGGCATCTATTTTGTTAAAGACTACAAGGGCTGGGCCCGGAGTTACGGGCATATCTGTCAAAATATTCATGACCGATCGAATTTGGCTCTGCCACGCGGGATGGGAGAGATCGACGAGGTGCAGCAAAGCATCGGCGTCAGTGACTTCTTCGAGGGTAGCCCGGAAAGCGTCGATCAAGGCGGGAGGCAGTTCGCGAATAAAGCCCACTGTATCTGTGAGGACGATCGATAGCGGTTCCCTAGTGACAGTGCCAGGAATGGTCAACCGTCGAGTTGTGGGGTCGAGGGTGGCAAATAACTGGTCGGCGGCATAGACTTCGGAATTTGTGAGCAGGTTGAGCAGAGTAGATTTACCGGCGTTAGTGTAGCCAACGATCGCCACTGAGGGTACATCGTGATGATGGCGGTTCTGCCGCAGCCGGAAGCGGTGCGCCAGCAGTTGATTTACTTCTTGTTGCAATCGAGAAATGCGTTTGGCGATCGTCCGCCGTTCTGTTTCTAGCTTGGTTTCCCCAGGGCCTCTGGTACCGATGCCACCACCCTGTCTCGACATTGCCTGACCGCGACCTCTGAGCCGGGGCAGGGCATACTCTAGCTGAGCGAGTTCGACTTGTAGTTTACCCTCGCTCGATCGAGCTCTTTGGGCAAAGATGTCGAGAATTACCTCTGTTCGATCGACAACGCGAAGACCTATCTGAGTTTCCAAGTTACGTATTTGTGCGGGTGCCAGGTCGCGATCGAATACCACGAGGTTAGCGCTAATCGTCTGAGCGGTCAGGGAAATTTCCTGAACTTTGCCTTCGCCGACCACTGTCTGCGGATGGGGGCGCGATCGTTTTTGGCGCACTGTTTGCAGAACCTGACCGCCGGCGCTTTCAACCAGCCGCGTGATTTCTGCCAGCCCGTCCTCAAACTCCAACTGAGTCATGTGCTGAGTCATTACACCTACCAACAGCACTTTGTCTTGGTCTGCATCGACCTCCCCCGCGACAAACTCTGCTTCAAACTCTGCTTCGAGTCCTTCCACCAAATCCAGAAAGTCTTGGTCAGCGAGTTCTTCCAAATTCAGAGGTTCTGATATTTTCCAGGGAAAGTGTGGAGTTTGAATGAGTGACTTGGGAATTGAAGGCTCTTCTATTTCATCAGTTGAATCTGGTTCTAACTGAGCGCTCAAAACAGAGAACTCAAAATTGGGCTGATCTCCCTGGGGTACCAGGTGAGCGAGATAAGTTTCTTGGATGTAACCAGTCGCACCACCGCCCCGGCGCTGAAATCCTCCCCCCGTCAGTGTCAGCCAAACGAGGGCGTCCAGGCGCTGAATAGCCATTGCTGTGAGGGCTGCTTCGCTTGGGCTTTCTGGCTTTAGGTGGGTAGCGATGCAGCGAATGCCGCTGAGGCGACCTCCCCCATACCGGGGTAATTCTAAGGGTGCAATCTGGGTTTGGCGGGGTGAACCGACGCCGACGCGAATTACTTGTCCGCGGCGGTTGATGTAGGTGCAGATTGGTTTGTCTATTTCCGTGCTGATGGCGGCGACGCGCTGGGCGAATTCTGCAGTGGTAATGCGATCGCCCGGTAGTCGCTGGTGGTACAGCTTTTCGAGTTGCTTGAGCTGGCTGGACTTTAAACCTTGAAGATGGCCGTAGATGGTTTCGATAACTGTTTCTCCCGATCGATCTGTTTATCTCCTATTTTAATTAACTCCCGCGCTATGTGTTCGGCTTTTGAGTTTAAATTTACTAAATTTTCTTGCTTCTAGGATTTCGCGGATTCAGTCTGAGCGAGCTCAAAAACGGATACTTGCTTTCCGACAACAGTCGTGAGTCTGCCAAAATTTTAGAGCTTCCAGATTCATCTGTAGAGTAAATCTCAAATCTCAAATCTACTGACGAGTCAAAAGCGCCGTTGTTTGTCGCGGCAGCGCGATCGGGCTTGTCACAGCAGCAATCTCAACTTGCACTTGTATTTAGTATCTACAGATACAGGCGATCGCTGAAAAATCTCGCGAAACAAAACTTAACATTTTTTTTTCCGTTTCCAAATCCTCCTTTAGACTTGTGTGTATCTTGGGCCTAGAGACAGATAGCAAAGCAGAAATTAGGCCGCTACCATGAGAAGCGAAACATTGTTAAGGAATGTAAAAACATGGAAACTCGTCCTACTAACCTGCCTCCTACAGCTAATGCTTACAACGGCAAAGATCGGAATGCCTTCTTGTTTGGCTTCAACCCACAAGCAGAACTTTGGAACGGTCGCTTAGCGATGATCGGTTTCTTAGCTTATTTGCTCTGGGATGCTGCTGGATTTAGCGTTCTGCGCGACATTCTCCACTTTCTGCCTACCTACATTGCTCAGTAATGAGTAGGTGTGTTTCCTGTCTGGCAGCGTGAGTAAATGCCGCCACTGCCAGACAGGCTAAAAGTTACAAATGGCAGCGAGTATGGTTTTGTCCCTTTGTATCTTTCGTTACTTTTGAATGGCATTAAAAGACTTCTTGCTGTGATTCGACGATTACGGGTGGGGGCGCTGTAGCTGGCGCGGTGAATATTAATAGCAACAGATATTTATGGCGTAAAGGCGATCGCCCCTGCTGTATTTTTGGCAAGAAATCTCATCGAGCATTTCTGATAATTTATGAAAAATAGGAGCATCAACGATGATTAACTCAAATTTACTGGCAGTAGTAGCATCGACAGTGACTGACACAGCATCAGGAGATTGGCAAAAGCCTCTGGTGATGTTTGTTTGCAATATCTTAGCATTGCTAGTTCTCAGCCGCCGAATTTGGTATCCCCACGTCGGGCCGAAAATGCCTTTGCCCTTCCCGTCTTTGTTCAACAATGTTAGCGTACCGGCATTTCTGGCTTGCATGAGCGCAGGTCATTTGCTCGGAGCATTTATGATTTTGACCCTCAACATCGACAAATATTTTTAGAATAAATGGGGTAGCTTTTGTGGTAATTTATTCCTACATTTTTTAGTAGGTTCAAAAGCACCAAAAAAATAGTAGGGGTAAGTGAAAAGCACTCACCCCTAATTTTAATTTTATATATGGAGTGGCGCAGAAATCGTTTTTTTACCATCCACATTATTAGATCAGCTTACTATGCTTAAAGCCTTCAAATTCGACTGCAAAGCCTTCACCTTGGGGAGCCGCACACATTAACCCAACTTGAACGATTGGTGACTCAGTTAGATATGCCAGTCGCATCATTGAATAGTCTGACCCATTCAACGAGTATTGCACTTCCACCGTTTCAGCTCGGCGCTTTACCCGCAGCCACAGGGAAACAGGCGGCACTTCCAGCGGCATAACACACCAATCGGAATAGTCTCGTGTCACAACCGCACTCACGTTTTGCACTCCCTCAACAAACTCAATGCCGCACTTTAGCCAGATATTTTCGCTCTCTCGAATCATCAATCCTGCTTGATCGTAGAGCGATCGATAGCAACCAGTAATTTTGACTTCGGCTGTAAAGTCGCCTGACACTTGACGGTAGTAAAAGTTGCCGTTATCGCGAATAAATCCGTAATGAGTTTGGCGCCAAAAGTCAGTCTTGGCGCCTGCGGTAACGTGGATAACATCGTTATCCTCATGCCATTGTAAAGGTTCGTTGTACCATTGCATTGTTTGCATCTCTTGCTAACTTCCTCCAATTCCGTGCAGTACCAAATCCGCCAAAAAATGAGATAACATTGCGTATTCTAATCCCCAACGCCAGTAAAGAAAACCAAAGGGAATTCCTAAGAGGGCATTGAGTGTAATGGTGCGGATAACGACGATCGGGGTTAATGCCCAGACATTCGCAGCCGCAGGCAAATGACCCACACCAAACAATATTGCAGCCGCCACAATTGCCAGCCAAAAAATCAATGTAGAGGGTTGCGGTTTGTCTCGCTCAAAAATCTTCCAAAGTAGCCACGCAATCAATGTCATACCGAACAGTCGCAGCAAGAGTTCTTCGGTGATGCCTCCGTAGAAGGAAGCTAATATGCGTTTCCACAGGTCAATTTCGAGCGTTGTTGGAGTTGCCATTGGCGGCATCCAAGGTTGGAAAGCTAAACTCAATCCAATTAAGACGATGCCACCGATGCAGCCTACAATTAGCGCTGTGTTAAGGGCAGATTTAGATATTGGCGCGAAAGGCTGTCCGTATACCAAAGCACGAGCTATGGGGGTATCAAGTCCGATCGAGTTACCGAGGCGAAGCCCAATCCAATTCAGGAGAATCAAAAGAAGTCCAGTCTGAAGGGCGGAAGCAATAGCTATAACAGGTAAGGGTGTAGGCAGTTGCGCGACTGCTGGATTCAGAGACAGCGCATAAGGAAATAATGCCAACGCTGCCAGAGTGCCCAGTAAGGCCCAAAACAGCGCCAATCGCAGGTGATGTTTGTTGGAAGTATCTGTAGTCATAATTTTTGATTGCAGATAGAAATACCCAATTAATAAGGATCGCGAATTAAATAACTTACAATTTTAATTGTTATTGTGGGATGGGCTCTTATAGCCCGTCCAAAAAGGACGGGCGGGACGCCCATCCCACTTTCAAGAGTGGAAGTTATTTAGTTCTCATTCCTAAGTCAGGAATTACGCACTTCCACCAAAGAAACCGGGTTTTTTATCGAATCTGGGGGTGGCCACGAAATATTATCGTAAAAAACCCGGTTTCTGGGCCCCCATGCGTAAGCCCTATATAAGATTAATTTGACTGAATTTGCGAATTCAAAACCTTAGAAATTCGATCGCGCGTTTCCTCCAAATGAGCCCGCGTATAAGCATCCGCATTCCGATCCAAATTCCGAATACTCTTGCTCAAACCCTCCCGCAACTGCCGCAACTCGTACCAAGCCAAACTCCGCGCATCCTCTGGAACATTCGTTTTTCGCAGTACCATTCCGATCAAAATTGCTAAATGTTCCCGCTGCAAAGAACGCCGAAAAGTTGAAATTTGCATCTTCTTTTCCGGCTGCAAAACCTCTTGCCAGATATCCTTTTGCACAGTGTTCAACACTTCCGGCAACCTCAAAGCAGTTTCCGGGGCGGATTTTAACTCGGCATCCCGCAGTCTCGCCAAACGCATCGGAGATAGCAAAACCCGCAACACAAACCGCTGCAAAAAAGTAATTCGATCGCCGATCGGGTAATCTAGAGGAAACACCAAAGCCGGACTTCCCCAGTGCTCCCAGCGCGAAGGCGCCAATTTATTCAGCAATTCCGGCGCAAAACTAAACGCATCCGGCGCAAAAACGTACTTTTCAAGGGTTGCTAATGCTTCTCGCTGCACAGAAAGTTCGATCGGCACAAACGGCAACTTCGCATTAGTATCTCCAGGGCGAATCCGACTAAACGACTGTCCCCCCACATACAAAGTAGCATTCATCACCTGCTGAACATAATACCCGAACACCGAATCAAACATCACCCGCAGTTCGTTATAACCATCTCCCCCAACCGGAATTCGCTTTTCCAAACGCTTCCACATCGCCCTAGCATTATCCAATTGCCATTGCGAATACCTCAGCATATTGGCGCTGAGATCAAAGGTATTTGCAGCCGGATCGAGAATATCAAAAGAATCCTCATCCGGCGCGTAAGATAATTGGGGTTCCGCAGCGCGGCTGGCAATTTGTTGCAGCGTGGGTAAGTCGCTGTTCGGGTCCCGGCCGCCAATCACCTTGTAACCATACTCGATCGCCCAATCGTCGTAAGGCCCTACAATCGTTGGAAAATAGTCGCCCTGCACAGTTCCCGGAGGTGCCAAATTAATCGGCACATAATCCATCACCGACGCTACCAAACCTTGCGTGCGAGTTACCTGAGTATTGTGCAAATCCTCCGGTTGCAGCATCGTACTTCCGTGAAAATTGTGCCTCAAACCGAGAGTATGACCGACTTCGTGGGCTGTCAAAAATCGGATATATTCATTCACATAATTGTCAATCGTCCCACTGCTAGGCGCTGCATTTTCCAACAAATCGATCGACATTGCCCCCATCGCAAACTGGCGGTTCGATTCCAACCCAAAACACATATCCGAACTCGACATCAACCGCGATAAAGACGATCGCTTTTGCTCTTGGTATCTTTCTACCAAAGTCGGCAAATCATCAGCAATTCCACCTTGAGCATTTTCCCTGCTGCTTTTTCCTAAATCCCCATTTTCTAGCACATTCAAATAGCGAGAATACATCCCAAACTGACAGGGATTAGTATTAGAACCGTTTCGCCCTTGAAAACTCTTAGAAAGCGATCGATTTTGTTCCACCAAAGACCGATAGCCCTGTTTGATTTCCCGGACAACATTAGCATCCAACAGAATGTCAGCATCCAAAATTTCCCCAGTCAGCGGGTTAGTGCGAGACGGCCCGATGCCGGCAAACTGAGGCTCAAAAGAACTCGACCAGCGGATAGTATTGTAGCGAACATCAGCCGGGTCCCATTTAGCATTGTCCGGCATTTGTTTGACCTGAATTGCCTCAGTAAAACCTGCTTTTTCAAAAGCTTTGTTCCACACCAAAACGCCCTCGCGGATTGCGTTTCGGTATTCGGTAGGCACATTATTTTCAATCCAAAAGACGATCGGCTGAACCGGAGGCGACATCGGCGCTGTCGGGATTTGCTTTTGCAAATGCCAGCGATTGATATAGCGCACAAAAGGCTCCCGGCTATTCTTGTCAGAAAAGTCCTTATATGCTGTGAGGAAATAGCCCACTCGCTCGTCTGCAAGTCTGGGGCGATAGCCGTTATTTAGCGGCACTTCCGAGAAACTATAGTGAATGCGGAGGTTAAAAGCCCGACTGTCAGGAACCGAAGGTAAATAGTTAACTTCACTGTCATTATCGCTAGAAAAACCATAGACAGAAGCAATCTCCACATTCAGCGGAAACGCTTTAACATCTTTAAAAGAAGACTTGTCTGCATCGATCGAGTAAGAAGCGCCCAAAAGCATCGGCAAAATCGCTTTTACCCCTGGCAAATCGCGTTTGTCGCTCATCAGCAAATCGCCTAAATCGATTAGCAGAGTTTGTCTTTGCGGATGAATGCTTTTGAGAGGCAAAGAATAGAGAATCGACTCGCTAAATCCCCGTGCTACCGAACCTGCTTGCGGGTCGCCCGGACTGGTGCGAAAATTTATATTTGGTATCACAAACTGCACGTTATTTTGGACGCGCCGCAGTTGAAACAAGAAATCGCCGATCGGCATTCCGCTCAAAATGCCCGCTTCCCCCAAACCCGATGCCAATGTCACAAAGCATAGGAACTTTTTGTTGAATTGTTCCGGTTTAATTTCCAGATATACTTTATCAGTTGCTTGATTGCGGTAAAGGGTAAATAATCCCTCTAACTTTTTCGCGTCTTTGACAACCTCTTCAAAGGGTGCGAGAGTTTGCTGTTCGCTACTTTGTTCGTTGCTGGGCGGCCCAGATGATAAAGCTACAGGTAAAAAGAAACCTTTATACAAACTGAAACAGAAAAATGCTAAAGATAATATAAAAAATATCAAAGGCAGATTTTTTATAGGATTTTTTATCTGTGTATTTTTGCTATTTTCAGGAAATATCAATCTTTTCATTTTCAGTAATTTAGCCGCAGGAAAGAATAGTTTTGAGATAGTCGCGCCGCACTCGCAATGTTGGGAGCATTTAACATCTTGCACCATTCTCAATTATATCAAGTTCGGTTAATTGCTTATAAGAACCGACCGGGCGGGTTTATGAGATTGTCAATTTTAGGCAATTATTATTGGTGAACCCGCCCCTACAGGAATTATATCTATTTAACCGAACCTGATATTACTTGTTTAGGAACAGGCTTTCCGGCCTGTTCCACAAGAAGAAAACTCACTCTTTGTGGAACGGGTCGAAGAGCCGGTTCTTGACAATGGTGCAACATCTAAGGAGCATTTAACATCTAAAATAACTCAAAGCTCAAAAATTAGAACTATTGTTGCGCTGGCCAGGGAATCATGGGATCTTGAGCCAACCGCTTAGAAACTGCAACAGCACCGTAACGGTTGAGGTGGCTGGGGTCGGAAAAAGATTCCCGCGCCTGGGGCCACAATAAACTCTTATCTAGGAAAATTAGTCCGCTTTGGGCTGCTAATTCTTGCATATATTGCCGGAATTCTTGTTCGTAACCTGTCCGCACCGGGTCTAAATAATCTTCAGTCAGAGGCATATTAACAAACACCAGATTAATGTTGCGAACTTTGGTAAATTCGATCAGATTTTTGAGTGCTAGAGCTTGTTCGCCTACCAATTTAAAATTTTGATAGTCGGAGTCGTAATAACCAGATACTTTCGGGTGTTTCTGAAAGTAAGTTTCGGGATTGAAGCGTATATCGATCGGCAAAAAGCCATTTGGTTGATACTCGCTGACTGGTTTACTCGCAGCAGTGGGCTGAACGTTTTCAGTTGTTTGTTCACCCAGGGCTGCGGTTTGGGGGCTGTCGGTTGCAACAGGGGCTGAGGGATTAACGATCGATCGCAAAAACCCTTTAAGTCGATCGCGCTTTTTGTAAGTTGCAGAACCCTCCACCAACTTTTGACTCACCAATTGCTGAACATTAGCTTGAGCTTCTCCCAAATTCTGCACCAATTCAGTCGCAGTCGCCACCGGATTGTTGGCGCTTTCCTTCGATGTTTCGGATTCTAATTGATTGGTGCGGATCAGAAAACTACCCCGGCTCAATTGCCTGTAACCTTCCGAAGAAGCGATCGCACTAAAAGTCAAATCCGGCCGCCCGCTGTTGAGAGCCCTCGCCCCGTCAGCCAACACCAACAATTTCGGCAGTTGTTGCGGCGGCAAAATCCGGCGGACGATCGAATCTACAACTTGGAGAGTAGCTCCATTAACTCCAAAATTGTAAGCCCTCAGCCCCGGATAGCCCGAAGCTGCCAAAGCTGTTTCCAAAACCGCCGGATCGATGCCCCGCAGCGCCCTCGAACTACCGACAATTAAAATATCCGGCGGTTTTTTGTGCAGGTGAATGTACTCTTGATAGCGCGCTATCTGATCGTCAAGCTGCTCGCTCCTCAAAGTCGGGAACACCGGAGGAGCAGAAACATCAGCTACAGGAACGCTAGTATTTCCCGGTTTCGTAAACCCAGAGCCATTGAAAGCCTCTTGCTGGTTGGCGGACGGCGACGGCTGCAACGGAATTCGAGGCAAATTAACCTCCTCAGCAGGGGGAAGGGGGTTCGCGGTTTCCTTCGGAAGTCGGGCTGTAACGTCGCCAGAAGCCTTGGGAGCTGAATTTTGACAATTTGGGCCGCTGCAAACTTCGGAGGCACTAGGAGCTTGACTGACCGTCGCAGATTGCAGAAATTGACCGAGGATCCAATCGGTATTGAAAGTCAGCAGACAGCCGGCGATCGCCCAAATCAAAGCCATTCCCGCCGCGCGATCGGCTCTCACGCCACCGGGCGCAGCAGCATTCGTGGATAAACCATCGTTGGGAACAAACAAACCCGAAGCGACAAGCGGTTGCACCGCAGCTTGAACTAACTGCTCGCCCAGATTGTATCCGGGGAGTCTGATTTTGAAGCGGGGCCGCCAGGAGTTGGGCGTCGGAGCATCGAACACCAAATTGTCGCCCAAACCCGAAAAACTCCCATCCTCCGCCGGCGCAAACTCCGGCACCGGTTCCTTTTCCAAGACAGCCCCTTGGGAGGGAGCCTGTGCGGGTGCCGTCGCTGATTCTTCGTCAACAGCGGTTCTGAGGTCGATTGCGTAGCGCCACAGGGGCAGCTTCTGGCCCGCGCGCCGTCCGTAGACTCGCACCCCTGCCACTCCCGGAATTTGTAACTGTCGCAAAAATTTCGCCACCGGCGGGCCTATCTTCGACTGAGAAGGGCAAGTCAGAGCTTCTGTCATGACGTGCAGCACGTTGGCTTTTTGCAGCACGACAGCCCGAATCCCTCCTGTTTCCAGCTTGCGTCTGAGATTGGGGTTGAGCAACCTGTTCAATAAAAAAGTCAGAGCCAATTGGTCGCCCTCAACTGCCAGCGTTCTAGCGTTCGCAGCCAAGTCGGGGTGGTGGGCGGCAGGCAAGTCTACCCAGTCTATCCACACCGGCGACTCCGGCGCCGCCTGAGAGTCCTTGGCCGGTTCTACGCCGTAGATTGTAGCTGCGCGGATGCCTTGGGGTGCAAAGGAGGCTAACAAAGGGGCGATCGCGTCGGTGGTTTGCTGCTTGTCGGGGTATTCTTGCCGTTTAGGCTTTTGTCCTTTTTTGGCAGTTTTGCTGCAAAACAGGTGGAGGGTTGCTTCTTTGAGGGTGGCCCGCACTTCGACTCTCGATGCAGCCAAGTGTTGATTTAGCAGTTTGGCGATCGACTGTACGTCTCCCCACCTAGCCCATTCCTTAAGAATTTTGTCCGGCGAAGTCAAATCCACTCGCAGTAGCCAGTCCGGCTTCGCTTCGCCGCTGACTTGGCTGGCGATCGCAGCTTCCCGGAAATCCTCTAGTTGCAGTTTCCGCAGCCTGCCGGCGATGGGTTCGGCCAGCAATGAGGGGTCTGGGCTGTAAGCTGACTCGCACAGCACTAGCAGTCGGCGTTCCTTGGGCTTGATATTTTCCGGCGCATTCACCGGCAGGGTTTCTCGGCTGCTTTTGAGTTCTTTTTCGCGAATGCTGACTTTCACCGAAACTCCCATCGGGCCGAGGATTTCGCTGAGATAGCTGGCGATCGCATCTGGATAGCCCCGGCGCGCCAAGGTTTCCGGCGAAACCGTCAATGTTCCATCTCGATCGCCCTCGCCTGAGTCAGCTTCGGGGGATTGAATCAAAGCCACTGCGCCACGGTTCGCTTTCTGCTGCGGGGGAACGGCGGAACCGACGGCTTCCCGCGTCGCAGCAGCCGAAGTGTCGATCGTCACGGGGGAAGTTTCAAAAGCTTCCGGGTATTCAATGCGGGAGGCGATGGGCAGACTGTCGGCGTCAAAATCCAGTTCTTCCCGTACTTGTGGCGGTTGCGCGACTGTTTCTACGGGTTTTGGTGTCTGTTTGAGTTTCTGGTTGTCATTCTTAAATCTGCCGAAAAATCCGCCTCTTTTAGGGCTTGCTGGCGGTTCGTCGGGGGAACTCGCTGGCGGCGGCACTTCGGCAACTTTTGGTTCCGGTTGCTGTGGCTGTTGCTGTCGCTGGGGACTGCTGCAATCGAGCCGGACTGTCCAGTCATTTTGTCTGGAACCGATTTTGCGGCCGCACAGAAACAACTGGTAAATTTTAGGTCGATCGGGCAGCAGTTGCGTTAAATCAGTGTGTTCGAGGGCGCTGGTAAATCTCGCCGTCACCAATTCTTGAGACGGACACTGCGCTGCTTCGCACAAAATGTGCAGGTGATTTCCCCGCAAACGCGCTTGTACTTGAACTTCGGGAAGCCCTAAAGCTTCTTGCGCCCACTGCGACGCGGCCGATCGATTGTCTGCCAATATGCTCCCGTTCGCATTCAACATGGGACTTTAAATTTCGTCAAGGCTGCTTTCGTCTTCTACAGATAGCACATTTCGTCCGTATTTTGGCATATATTAGGCTTCACTTAGGCGAAGTCCTCAGTCATTGGTCGTTGGTAATTATTAGAAATCGCACCACACTACATATAGTGTGTCTGCGTCCAAGACTGTACAACCTAGTTTCCCAAGCCTTTACTGTTGCGATCGGGTTTTGCGTAATTTTGCAAAAAAATAAGTTACTTTTTATACAGTAAACAGGGAAATTAGTTGGGCGATCGCCAGTCCTAAATTCTCACTCATCCCAAAATTCGTAGCGTGACACTTCAGTACACGGAAGTGGATTAAAGCTTCCATAAAGTTTACTTCCTGATGGTCAAAAGCACTTGCGATCGATAAAAGTTACTGATATTCTCAAATCAATCTGTTAACAACAGCAATAAAAAAATCAACCTAATCCCCTCACATCAAATTTTGGTCAGCCTCGCTGGCAGGTTTTCACCTGTCGATATCGCAGCTTGCATCATCAATAAAAAAAAACAAATTCCAGCATCGTCTGGACTCGCTTTGCTTGCGATTTTTTCAAGATTAACATCCTCATTATTTGCATAACTTTAGTCACTTTCATCATCAAAAAACCAAACTGTAAATCATGTCACCAATCGAAGCATCTACCCCAAAACTAACTGCCAATATTTCCCTCATCCCCGACATTACAGAAGAATTGCAACTAACTACTTCTACCAAGAATTACTCTGACCCTCCGAAAAATCCCCTAACAACAAACGAAACATCCTCCACAAACTCCAGCATCGAACTATCATCATCAAACAACCAAATCCTCGACAAAAACCCAGAAAACTCTCCCCAACCAGACACAGACGCCTTCATCCTCAACAAAAATCCCACACCAACAACCAACAAAATCCCCCAAGAACCGCAAACATCCACCACTAAAACCGACCCAATAACAGGCGATACAGCCAAACCAGCAACTCAAAATAACATTTCTTTCGACTCCGGCATTTTCCAAGCAGACGAAACAGGTAAAATAGTGTTCGATTACCTATCAGACGGAGGCTGGTATCAAGGAGAACTAGCAATTATCAGCCTCACAGGAATGCCAGAATTTGTTCCCGATTCCCAAGCATTTATACTAGAAGCAGCCAGACGCGCTTTAAGCAACTCCTCACTCGGTTACATCGCCATTTCTGACAGTACAGAAGCAGCTTCATTCTCTAGTTTAGAGGGAGAAAACAACTTCAATATCGGAGAATACCGAGGAATCAAAACCTTCGCAATGACACCAGGAGACGAACTTGGCATCATCCTAGTTCCCAACGGCAAAATACAAGAAGCGTACAATAATCCAGCGATTGGCGGCGACAAAAAACCCTTATTTTCAATGGCAACAGCTAATTCCAGCGATGCTTTTCAACGGGGACAAATAGCCAGTGTTGCCAATGGCGGCAGTATATTTGTCATGGAAGATATGGGGATAGGAGAAGGGAGCCATGCTGATTACAATGATATCATATTTTCGCTCAAAGGTGCAACCCCTAAAGTCATTTCAATGGATGATGTAATTGCCAAAAACTCCGATTGGCGTACATCAGAAAAAGGCAAAGAATTGATAGCTGGCGCTGCGCCAAAAACTGAGACTAAATTAGAAGACAAAAAAGCAGATACTACTTCTGCAACAAATCCTGTTGAAACAAAACCAGAAAATTCTCCAGCGACAGAAACTGAAAATCCGACAATTTCCGAAAATCCCAATTCTGATCCAAATTCTGCTGAGATAAAAACGGAAAATTCCTCTGCGACAGAAACTGAAAATCCGACAATTTCCGAAAATCCCAATTCCGATCCAAATTCTGCTGAGACAAAAACAGATTCTCCCGCAGTAGAAACCAAAAATCCGACTGTTTCCGAAAATCCCAATTCCGATCCAAATTCTGCTGAGATAAAAACGGAAAACTCCTCTGCGACAGAAACTGAAAATCCGACTGTTTCCGAAAATCCCAATTCCGATCCGAATTCTGCTGATCCAAAAACAGATTCTCCCGCAGTAGAAACTGAAAATCCGACTGTTTCCGAAAATCCCAATTCCGATCCGAATCCTGTTGAGATAAAAACGGAAAACTCCTCTGCGACAGAAACTGAAAACCCGACAATTTCCGAAAATCCCAATTCTGATCCAAATCCTGCTGATCCAAAAACAGATTCTCCCGCAGTAGAAACCAAAAATCCGACTGTTTCTGAAATTCCCAATTCTGAGCCAAATTCTGCTGAGACAAAAACAGATTCTCCCGCAGTAGAAACCAAAAATCCGACTGTTTCCGAAAATCCCAATTCTGAGCCAAATCCTGCTGATCCAAAAACAGATTCTCCCACAGTAGAAACTGAAAATCCGACAATTTCCGAAAATCCCAATTCCGATCCGAATTCTGCTGAGATAAAAACGGAAAATTCCTCTGCCACAGAAACTGAAAATCCGACTGTTTCTGAAATTCCCAATTCTGAGCCAAATCCTGCTGATCCAAAAACAGATTCTCCCACAGTAGAAACTGAAAATCCGACAATTTCCGAAAATCCCAATTCCGATCCGAATTCTGCTGAGATAAAAACGGAAAATTCCTCTGCCACAGAAACTGAAAATCCGACTGTTTCTGAAATTCCCAATTCTGATCCAAATCCTGTTGAGACAAAAACGGAAAATTCCTCAGCGGGAGAAACCGAAAACCCCACAATTTCCGAAAATCCCAATTCTGATCCAAATTCTGCTGAGACAAAAACGGAAAACTCCTCTGCCACAGAAACTGAAAATCCGACAATTTCTGAAAATCCCAATTCTGAGCCAAATCCTGCTGAGACAAAAACAGATTCTCCCGCAGTAGAAACTGAAAATCCGACAATTTCCGAAAATCCCAATTCCGATCCGAATTCTGCTGAGACAAAAACGGAAAATTCCCCAGCGGGAGAAACCGAAAACCCCACAATTTCCGAAAATATCATCTCAATTATCTCAGAAAACACTCAACCAGCGATCGCAGTTGTCAACTCAATCGACTTCATCACAGGTGACAAAATCGAAACACCCGTCTTTTTCCAACCCGACAAACCAGAAATATCGGCAATACCCGCAGAATCCACAGACATTCTCACTGGGGAAATTGAAAACATCTCCCCAACTCTTATCGATACCCCCGAAATAGCCAGCCAAACTCCTGAAAATTTCCCGCTAATTTCTCCGGAAGAAATTTCCCAACTGTGGGAAAGCCTCAACAGCATATTAGCCCAACAATTCCCTAACATTCCCGAAACAGAATCCAGTCAAAATCATCAACCATCCGCATCAGAATATATAGTTACCGACGCCCAAACTATTATTCCCGAAATTGCCGTCACTGAAAATCATCACTCACAACAATCGGAAAATATCACCGCCGGCAGTGACAATCAGCCACCAACAACCATTGATGAATATGTAAACCCCGACTTCGACTCCGAAAACATCGCCATTACTCCCGAAATACCATCCGACGCCAACAATCAGCCAGACAATTCACTTCATATCATCGCTGACTCCGAAATCGCAACTGCAACTGACAGCGACTCCGAAACAACCATCAACGAATACGCAATCACCGACACAAAAACCAAACTAGAAATAACCCCCAACCTCCCCCAACAAAACCAACCATTAATCGGCATCATCGACACCGGCTTCACAACCAACAATCCCAACATCAACTACAGCCAAATCTTCCTCGGCAAAGACTTAATCGAGGGCGACAACAATCCCCTACTCCAACCAAACCAAGCAAACCAACACGGCGACACAATTTTAGAAATTATCAGCCACTCCAACAATCAAAGCGACACCAAAAAATCCACTCCGATTTGGTTGGGACGAGCGATCGGCAGCGGCAACTGGCATCAATCCCTGATAGAATTTGTAGACACCGCAAAAGCTTCAAAACAACCCAACGCCGTCGTCAACCTCAGCTTCGACTTAACCCAAATCAATCCCGACGGCACGCAAACCACACGCTACCAACTGACAGCAGAAGAAAAATCAGCACTTAAATACGCCCATGACAACAACATACTGATTGTAGCAGCGGCCGGTAACGAAGGGGATCTCGCATCAGCCCTCGGACAAGCCTCAACCGAATTCGACAACATCATCACAGTCGGCGCATCCGACAACAACAATCGAGCCGCCTATTCCAGCTACGGAGGCGGTTTAGATATCCTAGCACCAACAAGCCTTACACAAACAGCAGAACCATCAACAACCGAAACAAAACAAGGCACATCAATCGCTGCTGCTTTCGTTACAAAAACCATCTCCCAAATGTGGGCAGCCAACCCATCCCTGAACCGCCAACAAATCAAAAACATCCTCCTAAAAACAGCAACAGACATCGACGTACCCTCATGGGACGAAAGGACAGGATACGGAATATTAAACCGCGAATTAGCAATAGCCACCGCCACAGAAACAATCCCCACAATTCCAGTATTGGCAGCCGTCAAACAATTGACTAAATCGCTGATTGATGCCGATGCAAATGTCAGTAACTCTCCGAATAATAGTACAGCCAAACCCTCAGAAAGAGCCACCGCAACCAACGCCCCAGGCACACCAAAGACTACCAGTACCTCAACCGGAGACTACAACCAAGGCACCAGCTCCTATACCACAGAATTAGCGCCATACAGAACCACCAGTACCAGCAACTATAACGGTACAAACAGCACTAACTCTCAAACCAATAGCAACTTCTCAAACACAGAATCAAGCTGGGATAAAAGCACCGTCAAAACCAACACCAAGGGCAACTCTTTTAACGAATCTATAAGTGATTCCAGCACAAATGCTGCTACCTACACCAGCAAAAACTTTTCCCAAAACTCAGTCGAAAACAAAAATCAATCGCAGCAAAAATACAGCCGAGTTAAATACGAAGGCACTCGCGCCGACCAAAGCTCATCCAATCAAAAATCTCGCAGTTCTACCAATTATACCACTCCTTCACAAACTACAAATACCACTGCCGAGAGCTACCGAAACAGCTTCTCCCAATCCGACAGCAAATACGGCACGGGGTATGCAATGAATAACGGCAAGCGCCAAGACGATTGGGGGTCAAAATCAACTTCAAATACTCGCAATACTAGCAGCACCGGCAGTTCTCTCAGCAACAGTTCAACTCAAGTTCAAGGCAAAGCCGATTGGACGAATAGCAGTAACGGTAGCAGTTCCAACAACACTCATAGTGGCGAAGAAACGACAGTTACCAAATCTGATTCTCAAAGCAGCAACACCAGCGGTTTCTCCAAAACTAATAACAGTGGCGACAACTATTCTGTAATTAACTCAACCTGGGACAACTCTACAATTAACGGCAAAGCCGTCAACAGCAACACCCGCGATGTTTATTCGGAAGGGAACAGTAATAGTAACAGCAGTTACGACGACGGTAAGTCAAAAAATACCAGCAACAGAGACACTTACACTGTCAATCAATCCCAACAAACCAACAGCAGCAACGGCCCAGCATATTGGCAAAACAACCGCAATAACAATTATTCTGTCACTCAAGGTAATGACACCCAAAACTACAAAAATGGGCCGTCAACTAGCAGCCACAATCGGGATACTTATTCTGTCAGTAAGTCAAATTCTTCGAGCAGCAACAGTTCGGGAAAAGTTAGTTCTAAAAACCAGCAGGAAAATTATTCAGAAAATAATGCTCAGTGGGAGAGCGAGTATAAGGCTGATACTTATACAACTCAAAGCAATAGCGACGAATCGACAATAACCGCTACTAAAAGTAACAGTAGCACCGAAGGCAGTAATTCCAATTCATCTAACAGTAGCGATACCTACCGGACTCGGAATTCACAGACAGTTACCACTTATAAAGATGGTCGAAAAACTGAGAATGGCGGTTCGACTTACGAGAAATGGTCGAGCGAAAGCACTTACGATAGTAAGGGTTTAGTTAGCTCAATTTCCAAGTATTCTACATGGAGTTCGAGTTACAGCAGAAATTACTTTAAAGGAGGTTACAGTTGGAGTGAAACCCTGAGCGGTTACGATTCAGAATCGGGAACAAAAGGAGGTGTTTCGACGAGTAATGGCAGCAGTTGGAGTTGGACTCGGAGCGGGACAGTATGGGATGATGGTCGCAATAATTGGAGTGAAAGCTGGTCGAAGTCTAGTTGGAAAGATGGCAAGTATGCGCCGGGTGAATCTGAATCAAAAAGGGGAGCATTTGACCCGAAGAAAACAACACCGCAGGTTAATGATGTGCCTTCATTTGGGGATGCGCCGCGGTTGACTAAGGCGCCGAAAAAACAGGTGCCAATCGATTTACAGAAGCCTCCGAAGCCGAGTGATGATATTTGGACACCACCGCGTCGTACTGTTACTCCTCCACGAGAAGTAGAGAATTTTCCAGATAATTGGGTTGCTGGGCCTGGTGGTGGTAGCTCACCAAATCAGGACAAAATACAGAAATTTCTTCGCGAATTTCGTAGGGTAATGGCACAGGGAAAACGTGCTGTCATAGATTTTCTCAAAGGATTCATTTACCACTCTCTCATAAATGGCGTTGGTCTCCTCAAGGATGTAGCTGACCTCTTGTACCCACCAGGAGCAAAATCTCATGCGGAAATTGAGGCATATTACCGGAATAATCTGAGTTTTCAGCTAGGAAGAGCCGTTGCCAACGGATTAACTTTTCTAGCAGGAATACTAGGAATTTTGTTGATCGGGCTGACTATTGGAGGTAGTGGTGGCAGTGCTTTAATAGCAGCGCCCGCACAGGCAGCAGCATTGATAGTGGCTGGCAATATGACGGCAGCTAGCGCGAGAGATATCCTCAGTCTTGTAGGTCAAGTCTTTCAGATGACTTCTGGGAACAGCGGTGGTTCTTCTTCTATTCCAAACCCAGACAGAACTAGACCTTCTCTAAACCCAGATCCCAACAGACAGCCTAGTGGCTCGAAAACAATTCCAGAACCAAAGGCTGATGAGCTTAACATTCGGGGGATAGCGCGAGAAAATGAATCTGCTGAGATACTATCTAAAGCTGGCTACAATGTGGAGCAAAATCCAACAGTTAGTGGTACAAGAAGACCAGACTACAAAATCGAAGGCAGAATTTTTGACTGCTACGCGCCAATAACTTCAGACCCTAATAAGATTATATCAGCATTGAAAGACAAGATTGTAAAGGGTCAAGCTGACAGGTTTATACTTAATCTTGATGACTCTAAAGTGTCACTTGCAGATATACTGGTGCATCTTAATCGATATCCCGCACCAAGTATCCGAGAGATAATTGTTGTAAGAGGTGGAACTATCCTCCATTTTTTCCAATAAAACCATAGATCGTAGGAGAGAAAAATGTCTACAGAGTATCAGTTGTATTTAGCAACTATTCTAGAACCGTTACAAGCTTTACAAATAGCATTTCAAGGATTTGAGTTAGAATGGGTTGATGAACCTAATGGGCCCTGTTTATTGGGTTCAGGAATGTTAGTAGGAGCCAATCATGCGATGGAATTTCAATCTATTCTTGAAGAAGAATTTGGATTTGTACCGAATATAACTATTTGGTTTCGACTCAATTGGGATGCAGATTTTGAAAAAGCTAAGCAGATTATGATTCGAGTAACCATCGAGTTGCTGCGCCAGAGTTCAGAAGATGCAGTGCTGCTCTTCAATTATGACAGTATAGTGCTTCAGAGGCTGGGAGGAAATCTGTTACTAAATGATGCCTTTAACCCTTGGATTACAGATTTACTTCCTGAAGTGACACTGCCCTATGAAATCCGCAATATTCCATCTTTGTAATGTGCAATGAATGTGCGCTGTTTCTGATTGTCGATAGTTTGACCTGACTCGGGATCTCGCACACCGGGTACAACTTCCTTTGAGTCGAGAACCCCTTTTTAGCTGATTTTCTGGTTCGGGCGTGAGGGCTGATTAAACAAACGGGATTTCGAACTTTCGTATGACGGGCGTGAGGGCTGATTAAACAAACGGGATTTCGAACAAGCGGGTAGAACTTCCTTTGAGTCGAGAGCCCGTTTTTAAGTGATTTTCTGTTTCCCGGGAGCGGGATATCGAACTTTTGTATGACGCTCCGATTCCCATATAAATCAAAAATTGAGTGATTTTTAATACAATTGCGGACTCAACACTCGCTCGAACTCCTCAATTTTCGATGGGGATCTAAAATTCACCTAAAGTTCGACGCCCGATCGCAAGACCCTTCCTAAGATAGAAGTTAGGGGACGATCGACCTAAAAGCCGATATAGGGGCAAAGAAAGGTCAAGCACCTAAAAATCCCCAACTAGCGAGCCGCAAGACAGGGAGGAGATCGAAATCATGGTAAACGCGCCGACAGGGGAAACCCGTCTGGGTCCGACCGAGCAGGTACAAGCCTTAGACCGCGATTGCACAACCCTACTAAAGCCTGCTACAATGTGGAGCAAAATCCGATAGTTAGTGGTTCAAGAAATCCGGACTACAAAATCGAAGGCAGAGTGTTTGATTGCTACGCGCCAACTACTTCAACTCCGGCTAAGATGATCTCAAGATTGAAAGAAAAAAATTTTCAGGAGCAAGCCGACAGGTTTGTACTTAATCTTGATGATACTCAAGCGTCACTTGCAGATATACAGGCGCAACTTAATCGATATCCCTCACCAAAGCTCCAAGAGATAATTGTTGTAAGAGGTGGAATAATCCTCCATTTTTTCCCATAAAAGCATAGAGCGTAGAAAAAAAAATGGCTATAGATTATCTGTTCTATATAGCAACTATACTAGAACCATTCCAAGCTTTAGATATGGTATCTAAAGGATTTGAGTTAGAGTGGGCTTCTGAACCTTATGGACATTGTTTATTTGGTTCAGGAATGTTAGTAGGGGCCGATCATGCGCTCGATGTTCGTCAATCTCTTATTGAGGAAGAATTTGGATTTGTCCCGGATATATGTATTTGGTTTCGAATTAATTCGAACGCAGATCGTGAAAAAGCCGATCAGATTATGATCCAAGTAACCGTTGAGTTGCTGCGCCAGATATCTGAAGATGCAGTGCTGCTATTCAACGGTGAAAGTATAGTGCTTCAGAGGCTGGGAGGAAATCTGTTACTAAATGACGCATTTAACCCTTGGATTACAGAATTACTTCCTGAAGTGACACTGCCCTATGAAATCCGCAATCTTCCATCTTCGTAATGTGCAGTTTTGTGCGCGAGAATCATTGTCCATAGTTTGACCTGACTCGGGCGATCGTACACCGGGCACAACTTCCTTTGAGTCGATCGACTTTACAAGCGAGTTGTTTTGTGCGATCGCATGATTGTTGATAGTTTTATACCCCTCGGGCGATCGTACACAGGATACAATTTCCTTTCAGCCGATCGACTTTGCAGGAGAGCAATTTTGTGCAATCGAATTATTATCGATAGTTTGACAAGGAAGGGCGATCGACTTTGCCGCCGCCGATCGAACTTTTGTACACGGGATTTTACGGGCGATCAACTTTGGGGGCGCTCGAACTGTGCGCTCGAACTTTTTACGGGCGATCGATTCTGTAGGTGCTCGAACTTTTGTACACAAAACTTTACGGGCGCTCGATTCTTTCGGCGCCGGACTTTACGGGCGATCGATTCAGCAATCAATTCCACCTGGGGCAACACTACAACAGACGGCAAAACAGTCGGCAGCAACAGCCGCGATACTTATTCAGAAGCCAATAGTAATTATCACAGCAGTTACGATGACGGTCAGTCAAAAAATACCAGCAATCAATCCACTTACACCGTCAATCAATCTCAAGAAACCAACAGCAGCAACGGCCCATCATACTGGCAAAACAATCGAGATAATAATTACTCGGTAACTCAGACCAATGACACGCAAAACTACAAAGACGGCCCGTCAACTAGCAGCCACAGTCGGGATACTTATTCTCTCAGCAAGTCGAACTCTTCCAGCAGCAACAGTGAGGGTCAAGTCAGTTATAATTCCGAACTTGAAAATTATTCAGAAAATCATGCTCAGTGGGAAAGCGAGTATAATGCTGATACTTATACTACTCAAAGCAACAGCGATGAATCCACAATAACCGCTACCAAAAGTAACAGCAGCACCTCGGGCAGTAATTCTACTTCATCTCACAGTAGCCATACCTCAAGAACTGGCAATTCACAGACAGTTATCACTTATCAAGATGGCCAAAAAAGCGAAAATGGCAGTTCGAGTTACGAGAAATGGTCGAGCGAAAGCACTTACGATAGTAACGGCGTAGCTAGTTTGGTGTCCCAGTATTCTAGCTGGAGTTCAAGTTACGGCAAGTCTGATTTTCAGGGAGGTTACAGTTGGACGGAAACTGTCAGCGGTTACGATTCGGAATCGGTGACGAAAGAGGGTGTTTCGACGAGTAATGGCAGCAGTTGGAGTTGGACTCGCAGCGGGACTGAGTATGATGATGGCAGGAATAGTTGGAGTGAAAGTTGGTCGAAGTCTAGTTGGGAAGATGGCGAGTATTTGCCGGGTGAATATGAGGTAACGAGGGGGTCATTTGACCCAGAAGGAACACAGACCCAGACGAATAATTTGCCCTCATTTGGGGAAGCGCCGCGGTTGAATAAGGCGCCGAAACAACAGGTGCCACCGGATTTAGTGAAGCCTCCGAAGCCGAGTGATGATATTTGGCAGTTGCCGACTGTGATTTTTAAAGATGGTGCATCTAAAAATGCTTCAGAAGATAAGACTTTTTGGCTCCCAACTGATATTTACAAAGAGCTTACGTCTCAGAAAGTGATTAATGGAGATGGCTATTTTAATGCAAGTAGCCCTAAAAACGAAAGCCCTTGGGACAAATTTTTGGCAAAATTGCGTAGATTTATCCAAAGGTTGTTAGAGCTATCTCAACAAGGCAAGCAAGCTGTTCTAGAATTTTTAGGCGCACTTCTTTACTACTATCTCAAGAATAATGGGGCTTTACTTCAACCTTTCACTGACCTTCTGATACCAGGAGGAGCACAAGCACGAGACAAACTGGAAAAACTCTTACAAAAGAGTAAAGCAGCTCAGTTAGGAAGAGGTGCTGCTGATTTAATCGGAATTTTGCAAGGAATAGCGGAAATTTTGTTGGGAACTGGTGGTAGTATTGGAGGTGGTTTAACTGGAAACCCCGCACTGGTTGCTGCAGGATTGGGAGCGCTAGCACATGGGATCAGCTTAGTGGGAGTTAGCGCTCAGGATCTATCTAATCTGATTGTTCAGGTTCTTCAAAGTAATTCCGGTCATAATCCTTGGGATGATGTTCCAGAAGGGGACTTGGAAGAATTTTTGAATCCAGCGTATGAGTATATCGATACTCGTTCATGGCATCAAGGTGGTTCCACTACAGCAGAAAATTCTGTAAAAAACCATTTTAGGGATCATGGTACGGAAGTAGAGGCAGCGAATGTGCAGGAATATATTGACCTAGCAGAGAAGTTTAAACAAGTAGTTCTGAATAATAATAGAACCGAAATACGCCGAATAAGTGGAGCTACCTCAAATGTTTCTAGGTACGAACTGGGAGATAGATACATAGATTTAGTAGATTTAGGTCAAGGAGAATATGGTATAATATCTTTTGGAAAAGTTTGGCCTCGCCGCTGATTGAATCAAGTGTTAAGAGAATAAAGAGGGTTGTTGAAATATGGCGCTAGAACATAGATTTTTCTGCTTAAGAGAAGGAGAAGTGAGTTATGCAGAGTACATGAAATACTTCAAAATTAAGTTTGAAGTCAGTATCCACGATGATGTAATGCGCTACATGAATGATACCCTAATGTGGATACCATGTACTCATCTTTCAGTTAGACATAGAAGGAAGGCTCACGGATTAATGCTTTACGGTGATACAATTATTAATCAAGAAGGTGTTGAAATGTTTTATCATGTGATCGAGTCATGGTATCGCTTATTTTCAAAAGCTCCTGAGAAATTTCAGCTTGATGGAGGAATAATTATAGAAGCTGACAGAACGGTTTCTAGTCCACCAAAAGTTCACACTATCGAAGTTGAGCGAGACTTGCTCCTTGAAAAGCTTCGGATTTTACTCAATTATGCTAATCAGGTAATTGAGGGTGAATTCTTTATTTTGCATTTGGGTATTTGATGATAAAAATCTCAGTAAATCTCGATGAGTTATTGGATGTTTATTCAGAACCAAATAGTAAAGTAACTCTAACAGCAGTTACGATTGGAGAAGTTTGGTCTGGCCGCTGATTGAATTAAGTGTTAAGAGAATAAAGAGGGTTGTTGAAATATGGCGCTAGAACATAGATTTTTTTGCTTAAGAGAAGGAGAAGTCAGTTATGCAAAGTGCATGAATTATTATGAAAAGGAGTTTGAAGTTAGTATCCACGATGACATAATGCGGTACATGAATGATACCTTAATGTGGATACCGTGTACTCATCTTTCACTTCCCTATAAAAAGAAAACAAAGGGATTATCGCTTTACGGTATTACAATTATTCACCAAGAAGATGGGGAAATGTTTTATCACGTAATCGATTCATGGTATCGCTTATTTTCAAAAGCTCCTGAGAGATTTCAGCTTGATGGGGGGATAATTATAAAAAATGACAGAAAGGTTTCAACTCCACCCAAAGTTTACACTATCGAAGTTGAGCGAGACTTGCTCCTTGAAAAACTGCGGATTTTGCTCAATTATGCTAATCAGGTAATTGAGGGTGAATTCTTTATTTTGCATTTGGGTATTTGATGATAAAAACCTCAGTAAATCTCGATGAGTTATTGGATGTTTATTCAGAACCAAATAGTAAAGTAACTCTAACAGCAGTTACGATGACGGCAAGTCAAAAAATACCAGCAACAGAGACACATATACCGTCAATCAGTCTCTGGAAACTTCGGGCAGCAACGGCCCATCATATTGGCAAAACAATCGAGGTAATAATTACTCGGTAACTCAGACCAATGACACCCAAAACTACAAAAACGGGCCGTCAACTAGCAGCCACAATCGGGATACTTATTCTGTCAGTAAGTCGAATTCTTCCAGCAGCAACAGTGAGGGGAAAGTTAGTTATAATTCCGAGCTTGAAAATTATTCAGAAAATCATGCTCAGTGGGAGAGCGAGTATAATGCTGATACTTATACTACTCAAAGCAACAGCGATGAATCGACAATAACCGCTAGCAAAAGTAACAGCAGCACCGAGGGCAACAATTCCACCTCATCTAACAGTAGCGACACCTCCCGTACTTGGAATTCACAGACAGTTACAACTTATAAAGATGGCCAAAGAACTGAAAATGGCAGTTCGACTTACGAGAAATGGTCGAGCGAAAGCACTTACGATAGTAACGGCGTAGCTAGTTCGGTGTCCAAGTATTCTAGCTGGAGTTCAAGTTACAGCAAGTATTATTTTAAGGAAGGTTACAGTTGGACGGAAACTGTGAGCGGTTACGACTCAGAATCGGTGACGAAAGGGGGTGTCTATACGAGTAATGGCAGCAGTTGGAGTTGGACTCGCAGCGGGACAGTATGGGATGATGGAAGGAATAGTTGGAGTGAAAGTTGGTCGAAATATAGTTGGAAAGATGGGGAGTATACGACGATTGAGTCCTCGTCAGCAGGGGGAGGGTTCGATGCTTCGGGGACGGGGGAGCAGGTTAATGATTTGCCCTCAATTGGGGAGGCGCCGCGGTTGAATAAGGCGCCGAAACAAGAGGTGCCGATTGATTTTCAGAAGTTGCCGAAGCCTAGTGATGATATTTGGCAGTTGCCGACTTTTATTGTTAAGGAGCCTGAGTTTAAAGATGTCTTTGCTAGTTATGAAGTTGATGCGCCTTCAGGTGGGAGTGGGAATGATTATTTAGCTAATAATCCGTCTGGTGGTTCTGGTGCTCCTGGTGGAAAATTACCTGAAAACAAACGTTCTGCACTGGCAGAAGTTATTCAACAATTGTTGAATTTTTTTAGACCTCTTGGAGAGTTTGTTGCTGGCGCAGTCTATCAATGGTTGCGTAATAATGGAGAACCAGCTACATGGTTGCTGGAGGTTTTGAGCCCTGGATGGAACCGATTAGAACAAGATGTGGAGCGTGGGCTTCCTCAAACCTGGCCTTTTAAGGCAGGGCGAACTTTTGGAGATGGGGCAGCAATTGTCACAGGGATTTTAGAGATAATAGGGGGTAGTGGGGCTGCTGGTGGCGGTAGTAGTTTATGTGTAACAGGATTCGGCTGCATTGCAGGTGATCCTGCCATAGTAGCAGGAACCGCTCTAGCGCTACATGGCTCTGGTACAGCTTCCCGTGGATTAGCAAATATATTAGCCGACATAGCTGAAAATCTGGGGGTAGTTTTTCAGAGTTCATCAGGTAAGAGGAACAGTGGAGGTAGACCCTATGAACCACCTATAAGGAGCAGTCAAACGTATGACGGCTATACTCAGGTAGAGTGGAGCACCTCACCTAACGACCCACGTACTCCGTTGGTGACTTTCAAAGAAGTTAATCCAAACATTATCGAGGTGTCAGATATATTTCCACGCGATTTTCCCCGTCGTATTGGTGGTAATATGATTGCAGATGCCTTACGAACTCACGGAATAAATAGACCATCAACCATCAGATTGACGAATGTAACGAACGCTCCCACCAAAGAAGCAATTGACCAGGGCATTTCTGTTGAAAATACGGTCTTGGGTGACACTTTGAAAGATGCAGCCAGAGAATTGGGTGCTACACCTACGAGTTGGAGTACAAATACAAATGCTAGAGGTCAAAGATGGATAGAAGTAAAATTGTCTTACTAGAGCAACTAAAGCAAGCTTGTTCGCAACGAATCGATAAGAGCTGGCACCTGCTAGCAACTGCTGCGGGAAATGAGGAAGGTATTCGTGTGACGTTGCGCGGTCTGGAAATTAATGAGTTACGCCTTGACACATTCATTGCTATGCCCACCCGCTTAGTAGAAGATAGGGTTCTAGCTCTTTCTGTTTCCCGACCCGAGCTTTTACGTAATTTGTTAAATCAGTGGGAAATGGAACCACGCACTGGCAATCCCGATATCGATGCTGGGTGTTTAGAAACAGCTCTTACAACAGGTCGCAGATGTTTCACAGTTTTGGAAATAGATCCAGAAGCAGAACCGTGGTCGTGGGAGGAGGAATTAAAAAACAAACCTTTAAAACTTATATACAACTCCGAGTATATTCGCTTGTTAGGTAGTCGTCCTTTGAAGGACAAAGTGCTAACACAAAAGGATATAGAAAACGCCATAGGATCGGGAATGTTTCTGCTCCAAACATTACGCACACAACAGGTACAAATAGATGAATCTGTATTTGCTCACTATGCAGATTTAATCAGTTCCACAGGTCCCTACGTAACCGCTATGCTGATTGAGTTATCGAGACAAACTAATTTCGATTCCCGGATCTGGTTTGAACGGATTCTGGAAGTATTTCCGACTATTTCTGATCCGCTCGATCTGACTCTATCAACCTATGCTTTACTCAATGAGCAATGGGTTATGCCTTGGTGATTGGATCTCAAATTCCTTTTGTGCTATGGACTTGATAGGCGATTAGTTTTGTGCGCTCGAATTATTGTCAATAGTTTGACCTGACTCGGGCGATCGCACACCGGGTAGAATTTCCTGTGAGTCGAGAGCCCGTTTTTAGTGAATTTTCGGCTTCGGGATCTCGAACTTTAAATACACAACCACCGACACAGAAACCCAACCAGAAACAACCCCCAACCTCCCCCAAAAAAACCAACCATTAATCGGCATCATCGACACCGGATTCACCACCAACAATCCCCACATCAACTACAGCAAAATCAGCCTCGGCAAAGACTTAATCGAGGGCGACAACAACCCCCTACTCCAACCAAACCAAGGAAACCAACACGGCGACACAATTTTAGAAATTATCGCCACCACAGACAATCAAAACCCCACCCAAAAATCGACTCCGATTTGGTTGGGACGAGCAACAGGCAGCGGCAACTGGCATCAATCCCTGATAGAATTTGTAAACGCAGCAATCGCCGCCAAACAACCCAACGCCCTCATCAACCTCAGCTTCGACTTAACCCAAATCAACCCCGACGGCACACAAACCACACGCTACCAACTCACACCAGAAGAAAAATCAGCACTTAAATACGCTCAGGACAACAACATCCTGATTGTAGCAGCGGCCGGTAATGAAGGAACTCTCATCTCTGCCCTCGGACAAGCCTCAACAGAATTCGACAACATCATCACCGTCGGCGCATCCGAAAACAACAACCGCAGCGCCTATTCCAGCTACGGAGAAGGCTTGGATATCCTAGCACCAACAAACACTCAAAAAACCGCAGAACAGTCAACAACCGAAACAAAACAAGGCACATCAATAGCAGCAGCCTTCGTCACAAACACCATCTCCCAAATGTGGGCAGCCAACCCATCACTGAACCGCCAACAAATCAAAAACATCATCCTAAAAACAGCCAGCGACATCGACGTACCAGGATGGGACGAAAGGACAGGATACGGAATCTTAAATCCCCAATTAGCAATTGCTACCGCCACAGAAACAATCCCCGCAATACCAGTATTAGCAGCCACCAAACAATTGACAAAATCGCTGATTGATGCCGATGCAAATGTCAGTAACTCTCCGAATAGTACAGCCAAACCCTCAGAAAGACCGACCGCAACCAACGCCCCAGGCACACCAAAAACTACCAGCACCTCAACCGGAGACTACAACTCTGGCACCAGCTCCTATACCACAGAATTAGCGCCATATACAACTACCTCTACCAGTAGTTCCAACGGCACAACCACCACAAACACTCAAACCAATAGCAACTTCTCAAACACCGAATCAAGCTGGGATCAAAACACCGTCAACACCAACAGCAAGGGCAACTCTTTTAACGAATACACCAGCGATTCCAGCACAAATGCTGCTACCTACACCAGCAAAAACTTTTCCCAAAACTCAGTAGAAAACAAAAATCAATCGCAGCAAAACTACAGCCGAGTTAAATACGAAGGCACTCGCAACGACCAAAGCTCATATCTTCAAAAATCCCGCTCTTCTAGCAATTATACCAGTCCCGAACAAACTACAAACACCACTGCCGACAGTTACCGAAACAGTTTTTCCCAATCAGAAAGTCAATACGGAACCGACTATGCAATGAATAACGGCAACCGCCAAGACGATTGGGGTTCAAAATCAACTTCAAACACTCACTATACTAGCAGCACCGGAAGTTCTCTCAACAACAGTTCAACTCAAATTCAAGGCAAAGCCGATTGGACGAATAGCAGCAATGGTAATAGTTCCATCAACACTCACAGCGGGTCAGAAAGCCAAGTAAATCGCTCGAACTATGAGAGCAACAGTAGCAGCGGCCCCTCCAAAACCAGCAACAGCAGCGACAACTATTCAGTAATCAATTCAACTTGGGACAACACTACAACAGACGGCACAACAGTCAGCAGCAACAGCCGCGATACTTATTCAGAAGCCAATAGTAATTATCACAGCAGTTACGACGACGGCCCGTCAAAAAATACCAGCAATCAATCCACTTACACCGTCAATCAATCTCAAGAAACCAACAGCAGCAACGGCCCCTCATACTGGCACAACAACCGCAATAACAATTATTCTGTCAGTCAAGGGAATGACACGCAAAGTTACAAAAACGGGCCGTCAACTAGCAGCCACAATCGGGATACTTATTCTGTC
>NZ_JAUBVD010000025.1:0-89850 GCF_036705675.1 Microcoleus sp. AT8-A3
AAATCACTTATTGCCCCCGCATTTATCTCGCGCAAGTAAATCTAAAATCTAAAATCTAAAATCTAAAATCGATTGACCGTCCGGGTCTCGCAAAAAAGCCCAGTAGCCGATCGGATATCCAGAATCTTTTGGTTCTTCAAGCAATACGCCTTCTTGACGTGCTTTGTCGCAGAGTTCGTCCATATATTCGCGGCTTTTGCAACCTACTCCCAGGTGTGCCAAGGGAGACAGAACGGGATGTACGGAGTCTGTTTGAATTAGCACAATTACAAAAGGGCGAGTGCGATCGGAGAGCCAGACCACAGCAACACCAGTTTCTGCATCGATGCGGCGGTGAACGACCTGCATTCCAGCATACTTGGAGTAGAATTCGATAGTGCGATCGACATCAGAAACGGGCAGTGCGATGTGTGTGAGACCGATATCACTCATATGTTATGTTGCTCCCGTCATATTAGGTTTAAAATCAAGAATTGCCAGTTCCAATATCATAATTTTAATTAGATGCTCGCCACTTTGCCGCTTTCATATCGATTTGTTTTTTGAAAAAATCTAGTTTTTTTGATAGGGCTGATAATTATTGGCTCCTGTTGTCATTATCTAAGGTGAATCCCGCCTAAATTTTTTCTGAATAGCAGCATTTTCTATATCGGTACGAAATATATCGAGCATTCCTATAATTTCTCTGTGTAGCTCTAGATATTCATCCCTATCAAACACCGAATCCTCACCGTGGGCAATTTCGTTCCTTGTCTTTAAAAGCTGGGTATCAATTAATGGCGATTTAGTAGAGTATATTGAAAAGTCAATTCCTAGAGTATAAGTTATTTCTTTTAAAACCTCAGAGTTTAAATTCGATCCAGTAGATATTGCATCTTTAGGTTTAGGTAGGATAGATCTCTGATTTAATTCGGAAAGAAAAAATTCACAAACAGGTATATACAATGATGGCTTATGTGTCTCTTTTGCCTTTTTAAGTTTTTCTTTCATAGCCAAAGCTAAAAAATTACTAGAAAGCTTTTGATACGTAAGCTTTTGTGAGATAACATATTCTAGATAAGAGTTTGCTGCTAACTTGACAAAACCTTCCCAATGGGAATAGAGAATACATACTCCACTCCGAACTAATACTTTATGTCTTTGGTCAGAAACATTTTTCGCTTCTATCAAAGATTTCATTTCTGACAGTTCCTTCTTTCGCCAAGCAAGATCCGTTGCCAATCTATCGATTAATTGTTCCGGTGTTTGGATGCTCATGAAGGGGAAAAGACCTCTCTACCAAGCGGAATAAGATACGGTAAGCGTCTTGCTGCATTCACTCCAGCTCCCGACCATTGTTTATAAGTTGGATGTGACCAAATACTTTTTATACGATTAGGTAATTGGTCTGTTGGAACCGGATTTTGATAGTTGTATCCAATTCCTAATGCTATTACCTCATATGCCGATAAGAGAAAGCCTCCCAGGAATTTATCATTCTCCGATTTATATCGCTTGAAGCTGTCTTCTCCCATAGCTTCATTAAGCATACTGAATGCCACATCAAACGCTGTCTCTATGTGGGTGCTGTCCAAATCTTTTTTAATAGCCATTTCATACATTCTAGCCGTTAGAAACTCGCTAACATCACCGCCCAGCGTTAGAAGACTTGCATAATCTATATCGAAGAAAAGAATAAAACGCAATACTAATTCCATATCATACTGTTCTTCATAAAGTCTATCGCTCAAAGCAATGCAGCTTTTAAATGAATGGCGATTCGCAAGTGAACGCATTAAATTATATAAATCTTTATTCAACATTAAAAGAATGCAATTTCTTACTTCTTGCGGTGTAGCAATCGATCCTCCTGTATTCAGCCGCTGAAAAAGCTCATATTTAATCATTTCATCACTTTCTTTTGCAACAATATTGACGGATATTTTGGTTCTTTTTATCAATAAACGCTGCGCCTGAGTTAAAGAGTTATCTTTATCGTCAGGATCGTTCCATTTTTTACCTTTTAACGAAGGTAAGTAAGTTGTTTCTTGTAAGGCGATAGCAGAAAATGTATCTTGCTCTTGATTGTCTGGTTTCAAAATACCTACAAATTCATATATGGTTGAGAGTCTCTGCAAACCATCGATCACATCCCAAATCCCATCATCTCTTTGACTGACAAAAATTGGTGGGATCGGTATACCTAAAAGAATTGATTCTATAAACCTGGATTTTTGAAAATCCGACCAACGAAAAAGCCTTTGAAATTCTGGGTGAATATCGATTTCCTTACTCTCATAAAGACTGATCCACTCGCCAATAGACATTGAGTAGCTATCTGTCCGAATTTCTTGCCTTGTTCTTTCAATCTCTTCTTGTAGAGGCATGGCTGAAGCAGTCCTAAGTATTATGTATAGCTATACTTGCAGAATGGCAATATTTAAAGATTATATCACGCTTACGAACATCTGAAAAAACGATCGCCCAGAAATAGTCAACTTTGCTCTCAAGACAATGCGGAAGCTGATGCGATCGATCGGGTAGAATACAAAAATCCATTGAACCGATCGGCTAAACAAATCGCTCTCTTAGTTTGTCACATCCGTGAAAGCCGCAATGCAGCGATCGCCCGTTAGCGAAGCTTGCAGAAGAGGATCGCCCACCCCCAGCTTTAAGCAAACACCCAAATCCCTCACCCTCACCCTTTTTTTCATTTGGTCACAGGCTATGATTGACGGTTGGCAGCTTTTGAGAATCTAAATGCTAAACACAAATACAATTATTTCCAGCCTGCTGTTATTTATCCCAGTTTCCATCGCCGGACACTTTCTCGGCTGGGAATCCTCCACAATCTTCGTCACCTCGGCTTTAGCCATCATCCCTCTAGCCGCGTGGATGGGGACGGCCACCGAAGAAATCGCCGTCGTCCTCGGTGCCAATTTGGGGGGTTTGCTGAACGCTACCTTCGGAAATGCCACGGAACTGATTATCGGCATCGTCGCCCTCAACGCCGGACTAATAGATGTTGTCAAAGCCAGCATCACCGGTTCAATTATGAGCAACCTGCTGCTGGTGATGGGATTGGCGATGCTGCTGGGCGGCTTGCGCTACAAAGAACAAGAATTTCAGCCGACAGTCGCCCGGTTGAATGCTTCAGCGATGAACTTAGCCGTGATTGCCATTTTGGTGCCAACTGCAGTTAATGCCACCTCTATTGGCATCCCTCCGCAAACTATGCAGAACCTCTCTAGCGCTGTTGCTATAGTCCTGATTGTCGTCTACGTGCTGACGCTGCTGTTTTCGATGAAAACCCACAGTTATCTGTACGATGCGGGGGTAGCAGAAATAGAAATGCTGGAAGATTTAGCCGAAAATAACTTAGCACCAGAGGGTCCTGACCACAAAGTCAATCTGCCGCTGTGGATTGGGGTGCTGTTGGCCTGTACCCTGATGGTAGCTGTCGAGTCGGAACTGTTGGTGGGTACTCTGGAAGAAGCGACGGCGCGTTTGGGGCTGACATCACTGTTTACCGGGGTGATTTTAGTGCCGATTATTGGCAATGCAGCCGAACATACGACGGCGGTGACGGTGGCGATGAAAAATAAAATGGATTTGTCGGTTTCTGTGGCCGTGGGTTCGAGTTTGCAAATTGCTTTGTTTGTTGCGCCGGTGTTGGTTTTGGCAGGTTTTGTCTTGGGCCAACCGATGGACTTGAATTTCAACCCGTTTGAACTTGTAGCAGTTGCGGTGTCGGTGCTGATCGCCAATTCTATCAGTTCTGATGGCAATTCTAACTGGCTAGAAGGTACTTTGCTGTTGGCAGCTTATACGGTTTTGGCGCTGGCGTTCTACTTCCATCCGGTAATTGAGGGACTTGTTTAAAAGGCTTTCTTGTGCTGAAGGAAGAGGGAAGAGGTTCGAGGGAAGAAGGCAGATTTTTTCACTCCCTCACTCGTTCACTCTCCCACTCTCACTTCTTTCTTCGAGAGTGGTGGTTGCGATCGTACAATTGAAATGTGGATGCTCTCTCGTTATTATTTCTGGTCTGTTTGTACATTATGTGCTGCGATCGGGGATTTGTGACCTCGATCGGCTGTGACAAATAACAAAACCTTTGGCCTCAAGCCGATCGTTCGATCGCACTGCCCCGGTTATACAAAAACACGGGATGCTGAAGTCAAGCAAGACTAAAGCCTCCCTCGACTTCAGAGACGTTGGAAGATTTCAATCAAGGGTGCTCATGAGTCTTTTACTAGGTGTGCTACGATCGTCATAAGTTGAAAATTGAGTTGGACTCAGTAAACGACGGTCGATTTAAAACTGACCAGCCTATAAAAAGGTCGAACGGGATACCACGATTCGTTAAATTGGTTGAAAATAATGGTTAAACAATGGCTAAAAGCTTCGACAATAATAAATAGTTGTAGAGACTTCAAAAATAGGGTGCTGCTCCACCCGAATTTACGCCTGTGGACAAGTAAGAGCCGACTCTCTTGGCAGAAGCAGGAATCAGACCCTCTAGAAAATACTTCTAGTTGAATGGTGAAACTTAGATAAGTTTAGCCAACTTTTGTAGAGCAGTGTCAAAGTAAAACTTGATAGAGCAACCTCAATCAGGGTTATGTGGCTTCTGTGAGTTATTGCCTCAATCCCAAATGCCCGAATCCCTCCGATCCAGCCAACTCTGGCAAATCCGCGTGTATCCACTGCGGGTCAGAACTTTTGTTGCAAGGTCGATATCGGCTAGTCGCGCCTCTCGGAGGCGGCGGCTTTGGCAGAACATTTGAAGTGGACGACAACGGCGCCCGAAGAGTGCTCAAAGTCCTGCTCAAAGAACATCCCAAAGCTGTAGAACTGTTTAAGCAAGAAGCCGACGTATTGGTCAGGCTCAGACATCCAGGTATTCCAAAAGTCGATCGCGACGGTTATTTTATATTTACGCCAGCTCACAGCACAGAGTCTTTTCACTGTCTGGTGATGGAGAAAATTGCTGGGGCCAATTTGCAAGACTGGCTGAAACATCGGGGCCGCCCGATCAGTCAAGAACAAGCTGTAAACTGGCTCAAACAACTGTCGGAAATTTTAGACCAAGTTCACCGCCTCAACTATTTCCATCGGGATATCAAGCCGCACAATATTATGTGCAAGCCAAACGGGCAGTTAGTGCTGATTGACTTCGGGACTGCTCGGGAAGTTTCGGCGACTTATTTCGCTAAGGTGGGCCAGGGGCAAAATGTGACTGGTATTGTTTCCCCAGGCTACACGCCGCCGGAACAAACAAATGGCAAGGCTGTTCCGCAGTCGGATTTTTTTGCTCTGGGGCGCACTTTTGTTTATTTGCTGACTGGAAAGCCGCCGACTGCGTTTCCAGAGAACCCGCGCACGGGCAGATTAATGTGGCGCAAAGGAGCACCTCAAGTTTCCGACTCCGTGGCTAATGTGATCGATTATCTGATGGCGCCTTTTCCGGGGAATCGACCTCAAAGTCCCCAGATGGTTTTGCAGTGCTTGGAGGAAATTAATCTCGACGGCGCAGAAACTCAGGTGCCGACTCAGTTGCCGACGACGGGGCAAACTAAAATTCGCACAACTGCCGGGGAGGGTGGGGCGAAGAAACAGAGCTCCATAAACCGCCTCAGACCTCTGAATTCGGGATTGAACAAGACCCAGAAAGATGTTTTTGATTGGAAAAAGAAGTTGCTGGCGGGCACGGCTGTTTTGATGGTGAGTATTGGCGCGTCTCAAATTTACGGTTCGCTGCGTTACGGGGTGTTTCCGGCAAACCCCGTGTGGCTGCTTTCGACTTTACCTACCACTCATTTTTTGCAAAGAAGTTTGGATAATGTCGGGAGTGTAAATGCGATCGCCCTGTCGCCTGACGGTCAAACTTTGGTAAGCGCAAGCTTTGGGACGATTAGAATTTGGAATGTGAGGACGGGACGCCTGGTGCGGACTCTTAATTCGGTGCATTCTAAAAAATCGGTCAACACGCTGGCGGTGAGCCCGAACAGCTCGATTTTGGCCAGCGGCGGCGGCGATAATAATGTGATTCTCTGGGATTTGAAGACGGGGCGACGGATGCGGACGATTGCCGCTCACAAAGCAGCCGTCAATGCGATCGCTTTTAGCAGGGACGGTCAAACTCTCGCTAGCGGCAGCGATGACAAAACTGTTCGCTTGTGGAATGTCAGAACCGGCAGCAGGTTGCGGACTTTGAGCGGCCACGCGGGGGGAGTAAACGCGATCGCTTTGAGCCGGGATGGTAAAACTCTCGCTAGCGGCAGCCAGGACAAGACTGTGCGTTTGTGGAATCTCGGTACCGGAGAAGTCAGAAGAATTATCACAGGTCACGGGGGCCCGGTTAATGCTGTGGCTTTTAGCCCCAACGGGCAAATTGTGGCTAGTGCTAGCACCGACAATACGATCCGTTTGTCGAACGTACAAGACGGGAAGCGCACCCGCACTTTTAAAGGGCATTCGAGCTGGGTGAGGACGATCGCCTTTAGCCCGGACAGCCGCACTTTGATCAGCGGGGGCGGAGATATTATAGTTTGGGATTTGAAGACGGGAAAAGAAAGAAGCAGTCTTTCGGGTCACAGTCAGTTTGTGAGTTCGGTTGCTATTTCCAGAGATAGCAAGACTTTTGTGAGCGCCAGTCCCGATCGCACTATTAAGATTTGGCGAATGCCATAGTCCTACTATTTTAGATTTTAGATTTTAGATTTTAGATTTGAGATTTGGTAATGACTGATTTTGTAAGGTTTGAAGTAATGGCTTATAGTTGCATTGTTTTTTTGAGTGGTATCAATAGTCATTAGGAATGAGAATTAAATAACTTCCACTCTTGAAAGTGGGATGGGCTCTTATAGCCCATCCAAAAAAGACGGGCTATAAGAGCCCATCCCACAATAACAATTAAAATTGTAAGTTATTTAATTCGCGCTCCTTAGTTAGTATTCCTCACTCATCAGTCTTATCAAATAGGGTGACTCGGAATTTACCCTGCAAGCTAGAGTCCCGCTCGTGAGCTATCATCGAGAGCAGGACGCTCGCACGATCGGCATCATTCGGATGTTAGCCTATTTGATATTAGTGATTCAAAACCCATACCAATTACCCACTAGGAATTCGCAATTTGCACTTTTCACATAAATTTGGTATTATCCCAAAATTCCCCGCCCGTTTTGGGCAAATTCATCAACTGTTTGCTGGGATAATTCGTGAACTGCGATCGCCTGCAACACATCAAAAGGCAATGTTAAATGATGGGCGCCAGCTAATAATGTCTTCACCGCTTCTTCCGGCGATTTAATGCTAGCTGCCAAAATCTCAGTATTACTTCTGTGCAACACATTTGCCATATCCCGCACTAAGGCAAAACCGTCTCCCAACAATCTGGTGGCGCGATTCACGTAGGCGATCGCATATTTAGCCCCCGCTTCTGCTGAAACAACGGCCTGGGCCGCACTGTAAATAGCTGTCACCGCGCAAGGAATGGACGGTGACAAATGCGCGACTGCTTGAAAACCAGCCGCCGTTGCGGGAACTTTCAACACTGTTTGCTGTCCAATTAATTCAAAAGCCGCTTTTCCTTCTGCTACCATGCCATCAACATCAGATGCCATTAGCTGATAATACACTTCCCCTGGAATCAGTTGTGCCAGTTGTTTAAGGGTTTGCTCAGGAGATAACTCACTTTTTGCCAAAAGTGTCGGATTAGTAGTAATTCCCGCTATCCATCCGAACTTGCTCGCCCGTGCGGCTTCCGCTACAATTGCAGTATCAACATAAATTGCCATCGGCTCTACACCTTCAGTTTGTTAATAATTTCCAGACACTTGCTTGCAGATTGAGATAAATCCGAGCAAAATTAATTGTTAAGCTTTAACAATATCAGAATCTTGGAAATATTACTGTTAAGTAAATATAACAATTCAGTGATGTGCATCATCAGTAGTAGTGTGTGAGTTTTGAATTTAACAGGACTTAGGCTCAGAAATCCCGTTTCTTACAAAAAATTCGTTGACGACGACATATCTGTGAACAAATCGGCTTTCTGAGGAAAATTGGCTAAGTGCTATTTAAGATAGCTAACAACTGACATCCCAATTTTTAAGTCAGTTGGTAACTGCGATTGTCGGGTACGGAAAACTTGACAATTCCCGCATCCAGGATACCCGCCACGTGATTCATCCGTGGAGAAATCAAAAACCTGTATCCGAGAAACTTGCCGAACGTATTTATCTCGCGCAAGTCAATGCTTCAATCTAAAATCTAAAATCTAAAATCTAAAATCGATTGACTCGCCAAATCCCGGATACAAATAAATTACATTTGTATTAAGGGTTATGTATGCAATAACTCCAGGATGTGACTCAGAAAATGACCGAAGAAAAAAATCAGCAGCCACAAGTCAGCCTTGAGACATCTTCTGAACAACCTCAGTTGGAAAAACCAGCAGAAACTGCTGAAGAATTGTCGAAAAATCTTAAGTCTGAAACTCTGTCTCAATTGGTTGAAAATAACGCCGAAGAGCGTTTGAAGGCTCTAGGCCGCTTAATGATGGTGAGCCTAACTTGGTCGCTGGCGGGGCTTTCCAAACGCGAGTAAGTTATGGAACACTACCGGAACGAGCGAGTTATGATTGATGAGTTGTGTCGGGACTTTGGTTTAACTCAAAACTTACAACTCCCGGACTTAGGAATGAGAATTAAATAACTTCCACTCTTGAAAGTGGGATGGGCGTCCCGCCCGTCCAAAAAAGACGGGCGGGACGCCCATCCCACAATAACAATTAAAATTGTAAGTTATTTAATTCGCGATCCTTACCTGATGTCCAGTTAGTTGTAAGAAAATCCGTTTTTAGTGAAGACTTTAGTCCTTGTTTTAAGGACTAAAGTCTTCAACATATCACTCATATCATGTCCGCTCGATTAACCATAATATCCTGGTCTGGGCGGGTTTTTGAGATTGTCCTTTGTTGGCAGGTATTGTTGGCTCACGGGCCCCTACAAAAATCACGGTCGCTCGACTGGACATGATATCATAACTTTTCTTGAATTCCTTCAAACGGCCCCAAAAAAGTCGGTTCGGGACGGGTAACGCGCACTTCCCAAAGCGCTTTGATGACTGCCAAAAATTCGCGGAAAGTGTAGCGAATCATGCCCTTTTGGCGAAATTTGCCCCAATCCGGCGTTCCTAAGCCGATCGCCTTTATGCCCAACCGGCGACAGGTATAAACAGCGCGGGCTAAGTGAAAGTTTTGGGTAACTAAAACAGCCTGCGTTATGCCAAAAATCTCTTTCGCCCGGTAGCAACTTTCATAGGTACTAAATCCGGCATAATCGAGAACGATATTATTAATCGGTACGCCCTGGGCTTCGGCGAAGTCCTGCATTGCTTGGACTTCGTTGTAATCGACGGTGCTATTGTCTCCTGTCATCAAAAGTTTGTCCACTCGCCCCGCTTTGTACAAATCGACGGCTGCTTGCACTCGATCGGCTAACATGGGGCTTGGAGTGCCGTCTTCCCAAAGTCCGGCACCAAAAACTATAGCAATGGGTTCAGCAGGCACGTTAGCTATATCGCTGTGGCGGTAGTTGCGGGTAACAAATCGGACGTAGTAGTTGAGCGCTAGGGGTGTGAGCACTGAGGTTAATATTAACAGCCCGATGGCAAGGCGCCATTGAAATATAAAGGATTTAGGCAACATAAATTCAAGTTAACTTCCTATATAATTACACGAACAGGCCGCTTCGCGGGTCTAATAATTGTCTTGTTCCCGAATTTACATTATATTATATTGACAAAAATATGATTCAACACCAGCCAAACTTTGAATTGCTGGAATCACTTTTATGGGAACCCAAAAACGGCTATTTTTTGCTAGACAGACATCTTCAAAGATTAGAGCGATCGGCTGATTATTTTAAATTTTCCCTATCGCTAACAGAAACAAGCAAAGCTTTACAAGCATTAAGTATGACTTGCGGGTCAGTCAAACACAAAATACGGTTAACAATATCTTGTGAGGGAAACATAACGTTACAAGCTCAGACACTAGATAGCGGTATCTTAAAAATCGGTGCATCTGTGGGAATTGCCCGCCAACCGATCGATTCTCAAAACCCATTTCTTTACCACAAGACAACTTACCGATTGCCTTATACAATGGCTTTGGAGTCGCAGCCCCAATATCAGGATGTCTTTCTGTGGAATCAAGATGGAGTTATCACCGAATCCACGATCGCCAATATCGCGATCGATACACCCGCAGGTTTAATCACACCTCCCCTCAAGTGCGGTTTATTACCGGGGACGTTTCGTTCTCAACTTTTAGAGGAGGGAAAAATCAGAGAAGAATTAATTACCTTAGATGATTTGCAAAGAACCAAAACTATATTTCTCATTAACTCCGTTAGGGGTTGGATACGCCTCAAAAAAGAGGCAAGCGGAGATATTTGGAAAGTTGTAAATAATGGCTGAGATAACGCTTTAAATCGATTTTAGGAGGGGGCCAATTGTGCACCTTACTACAGAATTGACATTTTGCGTAATTCCTGAAAGTGTTAACCAGAGTGCAATCTATTATGAAACAAATACAACCTTGGCATTGGCGACAGCTTCCCCTAAATCAGCGCAGCGGATCGGAGATTTTTCAAATTTTATTTCTCGGTAAAACCGCCGGTGCAGGCTCAATATCGGAGTGTTTCCCCCGCGAGATGGCTGTTCTGCTAGAAAGTCCAGTTACATCTTCTACTAACTTGGCACGATATTCTATTTGTGCAGGTTCTCCCCGGATAATTGACGGTCAATCTCAGCTATGGACACCGCCAGTCGGGGAAATTTTACCTTTTTTGCGCGCTCTTTTGGACTCTCAAGAGCAAAATTTAGCAGTGAATGTACCGCCGGAAATTCCTTTTACGGGGGGTTGGTTGGGATGGCTAGGTTATGATTTAGCATGGGAAATCGAACACCTGCCCCAACTCAATACCGATCCGCTTCCTTTCCCGGTTAGCTGTTGGTACGAACCAGAATCTTTTGCGGTTTTAGACCATCAAACGCAAATTCTCTGGTTGGCTGCGAGTCAACCTTCTCAACTCGATGTTATGCAGCATCAATTAGAGCAAACCAAGGGAGAAATAATCCAGAATAATTTACCGGAAAATTATCAACAAAATTCCGCTACTCCTATTTTCCAATTATCTCAGAGTGAGTATAAAGAAATAGTGCGAAAAGCTCAGAAGTATATTCATGCAGGCGATATTTTTCAGGCTAATTTATCTTTGCGGTTTGAAGCCCGTACAGATTGCAGTAGTTGGTCAATTTACCGCGCTTTGCAACGGATCAATCCTTCGCCTTTTGCAAGTTATTGGCAAACTCCGTGGGGGGCGATAGTTAGTTGTTCGCCGGAAAGACTGGTTCAATTATTAGGAAAAAAAGTGGATACTAGACCGATCGCGGGAACGAGACGGCGAGGTTTAACCTGCATTGAAGATGAGCAGTTAGCACGGGAATTAATAGAGAATATCAAAGAAAGAGCAGAACATATTATGTTAGTTGACTTAGAGCGCAACGATATCGGGAGGGTGTGTGAATGGGGTTCGGTAAAAGTTAACGAATTTCTGACTATTGAACGCTACAGTCACGTGATGCACCTCGTCAGTAATGTTATCGGTACATTAAGAGGAGATTGCGACGCGATCGACTTAATTCGAGGGGTATTTCCGGGCGGTACGATTACAGGTTGCCCGAAAGTGCGCTGTCTGGAAATCATCGAAGAATTGGAACCCGTGAAGCGCAATTTATTTTACGGTTCCTGCGGTTATTTGGACTGGCGCGGGAACCTGGATTTAAATATTTTGATTCGCACCCTTTTATATGCACCAAAAAGTGACGGTACAACCGGGGGAGTTGTTTGGGGACAGGTGGGTGCGGGGATTGTTGCTGATAGCGATCCAGAAAGGGAATGGCAGGAGTCGCTGCAGAAAGCTCAAGCTCAAGTTAATGCTTTGAAATTAGCGGAAATATTTGATTAGATGCGTGTTAGATAAATCGAGTTGTTAAGATTGTTGAAGATTTTGAACGCCGATTTACTTTTGATGCAATACTAATTAAAATCGATCGAAACCAAAAGATTTTTTGTAGTATTAATGTTAGGGAACTGTTGGTATGGTGTTGCCTGATACTTTTTTTAGCGATCGCACTGTGAGTCAGATTCTGGGTGAACTCATGGATATTAGACGAGACTGCCAAAGCTGGTTAGCTGTTGGAGAAGCTCACTATCACGATCGCAAAGGAAAAGCAGAAGCAATTAACAAAGCCCCTGAATGGCTGATTCCTGTGTATCATCCTCAACGAGGCACAATCAACTGCTATAAAGACTGTCTAAACATCAGCAAGTTGTATGAAGCTGGCTGGACATATATAGACGGTAAATTGATAGTGGCAGTTTATTCAACCGTTGACCTTTGTCGAGGCTATCCGGTAGATATTTCCTTACTTGAAAACTACTTGCCTCCCCTGCAAAAATACGGTGTTCCTATGATGATTTTTCCCTTCAAGCGAGAGATAATTCTCCAGGAAAAAATCATCTATGAAACGGAATCTGCCTACGGAACGAAAAGCCAGCTTGTTGATGTCGCTCAAGTTCAAGATATGATACCTAGGGCGTGGTACGATCGAGATTATAAAGTTTTGATCAAATACAGCGATCGGCTAGTGCCTTTATAGGGAAATTTGAAGAGTTAATCAGATGCTAAAGGTGGCGGCGATTATTTCCGGGAGTGGATGGCTGCTCAATGCACTGATCGAGGGGTGCAACAAGGGTAATATTGATCGGGCTTCCTGCCCAAGACTTGCTTTTCACTCCTATGTGTATTGATTGTCCGAACCTACTGCCTCAGAAATAGAACTAAATCCGCGTTTTTCTAACTTTTGCAGCAAACCTTGGAGAATCCGACGCACCATCCAAGGCCCTTCGTAAACCCAACCGGTGTAAACTTGAATTAAACTCGCACCGGCGGCTATTTTTTCCCAAGCATCTTCGGCGGTGAAAATGCCACCAACTCCAATTATGGGTAATTCGCCTTTTGTATATTGCCAGATAAATCGGATTACTTCTGTCGATCGCTCCCGCACAGGAAGCCCGCTAATTCCCCCGGCTTCTTCGGCGATTGGTTTGCCTGTTTCTGGCAATATTTGTGTTTTCAATCCGTCGCGGCGGATGGTGGTATTGGTGGCGATAATTCCTGCTAATTGGTAGGTTTTTGCTAAGTCGAGGATAGATACGAGATCCTCGGACTCCAAATCCGGCGCAATCTTGACTAAAATGGGCTTGATTCCCTGATTTTCTTGTTGCAAGATTTCCAAAATTGTGCTAAGCCCAGCAGCATCTTGGAGCGATCGTAACCCCGGCGTATTCGGAGAGGAAACGTTGACTACAAAATAGTCGCCCCAATCTTTCAGCAGCTTAAAACTCTCCAAATAGTCGGCTGCTGCCTGCTCTAACGGTGTTACCTTAGATTTACCGAGATTGATGCCCAAGGGGAACGGAGACTGAGGCATGGGGCCCTGGGCATCGAGTGGGGACTTTTTCTGTGCTGCCTGAAACCGGGCTGCCATTGCCGCGGCTCCTTGATTGTTAAATCCCATGCGGTTGAGGGCTGCACTGTCCTCCGTCAAGCGAAACAAGCGAGGTTGGGGGTTTCCCGGCTGTGGTTGACAAGTGACAGTGCCAAGTTCGGCAAAGCCAAAGCCAAAATTTGCCCAAATATCGGCAGCTACGCCGTTTTTATCAAATCCGGCGGCCAAGCCGACAGGATTGTTAAAGCTCAGTCCCCACAAAGATTGTTCGAGGCGAGAATCTTGGACTCCCAAAGATTTCTGCAATCGAGAGAGCATTTGGCTGGTGGCGGGGTTTGACTGGGTTCTGGCTGCAAGTTCAAGAACTTGGAGAGTGCGGTTGTGCAGCCACTCGGCATCGGTTTTCAATACGGAAAACAACAGCGGGCGTACACTTGATTGATAAATATCCAATGATTTGTACTGGGGCAATTTACAAATGAGAAAGGAGAAGGAAAATAAAAATATTCACGAGCAGGCAGGGAAGGCGAAGTTTTTACTTCAACCTCGATCGACTTTATCCAATGTTTGAGACTGAAGGATAAGTGAGACGATTATATTATAAGTTGACTCTTTGGCATTTTAATTTTTTGAATCTTTAAGTTAGTAATTTTAAATTAGACAAGGTGCGGGGAAGCTTGGAAATGGGGCAGCAGCAAAGACCAAAGGATTTAGACGAACAAATCGCGACCCTAGAACGCGTTCTCCAGACTCTCCGAGAAGAGGAGAATGTGGAAGTGCTACTTTCGACCACACTCGGTTACTTGCAAGCGGAATTTGACTGGGGTTTGATTTGGATCGGGTTGTACGATCGACAGGCCCACAGATTGTTCGGGAAAGGCGGCATAACTCCTAACGGCGACCAGTCTTTTCTCAAACAGCGGTTTGCCCTCAGCCCAGGGGATTTGCTGGAACAAGTGGTGATTCAGCTCCGGCCGGTGGGAGTCCCGGATTTGCGATCGGAAAACCGAGCCGGAGAATGGCGCAAAGCAGCTCAAACTTTCAATATTCAAGGCACGACTCTGTTTCCGCTGCGCTACAAAGACCGCTGCTACGGCGTGATTTTGCTCGGAACTGAGGTATGGGGAGCGTCGCCCAAGTCGGGGGAAAAAACCCAGTTGGCGATCGTATTTGGAGCGCTGGCAACTGCTCTTTACCAAATAGAAAAAGACTGGCAGCGACAACAAGTTAAACACCCAGATGAGTCTCTTTTAGCGCTGATTTCGCAGTTGGGGGAATTGCGATCGCTCGACCAATACTTGCAAGCGGTGGTAGAACAAACTCATGAATTTATTGAGCCGACGCGCACCAATGTTTATTGGTTCGAGCGAGAGCGGCGCTATTTTTGGCGCAGAGTCAGCAACCGCGAAGTTACTCCGGGTTTGAGCGGGCCGGGCCGAGCGGCTTCGGGCATCACCGTCCAAGACTTGGGCGAATTTTATCAGGCTTTGGGCAGGGAAGAAATGGTTTGGATCGGTGAATCTCAAAGTTCTCTGAAAACTGAGCTGACAGGGCGGTTGATGCAGCAAATCCGCGCTCGCTCTCTGTTGGCTGCGCCGATTGTTTCGGAAGGGGAATTGTTGGGATTTTTGGCAGTCGAAGCCGGCGAGCCCCGGATTTGGCAAGACAATGAAAAGCATTATCTGCGGGGAGTGGCGCAGTTAGTGGCTCTGACGGCTCCTGTGTCGGAGATGGAGGAGAAAATTCAGCAAATTGAGATCGATCGAGATTTAACTGCCGGAATAGCTCACGCCATCTACAGCGATGCTGACTGGGAGACGACTTTGAAAAATACCGCCGAACAGTTGTGCGATCGGCTCAAATGCGAATACTTTTTGCTGCTGCTGTACGGCGAAGAACAAAATCGCTTTGAAATTGTCTGCCAAAATCTGCCCCGCAACCGCAGGGCAGTGCCGTCGCCACTCAACGCCCTGGATGTGGCTGACGTGGGGCTGTTGCAAGCAAGTGCACCTCTGGCTATTGAAAATTGGGAGGAAGATGGGCGGTTGGGCGCTTGGCGGGAAGTGTTGGGGGAAGCTGGGGTGCGATCGCTGTTGGCATCGAGCACTAGGGCGAAAAAGTCCGAGGGAGAAAACCCCAATCTCAAATCGAAAATCGCCAATCGCAAATCGATCGAGGGTTTGCTGGTTGTCGGACACAGTGCAACTCGCACTTGGAGGCGATCTGAGCAAGAATTAGTTCGGCTAGTGGGCGAACAACTCGGATTGATCCTGCACTCGTGGCAGCAGAGTTCGGCAATCGACAAATATCAGCAATTTGAGCGATCGCTCAAATCGGGTTTGGCGGTTTTGCACCATTCTCCTGATGAGCAATCTGAGCAAGAGATATCTGCTGCTTCACCGCCGATGTTCCCAGAGTTGCCGCTACAAAAGCTCGATCGTAACTTTGCTCAACACGTTTCCCAGACAATTTCCTGTCCTTTAGTAGCCGTAATTACTTGGAATCCCGGTGATGAGGAAGGTTCGATCGTGGCGACGGTAGCTGCTAATCCCGTATTTGCCCTCAATCCCGAGGCGGTGATTCCTGTCCAAACAGATGCTTTGATCCAACAAACCCTGGCTGCTAACTGCGTGGTGCAACAGAGCACGAGCCAACTGCCACTGGCGACAAAGCGGTGGCTACGCAGTCCGGGAATTGGCGAGATTATGACGGTGGCGCTGCGGACGGCCCCAGAACACGCTCCGGTGGGCATTGTGGTGGCTGCAGACGCTCCGGGCCGCCAGTGGTCGGAGTTGTCGGTGAGTTTACTTAGCTCGATGGCGTCTCAGTTGGCTTGGTGGCGCAGGTATTTGGCGGTGCAATCGATCCAGGAGTCGCAGCGATTGGATCTAGAGTTGCTCAACTGGTACAAACAACGCCGTTTTGAGGAGTTTTACCGCACTGTGGGAGCGGGGGTGAAGGAGTTGGGGGAGTTGAGTCAGTCGATTTTGCAGTCGGCGAAGGAACAAAAGGATGCTCTGAAAATTTTGCGCTACCAACAGGTTTTGCGGCAAATTGGCAATGCTTTGGGGTCAACTCATTTGCTGCTGAAACAGGAACATTGGCGGCTGCAATTCGCACAAGATGCGGTGCCTGTGAGCGCTTGGCTGAGACGATCGCTCGATCGAACGGCCCCCCTGGTCAAACACTCGAAAGTCTTGCTGGATGTGCACAGAGAAGCTGCTGTGTCTATGCCGGCCGGTCAGACTTTGAGCGTTCGCGGGGACAGCATCAAGCTGGATTTGATTCTGTGCGAATTGCTGGCGACGGCTTGCAGGCGCTCTGCTGTTGGTGCCAAGATTGAGATTCGCTCTGAGTTGTTGGGGGAAGATTTGTTAGAATTGTCTGTGATCGATAGCGGCGCGTGCGATCGACAGTTAATTGCTGCCTTCAACGGCGGTTCCGAACCCGATATATTAGCGGTTGCTAATTCCCATAGGTCGATCGTGCAAAATCTCTTAATTTGTCAGCGAGCAGTACGCTTAATGGGGGGAAACTTTTCTCTAGAAATGTTAGAAAACAATTTAATTGTCGCTCGTTTAGTGCTGCCCCTAGCCAATTCTTAATCTGGTAAAATTTTGTAAAAGTTCCAAGCTGCGATCGAGGATTGTAGGGGCGGGTTTCACCAACAATAATTGCCTAAAACCCATAATTTTCTAAACCCGCCCCCACCCAACAGTAAACCGCCATCTACCTCTTTCAAAATACAAGGGACGGATTTAGCTAATACAGCCTCTTCGGTGGTTCATGAAGTACACTATAAATATATTGTGTGGTGTTAATCTGTAGGGTGCGTATCTGCAAAATATTGGTCGATAAAACTTACAGATTGACGGGTGTATCCGCACCTTACACGGGCTAGAAAATTGTGTGTACCACATCTACATGGAATATGCTGTATCTATATTGTTACTGATATCTTGCGCCATTCTTAGGAACGAACGGGCAGGAGAGCCCGTTCCACAATACATCAATTTTCTTGCGGGTGAACCGGAGAAACCCCCCCTGAAAGACTTTCAGAACTCGGGAAAAACCTTTGAGTAATCCAAGCAGTTACAATATGAGAAAGCAATCCCATCGGCCCAGCAAAAAAACACAAAGCCAAAGAATGAACCGTCCAAACTCCTGTCCGCTGTCCTTCCAAATAAATCCAGCGCCCGACAAACAAGTCCATCACTAAAAAATGTATCCATCCCGTAGCCGCCGCCGTTTCCTCCCCCAGAAACTTAGCAATATCTGCTAACTTAGGATTCGACAAAGCAGCCGCATTTTCCGCCGTCAGACTGCTACCAAACAAATATATGTACAAAACGGCGAGCACTGCAAACGGAATAAAGGAATTCATCACTTTTCGGGTAATTCCCCAGTTGGGTAATAAAATCATAATTGCCCAGAAAGGCACAACGAACAGATTACCGGCATTAAAAATTAGTTCTGGTGTCATAGTTGGCTCTTGGCTCCTGCGAAGGCAATGCAATTAACGATGTTAAGATTACTTTACACAATTTTTGCTAAAATTTCTCAAAACCCGAAAAAAATCTCATTCACCAATGAAATATAATTGCTATACTTATCTAAAATTTCAAATCTCGCATCTAAACTCGATTAAGGCAGCACAGCTTATGATAAGTTATAATAACTTTACCGATTGGTGCAAGCACAAAGAAAACATCTCTTCAGGCGCCAAACATACCGTAGACATACTGTTGCAAATATCAGACACCGCCGAGTGCGATCGAGCTAACGAACTGCTTTCTAATACAACAGAACTTAACCTCAAAAATCTTCAAATTACCGATATCAGCCCCCTCTCATCTTTTACTCAACTTACTACTCTCATCCTCGGCAGTAATCAAATATCTGACATCGCTCCCCTGCAATCTTTAACTAACCTGAAAGCTCTGGTTATAGATGTCAATCAAATATCAGATATCCGTCCGCTTTCCTCTCTAATAAATCTGACTATACTCGTTCTGGATACCAATCAAATCTCAGACATCAGTCCCCTGGCATATCTAACTAATCTTACCGCACTTGTCTTGTTTGACAACAAAATTTCAGACATCGCTCCGGTGCAAAAGTTAACTAACTTAAATGCGCTGATTCTCTACAACAATCAAATTTCCGATCTCGCTCCTCTGGCAAATTTAACTGAACTCCAGACACTCTACCTTTATAATAATAAAATATCGGATATCACGCCGCTGGCTTCCTTAAAAAATCTCAAGACGCTGTTTCTGTTCGGAAATGAAATATCTGACATTACTCCGTTGAAATCTTTAACTAATTTAAATAAATTGGTTTTATTCCAAAATCAAATATCAGATATTAGTCCTTTGACATCGCTGACTAATTTAATTGAACTCAACCTCGGTAACAATCAAATATCAGACATCAGTCCGCTGAAATCGTTAACTAATTTGACTGAACTTTATTTGTTCAACAATCCGATTTCGGATAGCAGCGCGCTACAAGCTTTAAATAATTTATTTTTACTAGACTTGTACAACAATCAAATCTCGGATATCAGTTCCCTGCAATCTTTGCAAAAGTTGACTACGCTGGACTTGCGCGGCAATCCCATTGTTAATAAAATTTGCCCTGTCAATCCTGAATCTATCTGTCGGTTTTAATTAATTATTAAGACCGAGGCAAGATGGCAGTTTATAGAGTATAATGTTTAACGTCAATATCAGGAGAAAGTGATGAGCGGACACGATGCTTTGATGTTAGGATTGCTGCTGTTGCCAGGTTTGGCTTTGTCGATCGCAATTATGGGCGCTTTTGCCGCTGGTGGATAATCAGTTTTGGCAGCAGGGAGATTTTGTAAAAAGTAGTTTTTTCCTCGTTTTCCTCGTTCCCAGGAAGAGCCTGGGAACGCATTTCACTATTGCTCTGCCTCCTGTTTTTTTGCAAGCGAGGCAGAGCCTCTGGATCTCGGTTCCCAGCCAGAGCCAGGGAACCAGTTAATTTTCCTTCTCCCTTCTTCCTTCTTCCTTCTTCCTTCTTCCTTCTTCCTTCTTCCTTCTTCCTTCTTCCTTCTTCCTTCTTTCTTCTTCCTTCGCTTACCAAAAAATCGGGTCTAAAGCCCCCTCCTTCTAGGACGGCTTTAATTCCCACAATGTGTGAATAATTGTTAAACATACAGATTTGCAAGTAAAAGTCTTTGTAGAAGTGGTAGGCTATTCCAATGATAGTTTTAGAGTTTAAGTTAAAGGGCAAAACGGAGCAGTATCGGATCATCGACGACATGATTCGGACGGCTCAATTTGTCCGAAACAAAACTCTTAGGTATTGGATAGAAAATCAAGGAGTTAAGTTAGTAGACCTGTACAAACAATGCGCCATCATGGCAAAAGAGTTTGAATGGGCAGGCAAGCTTAATTCGATGGCACGTCAGGCTTCGGCAGAACGTGCCATTTTTGCTATCCAACGTTTCTTTGCTAATTGCAAAGCCAAGAAACCAGGGAAAAAGGGATACCCGCAGTTCAAGAAACATACTCGATCCGTTGAGTATAAAACTTCGGGTTGGGAATTTTCTACCGACAAAAGATGCTTGACACTTAAGGATGGTTTTGCTGCTGGAAGGTTTAAGTTAATCGGTAGTCGGGACTTGCATTTTTATGCACCCAGTGAGATAAAGCGAATCAGAATTGTGCGTCGTGCCGATGGCTACTACGCACAATTTTGTATCAATGCGGAACGAAAAGAGGAATTCGTTTCTACTGGTGAAATTATTGGAATAGACGTTGGACTAAACCATTTCTATACTGATAGCGATGGCGAAACAGTTGCCAACCCTCGATATCTCCGTAAAAGTGAAAAAGCTTTGAAGAGATTGCAGAAGCGAGTTTCTCGAAAAAAGAAAGGATCGGGTAATCGGAAGAAAGCGATCAACAAGTTAGGAAGAAAACATCTGAAGGTCAGTCGGCAGCGTAAAGACTTCGCCATAAAGACGGCGTTGTGCGCGGTAAAATCTAACGATTTTGTAGCCTACGAAGACCTTCATGTGCGGAATATGGTCAAAAATCACAAGCTTGCTAAATCTATTAGCGATGCAGCGTGGTCACAAACTTGATCATTATTTGGAGTATTTTGGAAGAGTGTACAGCAAAACAATAATTGCTGTGGCTCCTCAGTATACTTCTCAAACCTGTTCAAATTGTGGAAATCTTGTTAAGAAAACGCTGTCAACTCGAACCCACATTTGTGGTTGCGGTACGATATTGGATCGCGATCACAACGCCGCGAATAACATTTTGGCGAAAGGGTTGAAGCAGGCAGGAGTTGGCTTTAATTTAAATACGGTGGGGCACACCGAAATCAAAGCTTGGGGACAGACCGATCTCTACTCAATGGTGGCAGCAAAACAGAGATAAGTTCGACTGATTGATCCAAGAATCCCCGCGCCTTCAGGTCGGGGAGTGTCAAAAAAATTGTGCTGTCACATCGGAATTTACCAAAGTATTCGCGCACAAAATACCCGATGCTGCGACAGCGGGCACGCCAATTCCCGGCATGGTGCTGTCTCCCACGCGATACAAGCCTTTGACTGGTGTTTGCGGCCCGGGAAATGTGCCTTTTCCGGCGGCAATTGCAGGCCCGTAAGTTCCTTGATATCGATGCAAAAATCGGGCGTGGGTTAGCGGTGTGCCGATCGACTCTAAGACTATCCGCGATCGCAAATCCGGTATAATTTTTTCTAAAGCTTGAAACAGAGATTGCGATCGCTCTTGCTTTTTCTGCTGATACAATTCGCCATATTCCCAACCTTCGTAAGGTTCCAATGTATAAGCGTGAATGGCGTGATGTCCGGGCGGCGCCAGAGTTTCATCCCACACTGTAGGAATCGAAATCATGCAAGTATTTCCGGGTACTGTAATGTCAATCTTGCTGTCGTGAACGACGACGTGGTGGCCGGTCAAACCTTCGAGTCCTTCGGCTTTAATTCCTAAATGCAGGTGCATGAAACTGTCTACTGCTGGCATCGACAAAGCGTTTTTTCGGTAGCTTTTCGGCAAATCTTCAGGCCGCAGTAATTTTGTATAAGTATCCCAGATTGTGGCATTGGAAATGACAATTGGGGCGCGGATAATTTCGCCATTTTTCAAGCGAACGCCAGTGGTTTTGCCGGATTCAACTAATATTTGCTCGACGGGAGCTCCCAGGCGCAATTTTCCTCCCCAGCGCTGCAAGCCTCTGACTAAAGCATCGACGATCGCACCGCTGCCACCTACAGGATATTCGATCGCACAGCGCGATCGTTCGCCAATCATAAAAGCTATTTCCGGCGCGACAGTTCCGTGCGCTTTCAAACCAGACAGCAAAAAGCACTCCAAATCGATCAAACGCCGCACCCAAGGGTCACGCACGTCCCGATCCATCAAGGAACCTGCTGAACCCGCGATCGCACCTACTAGCGGCAACAGCTTCAGCAAAGCAGGCGAGTACCGAGACAGCAAAACAGGTATCAACTGCCAGTCGGATCTCAGCGCTAAAGCCGGAATTCCACGCAAAGCTTCATACAAAACTAATAAATTTTGTTGAAATTGCTGTAATTCTACAGCACCTTGCGGTGCGAATTTAGCTACAGCATCTAAGTAACTTCTCGCATCAGCATAAATCGGTAAACTTCCCTCTGGAAAATGGTAATGCCCCAGCGGATCGTAAGAAATTGCAGCGATCGATTCCTCCAAAACATCAAAAACTTGCCGCAAAGGATTGAACGAGCGGGAGTCAGTCAAACCGCAATAAAAAGAAGGCCCCGAATCAAAGTGAAATCCCCGGCGCGAAAAGCTGTGAGCTGCCCCGCCCGCTATGATGTGGCTCTCGCAGACGAGCACCTGCTTCCCGTAGCGAGCTAGCATCGAGCCTGCGACTAAGCCCCCAATACCGCTCCCAATTACGATCGCATCAAAGTCTTGCATTTATCAAATGTGGTATAATTGTATTATTTCTTGCTAAGTGTTGACCCGCCCAAAAACGGGTACCGTGCCACCTACGCTCCTGAGTGGAGATACTAAAATTTTAGACTCAAGTTCTGGTTCCCAGATTCACGGCGCTGCAAGTAAATCTCAAATCTAAAATCTCAAATCTCAAATCGACTGACAGGGTATTTTTATGGGAGGAAAACTATGAAAGCTTTATCTATTTTAGATGAAGTTGTTCGCGAATTAGAACAAGACGTGAATCTCTCGCGCATTAAAAAAATAATATTTTTTGCTTGTAAAGAGTTCTGGGAAAACGACCCTGCCCAACTCGCCAGCGCCGATGTAAGGATTTTAATCGAAGAACTGTGCGCCAAATACAGCCGGTTAGAAGATATTGAAGCAGTTTTAAATAGTATAGTCTCTAAGGTTAATAAAAAAACCGAGTATGCTTTAGTAGCCGACCTCATAGTCTGTCAACTTAGCAGGCTGTATGAATTTGAAGACTTCACCAAATTAGAAGTAAACATATCTAGTTTTGGCGGTCAGGAATCTCCCGCATTTGAAGAACACTTTAGTTCGGAAGTACCCAGCAGCGAAGAAAGGGCAAGAAACCCCGGCACTTTATTTGATGTGCGACAAAAAATTTTGCAGCAAACAAATCCGCTGAGGGCGAAAATCCTCATTTTTTCTACTCTTTATCACCAGTTTACTTTTAGCGATCGCGACTGGCTACTTCTGAAAACTCAAGAACTTGACAATCTACTGCGACAACTGTTTAATGTCTGTACCACCCTAGCCGAACTGGAATCTCAGTTGTACAGAACTGCTAGCAATCTCGACAACAGAGATGAAAACGACCAAGCAGCGAGCGTAATCATCAAAGCGATGAATCCTTGTTACGCAAAAATGCAACAGGAAGAACCCCATGAAGCCGAATCTTCGGCTAGTGAAGATTACGATCAGACACATTTAAACAACAGTGTTTATCAAGAGATCGAGCTGGTGGACAAAGGCAGCGATTATTTTGATCCAGGCGAGATTACCCACATCCTTCAAGCTGCTCCACCTCACTATCATTATGACCCTCAAAAGAGTTACTTAGTGCCGGACACGGCAGAAAATCTACCGTTTCAAGAACCAGAAACCAGCAATAATTATCCTACTGAGTTCAGACAGGAAATGGTAGAAACATTCCCAGTTGCAGAAATGCCGACTATTATCGAAATTTTAGAACCTGCTGCTCCTGTTATTATAAATATTAGCGATTCCATCAAACGCAAGTTGGGATTGGAAGAAGAAATGACAGAATTAGTCAGTCAAAGTGCTAACTCCGCCACAGCGCAAATAGAAAATATATTCACCCAGTTAGAATCAGCCTTAAATGGAAAGTTTTCAACCGGAAGTGCAGAGGATCGTTTGTACTGGAAATATAAAAATCTCAGAGAGTATGTAGGCAAAGTTCAGAAGTTTACCGATAAATTGCTGGAAATTTTGATTGAATTGGAGTCAAAAGAAAGCGGAAAAAATCTTTCTAAAATCCCAGAAAATATGGCAGACAATATTTCCGAAATCCCGCCGGAAAACTCTAGCCCTAAAGCAAATCAGTATCAGCTTCTGGAAATGGCAAAACAAGGCAAACCAAAGGCGATCGCCCAATTGATTAATCAATTGCTACAGCCTAAAGGAATTGCTGCTACAGTAGGATTTAAAGACGGTTGGCTCCATGTGATTCTGGAGTCTGCTGAAGTACCAAACCAACAGAGTACAGCTACATACATTCACAAAAAACTGTGTACTTTAAAATCAAAATATCTTACTCATGTGAAAATTCACGGGCGACAGTTAGGCAGCAAAACAGTTTCTTGGACTCAAGAATTTGTCAATCAAAATCATTAAATATCCCGACTTAAGTCAGGGGCTAGACAAACTAATTCCGCCTGCGCGAACAGAAGAATTTTAACAATTCTAGAAATAGCAGATTGTACCTAATTAACAACAAAAACAAATATGAATGCCAGCGAAATTTTAAGGCGATATACATCAGGAGAACTAGATTTTCAAGGTATGAATCTCAGAGGGGTATACCTGAGCGGTGCCGATTTAATTGGCGTCAATTTAAGTAATGCTGACCTCTGGGGTGCAAACTTAGCGATGTCGTACCTGAGCAGAATTAACCTTCAGCGCGCCAATTTAACTAATGCAAAGCTGTGCGGTGCTAACTTAAATCAAGCAAACTTGAGCGGAGCAAATTTGTCCGATGCAGACTTCCACGGAGCGACTTTGCAAGGTGCAGACTTTCGCAGAGCCAATATCTCTTTGGCAGTTTTTATTGATGCAAATTTGAGCGATGCAGATATGCGAGGTGTGAATTTGCAAGGTGCAGATTTGCGCGGGGCGTGCTTGCGGGGTGCAAATTTGCGGAAGGAGGTGCGGATTTTTGAGGGTGCAAATTTGCGGGGTGCAAATTTGCAAGGTGCCGATTTGCGGGGCGTCAATTTGCAAGGTGCCGATTTGACTAAAGCTAATCTCAGTCACGCGAATTTGACAGAAGCATCTCTGGGGGAAGCAAATCTGACTCAGGCGAATTTGAGCGAAGCTATTTTAGATGGCATATATTTGACTGAAGCAACTTTGGTAGAAACAAATTTTTCCTGGGCTGTAATGACAAATGCTAAGTTGGAAAGAGCTGTGTTAATTGATGCTGAATTTGCTGGCGCTAACTTGCGGGGTGCATTTCTTCCTGATGTTAAGTTGAGCAATGCTAATTTAGTTATGGCTGACTTGAGTCGAGCTAATTTAGTGAGGGCTGATTTAAGTCGAGCTAATTTGAATCAGGCAAATTTGAGTGAAGCTGATTTGACTGATGCTTACCTGGCTAGAACAGATTTGCGGGAGGCAATTTTGCACCGCACAACTTTGATTAGGGCAGATTTGAGCACTGCTAATTTAGCGGGGGCTCAGTGGCGCGGTACAATTATGCCGAATGGAGAAATGCACGGATAATTACTTGTACTAGCAATTTAACGCTCTCGGGAAAATAGTTAATTTAATAGTTAAGGAAATTTCATATAATTAAAAAAAATAGTGCAATGCTGTGTTAAATCCAGGAAAAATTTTACAAGAACGTTATCAATTGCAACAGCGTTTAGGGCGCACAGCGACCGGTCATCAAACTTGGCGAGCAGTAGATTTAGAGTTTCAAGAACAGGTGACACTAAAAATGTTAGCTTTTAGCCCGGAAATGCAGTGGGAAGAACTCAAGCTCTTTGAAAGAGAAGCACAAGTTTTGCAGGCGCTAAATCATCCCCGCATTCCTTGCTATCGAGATTATTTTTCCCTGGAGAGGGAAGCCGGATCGGGATTGCCTTGGTTTGGGTTAGTGCAAGATTATATTCCGGGGTTTTCGCTTCAGGAATTGTTAGAAAATGGTCAGCATTTTTCCGAAAAACAAGTACGAAAAATTGCCACTGAAGTTCTGGAAATTTTAATTTATTTGCATGAATTAAGTCCCCCGGTTTTGCACCGAGATATTAAGCCGAGTAATTTAATTTTGGGGGAAGATCAGCAGGTTTATCTAGTAGATTTTGGTGCGGTACAAGCTCAAGCGGCGGTGACAGGTGTAACGTTTACAGTGGTAGGAACGAGTGGCTATGCACCCTTAGAACAGTTTTGGGGGCGGGCGGTGGCGGCTTCGGATTTGTATGCTTTGGGAGCTACTTTAATTCATTTGTTAACGGGGGCGACTCCTGCGGATTTGCCACAGAAAGATTCTCGGATTCAGTTTAGCGATCGCGTGAGTGTCAATCCTACTTTGGTAAGCTGGATTGAGAAGATGACGGAAATCGGGTTAGAAAAGCGTTTCCCCCTGGCTAGAGAGGCTTTAGCCGCTTTGAAATCGGGCAACATACAAGGAGCTAATCTTCAAATTGCGACTGTTCGGAAAATTGCTAAACCGCCTCACAGTCTCATTCAAGTTAGCAAATCAGCGACGGAGTTACACATTAAAATTCCGGCTGTCTTAGTCAGAAAGCCTTTATTCTCTGCTTATCTAGGAACAGTAATGCTAATGATATTCATCCCGACAATTATCCCCTTTTTAACAGGAGAATTGAGCATAGGGGTAGTAATTTCGGTACTTATAATAGGTTTCTTAGTTAAGGTTATTTTTGAGATAAAGCAAGTTAAATTTAATCGCAAATTTTTTAAAATAACACATCAGGTATTGGGGTGTAAATACTTACAAGAAACAGGAGAAATATCAGAAATCTTGGGTGCTTTCATTCACAATAACTCTCTTTCGGGAAATCAAATCAAGATTCGTGCCGGTAACGATATGGGAACTTACTTTTATGTTGTAGCAAAAAATTTGAAAGAGGTTGAGGCGGCTTGGTTAGCGCAAGAAATTCAAGATTGGTTAAATTTAAGATAAATTTTTGTAGGGCGAAGCCTTGGTGATTAATTTTTTTTGTATAATAGACATCTCCCAACTCAAAATGGGTGACGCGCTCACTTATAGGGTGTCTAAAATACAACTTTAAAAGAGTTATGCTAAGGCTTTCAAGAAAAGACCCGAATTAAAGTCAGTATATGTTATTACCCGATCGCCCAAAAAACATTAAATTTTAATTCAATTTTCTCCCTTCACAGGCAAAACGATCGCAAACTCAGTGCCAACTCCCGGCTCGCCATTCACCTCGATGCTTCCGCCATGTTTCTCTACCGCAATCTGGTGGACAATTGCCAACCCCAATCCAGTTCCTTTTCCGACACCTTTCGTCGTGAACAAATGGTCGAATATCTGCTGTTTAATTTCCTCTTTGATTCCGGTGCCGTTATCAGCTATTTTAATTTTAATGTACCCTTCGCCAACTATATCAGTGCATATCGTGATGCGGTTGGGATTGGCGGTAATTTCGCTAAAAGTGCGTCCTATATTTGACTCTTCTAAGGCATCGATCGCATTGGCAAGGATGTTCATGAAAACTTGATTTAATTGACCGGGAAAACATTCTATTTTAGGGAGATTGCCGTATTTAGTGATAACTTCGATCTGCGGGCGGTGTTCGTTTGCTTTGAGGCGGTGTTTCAAAATTAAAATAGCGCTATCAATGCCTTCGTGAATATTAAAAGGAACTTTGTAGTCTTTGTCGCCTCGCGAGAAGGTACGCAAACTGTTGCTGATGCTGCAAATGCGTTCGCATCCGAGTTGCATTGAATCAATCATCTTTGGTAAATCTTCCAAAAGATAATCGATGTCTATCTCTTCGGCGTGGTCGGCAATTTCCGATGGCGAGGCAGCGGAGCGATACAATTCTAAGTGTTCGATTACATCTTCCAAACTCCTTTTACCTTCGCTTAAATTGCCAGAAATAAACCCAATCGGATTGTTGATTTCGTGGGCGACTCCGGCGACTAAATTGCCCAAAGCTGACATTTTCTCGCTTTGGACGATTTGCAGTTGTGCTTGCTGTAAATTTTTTAAAGTTTGTTCGAGCTGTTGATTTTGCTCTTGCAAAAGTTCTGCGGCTCGCTTGCGCTCGGTGGCATCCACGCCCAAACCGATAATCCCGATTGTCTCGCCCTGGGAATTTTTTAACTGCACTTTGGTGACTTCTAAATAGTGCAGTTTGCCGTCAACAAGTCTGAGAGTTTCGCTGGAGTAATGCGGCGAATCTTGGGCAAGGCAGGCCGCATCTGAAACCAGACAGTTCGCTGCATTCTCTCCGAGTATATCTTTGTAATGATCGACAGCTAAAAACTCGCTCAGGGGCACGCCCACATCTTCACAAAATGTCTTGTTGAAAAACTGTACTTTACCTCTAGGATTAACCATCCAAATCCAAATCGGAGCGACATCAAGAATTGCTTGCAGCATTTGTTTCTGCTCCGCAAGCTGAGCTTCGGTTCGGCTAATTTTTACTAGCGATCGCTCTAATTGTTGGTTATAATCCTGATATTTTTTATAGAGCAGAGCATTTTGCAAACAGATGGCTGCCTGGGAAGACAGGAGATTGAGAAGTTGCAGTCGATCGCGGGTAAAAACTTTTGCGGTTAAGCGATTTTCCAGATACAAAATGCCGACTAAGCTGCCTCGATCGAGAATCGGCCAACACAGCAGGCTCTGCGGTTGATATTTGAGGATGTAGGAGTCGGAATCCCAATCACGTTGTTGAGTGAGATCCCGAACAATCACAGGTTTCAATAAATTTTTAACGCAGTCAACAATTTTGAGGGGCAAGATATCGCTGTTGTCATCGAGTTTTGCGGATGATAAGTCGATCGCCCACTCGACTCCCGAATTGTCGAGCGTGCTGGTAGCCGCGATTTCCCATTGATTGCCGTTTGGTAAAATCAGCGCTCCTTTGTCAGCTCCTGTATTTTTCATCGCCAGTTGCATGAGTTTGGCAATCAGTCGATCGAGTTCTCTTTCACTAGAGAGCGCTTGACAAGCTTTGAGCAGTGTTGAAAAATTCCCGAAATCTGAGACACTCGCCGAAACAGACGGATGAATGGATGGATGAATGGATGGATGAATGGATGGATGAAGCGATTGATTTTGCCCAGCAGGTGTTGGAAAATTTGCTAATGAATTTGCAGGGAGTTTTGCCTGTTCTAAAATCGGTTTTAATAATTGAGGATAACGTTTTTCTAAGTCATCAATTTTTGCTCTGTCTCCCCAGCGGACATAGCAATCATAGGCATCTATCATGTAGATTCTGGCAATTTTTTCCCTTCCTAATGACAGGTAAAATTTAGCAGCGAGTTCGCAGGCAAGAGCTTCTTCATTGACATATTCGTTAGCTTTAGCTCCGGTAATAGCTCGATCGTACAATTCCATTGCTTCTGCTGTCTGTCCCAAAACGCCCAGCAATTCTGCCTCAACCAGATCGAACTTGTGTTGGTAATTGATCGGCGTATGGTGCGCGAATTCTTTGAGTTTTTTCTGACTAGCCCCAACGCGATCAAGGATTTGTTGGCGCTCCGCCGGTGGGGCCTCTGCATAGATTGCCAAATCTGCCAGCGCATCATAAAAGTCGTGCATCATCGTTACTAGCATCAAAACACAATTCCCAAGATAAGGTTTACCTCCATTTCCCCTGTCGATTGGCTGCGGATTACTGCTCTAATATATCCTGAATCCGTGGCCTCTTTTTGCTAAATTTTATACACCTCTATATAGCAGGTAACAGTCAAGATTAATTGAAAGATTGGAAGGTTTAATGTATTTGTAAATAACCGATCTGCATTTCAGTCTGTCGAAAATTTTTCTTCTGTTTAGGACTATTTCTACCGATGCAATTAACGGTCGCTAATGCAACTTTTGGAGATTTGGGCAGCACCGCCTCTCGGAAATCCTCCGCCACAATAGCGTAGGTTTGAGAATTTTAGCGGCGGGTTGTCGGTCTTTCTCCCCCATGAATCGATCGATAGCCGATCGAGAATCTGTGTACGATTGCGCGATTGCGCGATCGAGCGATACCCCGGTATTACCCTAGTCAAATATACTCCATTTATTATTGTGTCCATATTGGCTGACCTCAACCCAGACATTAACTTGACAAAACTTGGTCTATCTATCTTAGGGCATAAACACCATAATTTTCGAGCTGTAGATCAAAAAATCAAATTATCTATTAAAAAATAATGTTTTATACTTGAGCGATCGCGATTAAAGCTGTTTACTTACGTATAAGTTTCTGCTCTTAATCTCAAAGGCGATTAAATAAACGCAAAATTCCGTATAAACACTGCCTTGTCATGTATTGAAAAATACACACCTTAATTAATTGAATTTAATATAGCTCGATCGCCCAAATTTCCGCAAAGCCGATCGAAAAGTTATTACCTTAAAAAGTCCAAATACAATCTATATATATTATAAAGAATCCGTCGTGAGAGCAGTGGCATTCCAGTCCCCCGAATTTATCTCGCGCAAGTCAATGCTTCAATTCTTTAATCTTTAATCTAAAATCGATTTACCGAAAGCATCCAGGATACAGGCCCCGAATTTATCTCGCGCAAGTCAATGCTAAAATCTAAAATCTAAAATCTAAAATCTAAAATTGATTGACTTTACCTACATTCCGACAGAGGTTAAAACCCCTGTCGGAATGTAGCTTCCAGAAAAGGAAACAGCGTTATTTGAGATTAGTAGTCTGTCGCTCTTTGGGCCTATCGTTGAGTTCAGTCAATATCTCGATTCACTTTCGAGCAAATATCGTCTGAGGCATCTTGAGCCTTCTATCTTGCATCTCGTGCTGCATCATTGATATTTTCTTGGCCGCCGGCGGTATTATATCTCAGAGACTCAGTACCCTCTGATACTCTTTCTTTTGCTCCCTCGGTGGCTTCTTTAACAATATCTTTTGCTCCCTTCAAGCCTTCGCGAGTGTTTTCTTTAAGATTAGCAAAGCCTTGTTTGGTTTTGTCGCCAAAGTCATCAGCTTTCTGCTGGGCGGTGCGAGCATCCTCCTTGATCTTTTCGCCAATTTGGTCGAGTTTTTCAGGCGCATCATCCGCTACCCGCCGCACATTTTCACCTACATTGTTGCTAGATTTCGTGTCAATGCGGCGCTGCGCTTGATCTTTGAGAAGCTGAGCTTTTGCTTCTGTTGTTGTCATCTTTTTGTTTCTAGGATCGACATCGCTGTAATCGTTCATGCCGCCTTTGAATTCGGACGTTACAGCGCCGCTCGGCACTTCTTCTCTAATTTGGTCGGCAGTTTTTCCTTTTCCTGTCATCACATCAGTTTTTCCTGCCATAATATCAGGGGCGCTGCTGCAGGCCGTACTCACAAATACTAAAATGCCAGCCAGAAAAACTGTTAAAATTTGTACAGCTCGAATTTTTTTCAGAAATGCAGTTAGTGTCTTCATAAAAATGCTCGGTAAGTGGGAAACAAGCGTGGCTTGAGCCCTGAGAAGGAAACGACGCGGCGGTTTCAACCGCTTTGAATCGCCTTTCGGGGTTGGAGAGGTATGGTTGCCCCTCCGATGGAGATATGGTTGTCTCCTTTCTCCCTTGCGGGGTAATGTTCGCCTCGACCTGGTTATAAAGGCTTGTTAGACCTGCAACACTGTTTCAGTGACTTTAAAACTGTTTAATTGCAGATGACAGAGCGGAAAACTGGCGTCGCATTCACCGGTGTCGTGACCTAAATAACGTCTCCGCCATGCGGGGGTCTGGTCAGAACAGCTTGCAATTTCTTACAAGCTCAGTGGCACTTAGCCCTGAGTTCCTGACAAAAATGCTCCTTTCTATTGTGAGATGCTCAAATGCCTGGTGGTTTTGTAGATGGCTAGCCTTACCAAATTAGGCACTTAAACACTTTTTTAAGTATACGAATAGAAACCGTAGCTTTTCATCTATCCCAAGTTACATTCCTCAAGTTATAGTAGGAGGAAGAAGGAAGAAGGAAGAAGGAAGAAGGAAGAAATAAGAAGGAAGAAGGCTCTTCAGCTTGGCGAGCGGAGAGAAATCACCAATCAGGAAGAAGGAATGAATAATCCTCAATCTTTTACCCATTATTAAAAGTCGCAGCACAGCCCACCGGAGAAGGCAAAGTCGTTTGCATACATAGCTGTTTGGTTCTCCATGCCTCCACTATGTTGAAATGTTGTGCGTGTTCGGCTCAAAAAAAACCTTCTAGTCAGGAACTAGAAGGAATGTGGTGTATTATCTCAAGTACAACAAGGTCTTTAATCGCAATTGTGATGGCACATCCCGATCGCACACATCTGTCTAATGGCTGAAAGTATTGTACAGTTACTAAGGATTTTGAATCGCTGTTTTTAGACTTTTGCAGAATTCGCCGATCGCCTCTAAGCCCTGTTCTGGAGTACCTTCTGCCAACCGTTTGACAAAAGCACTACCAACAATCGCAGCATCTGCACCCCATTCTTTCACTTGGCGAGCGTGTTCGGGTTGCGAGATACCAAACCCGACGCCGATGGGTTTGTCGGTGACGGCGCGAAGTTCTTGCAGCAACTCTTTTGCTCTCGTTTCTAAGCCTTCGCGTACTCCCGTCACCCCCGTCACGCTGACTAAGTAAATAAATCCTTGAGACTGACGAGCGATCGCTTCTATACGACTTTTGGGACTTGTCGGCGCAACTAATAATGTTAGTTCAATCCCTAATTTGTTGGCAGGTTGGATGAGACTGTCTGCTTCTTCTAAGGGCAAGTCTGGTACAACCAATCCCTGAACTCCAGCACTTTTGATTTGCTGCAAGAAGGTTTCTATACCTCGGTACAAAATCGGGTTGTAGTATGTGAAGAGAATGATGGGCGATCGCAAATTCGGACTAACTTTCGCTACCATTTCCAGCACCGAATCTAACCGCGTTCCCCGCTGTAGAGCCCTTGTAGCAGCGGCTTGAATCACCGGCCCGTCAGCTAGCGGGTCAGAATAGGGAACGCCAAGCTCGATCGCATCTGCACCATTGTCATCCAAAATTTGCAGTGCTTTAGCCGTTGTCTCCAAGTCTGGGTCGCCAGCAGTAATAAAAGGAATCAATGCACATTGGTGGTTCTTGCGTAACTTTTCAAAACAATTAGAAATAGTCATTAGTTATTAGTCATCAGTCATTGGTTGTTGGCAGTTGGTTGTTGGCAGTTGGTTGTTGGCAGTTGGTTGTTGGCAGTTGGCAGTTGGTTGTTGGCAGTTGGTATTAGCTAATAACAACTAATATCATGTCCGAGCGATTAACCATAATAGCCCGGTCGGGGCGGGTTTTTGAGATTGTCAATTATGGGCGGTATTGTTTGTGAACCCGCCCCTACAAAAATCGCGATCGCTCGACCGGACATGATATAACAACTAACCACTGACAACTAACAACTAACCACTGACAATTGACAACTAACCACTGACTAACTATCTTTTTCCTGCTCAATTTCGGCTTGAAGTTTGGCTAATTCTTCAGGAGTGAGTGCATCCAGTTGCTTCTGCAAGACAGCTTCTTTGTAGTCTTGCAATTGCTGGCTGTAGGTCATATTTTGAGTCAGTGCTCGAAATAAATAAGTCACCAGCCAGCCAATCAAGCCAGCAACCAAAAACAACTGACTCCAAATCCCGGCATTCATACTGTCGAGTCCGGCAAATTGCAGTAGCAAGTAGACAAACCCACCTGCTACAAAAAAGCCGACACTGATTCCAATTACGTCAATACGTCGCATTTAGGCTTCTATCTGTCGCCGTTTGGGCCGAAAATTCAAAAATGGAGCTAGGAGAAACATACCTGGGAAGAAGAAGAACATCAAGAAGTACATGAAGCCCCGCTCAAAAGAGGTAGCGACGTACCAGCGGCTGTTCAGGTAAGCGTAGGTGGCCGCGGGTACTACCAGGAGGTAGGCTCCTGCCAAGACGGCGTAAAGCAGTAAGGTAATATACATAGATTTGCTTTAGGGGAATAATAACACCGGTAAGTCAGTTGACACGCTCCGTTAGCTGGTTAACTATTGTACCGCTTGCGGAGATCCAGCGCGACTTTTGGGAATTTTTTGATTAGGGGTTGCGTAAATCGGGGTTTTGCCTGTAGAATAAAAGGCTGTTGCTGTTAATCGCTCAAAACCACAGCAGCTTGACCAAAGGGGGGCGTGGCGGAATGGTAGACGCTACGGACTTAAAATCCGTTGACCCGAAACGGTCGTGTGGGTTCAAGTCCCTCCGCCCCCATCCATTTCAATCGTTAGTGATTCAACGGTTTCAGATTTCTTGTCACCAAGAGTTCTGTTTTCCGCTCAATTTTCGCGCTAATGGTTTTTTACTAAGTCCAAAAGCGCCTCTATATCTGCCCAGTTCGCCCCGACTTTTTGCGTCGGGCTTTCAACTGGTTGAGCAAATCGGCTGGTTTGGGAAATTGGGCGGCTGTCGGAGCTGAGTTTAAATAGTCGAATAACAAATTATGTGCCGTCGTTAACACATTAATGTCCTCAAAATAGACAATATCTAGCTTCAAGTTTGAGATGAGGCGGGGAGTGCGATCGCAAACTCTGCTCCCCCTCCCAAAGATGAAATTACCTCTATTTTTCCCCGATGTTTTTCCACAATTTGGTAGCAAATTGCGAGTCCGATACCAGTGCCTTTTCCTGGTTCTTTAGTTGTAAAAAATGGGTCAAATAGCTTGTTTTGGATTGCGGATGGAATGCCAGGGCCGTTATCGCAAATTCGCACCATAATTTGGCTACTGTCCAACTTTTGCGTCTGAATTAAAATCTGAGGAATTTTCTCTTTTTTAGCGTCATGGGATGACTCTTCTAGTGCATCTATCGCATTTGCTATAATATTCATAAAGACTTGATTGAGCTGGGCTGGGTAACACTCTATTTCTGGCAATTCTCCATAGTTTTTGACAACTTCAATTCCCTGCTTGAGCCGACTGTTCAAAATCAACAGTGTATTGTCAATGCCTTCATGAATATCAACTAATTTCATTTGAGATTCATCTAAGCGAGAGAAATTTCGCAAAGACAAAACTATTTGCCGGATGCGTTCTGAACCTATTTTCATAGATTCAAGCAGTTTTAGTAAATCTTCTGTGATAAATTCTAGTTCTATTTCTGCGATTTCTTGTGCGATCGCCTCTGTGGGTTGCGGGTATTCCTGCTGATATAGACGAAGTAAATGCAGCAAGTTTATAATATACTCGTTGGCATATTCTAGGTTGCCGTGAATAAAGTTAATAGGGTTGTTGATTTCATGGGCTACCCCTGCCACCATCTGCCCTAAACTCGACATTTTTTCGGTTTGGATTAACTGGGTTTGGGTGTGTTTTAGTTGGTGAAGCGCTGCTGTAAGCTCTTCTGTTCTTTCTTCTACTCGCTCTTCCAAAGTTTGGCGAGCCAGCTCTAATTCATGGGTGTATTCTGCTACCCATTGAACTAATTGATTGATGGATTTTGCTAAGGTTCCCACTTCATCTTCTGTGGTGACAGGCGCTTGCAAATCAAAGTTTGCTTGTTGAGTAATAGTTTTAGCCACGCTGGTTACAGCTTGGATAGGGATGGCGATCGCGCGACTGGTACAAATGGCTAGAAAAGTAGCGATCACAACTGAAACTAACATACTCACTACGATGATTTGCACTCGCAATTTCTCAGCTCTCTTAAAATTAACAGAAGCTTGTCTCTGCTGTGCCTTAGCTACTTCTGTCATCAAGCTTAAACTCTCTGACAGTCGCTCAAACTTAACATCGAGCTTAACAGCTCTATCCCCTCTGATTAAATCCAATACTTGCTGCTGCGCCTGTTTAACGTCCTCTAGTTTTAGTGAGGAGGGAGCTATTTCTTGCCAAAAAGATTTGAGCAATTTAGAATACGAATCTGTCGCAGTTGTGTAACCGTCTAATAATTCCTTTAATTCAGCATAATTTACTGCTAATTCTTCCGAGTATTCTTCACTAAAAGTGTCTATTTCTGCAATATTTTTTTTAACTGCCTTAACATCTTTCGAGAACTTAGCAGTTTCATATTCAAACCAGATTGAATCTCCCAAGATAGATATTAGTCGTTTGGGATGTGACTGGACTACCTGCACGGAATATTCTAAATCCCTGAGCAAATCTTGTTGATCGTCGGCGAAGGTTAAAGCTTTGAAAGCTTGCTTTTGGTAATAGTCTCCACAGATCATTCCCCCTGTGGTTCCTAGTACGGCTATTCCAATTGCTAGGGAGTAGCCATAATTAATTTTTTGGGCAATGCTCAAACGAGAAATGAAACGGTTAATTGCAATGAAGGGAGTTTTTTTGAGATAATTTTTAATTTCGCGAGATCCTTCACTGACAGGGACATTATTTTTACCTCTATTTAGGATAAGGTTTTTGAACCTCACAGCCCTATTCTCTCCCTGTTCAAACTTTTGCATACTGGCAACCTGAGCTAAATTTTAACAACTTTATCAATTAGTAAATGCACGTAAATAAACTTTCTGATTCCTAGTACCAAATCTTCTCTATAGTTTATGGATTAAGGGCTAACGCCCTACTACAAAGTCGGCATTAGATAAAACTTAACCTTACAAAACATTCCCCTGACCAATAGCTTTATAAACTTCACGAATCATGTTATAATCACTGTCGTTTGCTGGGACCAGTTTAGCTCCTTGATACTTATCATTATCTTTCCCAACTAAAATTGCTTCAATTAGCTTATCTTGATTTTCGACCAGGCGATCGCGAATTTCTTCAACAAGAGTATTAGGCAGATTACTACTAGCAACAAACAAATCATTAGGTAAGGGTTGCCCTGTGGCAATAATCCGAAAATCCTTGGTTGATAAACTGTCTGTTTTGAGTAAATCTTTGTATCTATTCACACCAATTGCTAAGGCATCAACTTGGTCTTTTTTGAGAGCCTGCAAACCCTTGATTCCCAACATTGAGATTTTGAAGTCGGATTGGGGATTTAAGCCAGCATCCAGGAGAATTTTAATCGGGCTTAGATGACCACCAGTTGCACCTATTTCCCACATAGCTATTGTTTTACCTTTCAATTGTGCTGCGGACTTAATTTCGCTATTGGCACGAACAAGAATAATTGAGTGATAGTCGGGGCGGGTGATGGCAATGATGGGAACAGCATTTGTCCGGGCCCGCATAATCACATATTCAGATGGCCCTGTTAGAGCTAGTTTTAGCTGACCAGACTGGAGAGCTACTGCTGCTTCTATATAGTTATCGACAGGGAACAATTCAATTTTTTTCTCCAAAACTTCCCCAAGAACACTGCGAAAGGTTTGATAATTTTGCTGCAAATCTTCTGCACCATGAACATCAGTCACAGCAAATTCAAGGGTTTCAGGTTCACTTACGGCCAAACTGGAAGAAGTGCGATTAGATTGATTTACTGTTGTAGAACAGCTTGCTACAAACAATAGGGATAACCCAACAAAATGCCGCCGCTTCATAATTTTTAGGAGTTTGAGTGGCAGTTGAAAATTGCATAACTATTATAAGCTATTTGGAAGAAACTTTCATTAAAATAGATTATCCGTTGGTTAAGCTTCAGTCAAGTGTTGTGGCAAAATTATTAAGAAAATTTTTATCGAGGGGTTTTATGGTTGCGAGTATCAGGCTGCGGATCTTGTAAACTTAACTCATGAAACGCTGCCAGCTTTAACTCAGGAGCGCTAATTAAATAACTTACAATTTTAATTGTTATTGTGGGATGGGCGTCCCGCCCATCATGAGTGGACGGGCGGGACGCCCATCCCACTTTCAAGAGTGGAAGTTATTTAATTCTCATTCCTCACAGGAATTGCCAACGCCGTCAGCAACTTTACCGCCGCCGTAACAAAACCAAGTTTTTTTGCAAGGCACTCCCCCATTATTGCCTAATTTAATGATTGCTGTCTTTTTTAGCTCAATCAGAGGTATTAAGATAGAGAGTGCATCGCCTTCTCTCTCCTATTATGCCCCGATCCGAAATACTTCTTGCATGGCTTGAATATAATGGGGGCGACAGTGCCGATAGCCGGAATAATCTAAAGCGTTGACACTAATGTAAACGCGATCGGCGTTGAGAGTTTCGGCCCCGGAGATGCCAAAACTTAGAAAAATTGTATTGCGATCGATAACGTAGGTGATGGGCAGGCTTTCGGAGATTGGATCGAGGGTGCGATCGCGCTTAAGCGTCTGGCTATCCTGCAACCGCTTTGAAGGGAGCGATCGCCTCAACGGATCTCTGATGGTGTACAATCCCGTATCACCAGCACGCCTCAAGAGGACTTTGATTGTCTAATTTTTGCACGTCCAAACAAAAACGAAGTCGCCCCGCGAATATTACACAGCAACTGGCAAAGTAATCACAAATTCCGTACCTTGTCCTATTTGAGAATTCACCTCTATTTTGCCTTGATGCTTGGCAAGGATTTGATAGGAAATAGCCAATCCTAATCCAGTACCTTTGCCGATCGACTTTGTAGTAAAAAATGGGTCAAAAATCTGTTGGACACAGGCTGCTGCAATTCCCGGCCCGTTATCCCGAATCTTGACGGTGACAGTATTGTCGGCTGTAATTTCCGTGCTCACCCAAATCGTTGGCGAATAGCCTTTGTCTTCCTTTTTCACCTCCTCCAGCGCATCTATTGCATTGCTAATAATATTCATAAATACTTGATTCAGTTGCGCGGGATAGCACTCAACCGCAGGCAAATTGCCGTATTGTTTAATAACTTGAATACCTTGTTTGATCCGATGATTGAGAATTACGAGGGTGCTATCAATTCCTTCGTGAATGTCGGCTGATTTCATTTTTCCGTCGTCCGATCGCGAAAAATTCCGCATGGATACGACAATTTCGCGAATGCGATCGGCTCCCATTTTCATCGAAGAGAGGGTTTTTGGCAAATCTTCTCTGAGAAATTCGAGTTCAATGTCTTCGATGCGCTCTAGAATGGCATCTGGTGGGTTGGGATAGTATTCTTGATAGAGAGTTACCAAACCTGCCAAATCTTCGATGTATTGGTTGGCATAGTCAATGTTGCCCCCGATGAAGTTGACAGGATTGTTAATTTCGTGGGCTATCCCTGCCACCATTTGACCGAGAGACGACATTTTTTCGGTTTGAATTAATTGGGATTGAGTTTCTTTGAGTTCTTTTGTATACTCACTAACTCGCTGAATCAATTGATTGAAAGAGACAGCTAAAACTCCTATTTCGTCGTCGGTTGTGACTGGTACTTGCAGGTTAAAATTCGATTCGCGAGCAACTTGCTGAGCGACATTAGTGACTGTTTCGAGGGGTTGGGCGATCGCGCGGCTGGTTTTGTCCGCTAGCGCCGCGGCGATGAGTGCTGAAATTAGCATACTTCCGAGAATAATTCGGTTTCGCAAATTTTCAGATTCTTCTAATGCTTGGGTTCCTTCCTGTTTGTGAATTTCTACTTGAGAAATTAGCTCAGTTAAACGTTGAGCGAGGTTATCTAGTACGATCGCCTCTTGGCCGCTGCTAGTCCTCAACATTTGTAGCTGTGCGGACTCGATGCTGTTGGGGGGCAAATTCCAAACTTCCGCTTCTTTTAACTGCAATTTAATTAGCTGACCGTAGTAATCAATGACGAGGGCAGATTTCTTCAATATAGCGTGCAATGCTGCCTCTTCTGTTGCTAGTCTCTTGGGATGTTCTCGTGCGAAAGATTCAAGTTCTGAAATCAGGATTTTGGCCTGATTGATTTGCCCGACAAAGCGATCGTGTTCGTATTGCAGCCACACGGCGTTTCCCAAAACGACTGGCAATCTCGCCGCGTGCGATCGGGCTTCAAATACGGTATTTTGCAAATTTTGCAGCAGTTGCTGCTGCTGCCCAGCAACATTTACCTGAACTAAAGCTTGCTGGTGAAAGTAGTCTCCCAATCTCAGTCCCGCACCAGTTCCCAAAATCGCTATGCCGATAGCTAAAGCATAGCCATAGCTGATTTTTTGACCGATCCGCAAATAGTTGAATCGTCCTTTTAGCCAACTTATATTAATGTTTGAATGGTGTAACAAGGTTTTTTTAGCAGAGTGTTCTTGCTCTACTTTGCTATCTTGGGGCTGAGTGTGGGTAAATAATAACATTGAAAGCTCCTCCCAAAACAATCAGGAGTAATTGAGCGAATAAATGCAGAAGGCACTTATGCTGAAAGCAGAAAGCTGTTTTGAGTGTTTAATTTTTAAATTTTAAATTTTTAACTCAAAAATCACAACTCAAGACTCAAGGCTTCCCCTAGTATCTCTCTTTTTCGACTAGAGTGTTTGTGATCTATATCAACAATCTATGTGATTATACGCAAATTTACAAAAGTTATGATAAGAGCGATTAGTATTTGTAGTCAGTTGGAACACAAGCCCCAACTACCGGCTCTCCCCGTTTTTCTTTTTCTGCCAGTTCTAGGTTGAATTCCAGCACTTTTGCTAAAATATCGTCGCTGTCAGTAAATCCATAAGCTGCATTACATTCGCGATCGAGCGCTTCATGAAGTTTATAAAGTTGACTTGTGGGTTCTTCAAAAAACTTATTGTAAACTTGAGTAATTCCCCACTGCTTTGCGGACATTTGTTGAGTGCGGTATTGATGCAATTCGACCGCCGTTGCCCGAATTTGCTCTACTGATTTACGAGTCGGTGTCTGGGGAAATGGGAAAGTTTCAAAGCAGGTATTGTGGGTGTATGCGATATCTCCTTTGAGAGTTGATTTTTGAGCGTGCATCCAAATTCGGTGAATGTTAGATGAGAGAATGCCGAGAATATAAAAGTCTTCTGAGGCAACAACTACTGATTTGTCTCCCGGCAGCCAACTAACGGGGGCGGGAATGAAGACAGCCCACTTTGAGACTCTCGGTACAGTGAAGTAGTCAGATAAGGGGGCGATCGCCTTTCTCATTCCTTGATTAGTACGCTTAAATCTCCACCACTTTTCTCGCAGAATAGCTTCGCGGTTTTGCTCGCGTTCAGGTTTAACATGAATCCTAATATGCTCTAGTGGTAGTTCGTAATTGCTAGCTTCTTCAATACTCATATCATTAAAATCAATAATCCAGCGTTCCGGCGTACAATTAGGATTTTTTGCGAGATTTGCCCCCATTGAAAAAAGTTTAAGAACCTCTTGATTTTTCGCATCAGCTTTAATCCAATCATTAACCTGCTGTTGAGTAACAATAAACCCCATTCCCACTGGAATTACACCTTGAAAGCATTTGTTTGAGTTCGCTGACAACCGGGCAGCTTGAGAAACATCAATCGTAGCTTGTAGCGAAGAGTTAATACTTGAAACCGCGAGATTATCTAAATAGTAAACTTTCGGCTTTTCCTTGCTCCAGTTAATCAAACTAACATGAACCTTAGCTTCCCCAGACCAAGGCTGAGTAGAAACGGCTGCATAAATGTAACCGCCATTTTGCGCGACATAATCTAAAGCAGCAGCACGACTTTTACCTTGACTAATTGAATTAGTAGCAACTAAACCAGCCCTGCCATTTAGTTCTAAATTATTGTGAGCAATGCGAAACCAATAAGCACAAAAATCAACCGAATCTTTCACATCAGGAAAGCGTTTAAACACGCGGTCAATATATTCATCTCCCAGGGCAATTCTCATGTGCTTTCCGCCTAAAAACGGAGGATTCCCGATAATCGCGTCAGCCTTTACCCAATCAGTAAATAAAGCATCAGCACAGACAATATTTTTATCCAAAGTATCCAAAGGCAGAGAAGGTTCTTTCAATCCCAAATTGTCGATCGCCACCTTGCGGCCAATCATCAACGTCACTCGCGCCAACTCCACCGCAAACGAGTTAATATCCATGCCGTAAAATTGCAGCGGCGTGACTAAATTCATATAACCTCTTGTACCGTCGAACTCGTTTAGCTTATCTAAAAGTAACTTTTCAACTTGCTTGAGTTCCTGATAAGCTACATACAGAAAATTACCCGAACCACAAGCCGGATCTAGGACGCGATAGCGACCTAATTCTTGGTGCAGATTTTGCAGTTTGGCTACGGTATTTGCAGCGTTAATTCGCTCTTCCCAGTAATAGCTAATTGTGGGCAAAACAATGCGACGAATGTCTCCCTCAGTAGTAAAGTGAATCCCGTAAGCGCGGCGCTGTTTTTTATCTGTTTTCAAAGCGGATTCAAAGATATTGCCAAAAATAGAAGGGCGTACCTGACTCCAATTTTGTTCGGCACAAACTTCTAATATTTTCAACTCTCCCTGTTGCAGTTCAATGGGGTGTATTTCCGAAAATAATCCGCCGTTGAAATACTCGACTCCTTCATAACGTCCTGCGGGCGTGACTCCCTGCTGATTCATTGCTTGAAATAAGCCGCCCAAGACATCGTAAGAACTTGCTCCTTCTAGGCAATCTTTGACGCAGCGAGTAAAGAATGCCGGCGGCAAAAGTCCTCTATCTTCGGCAAACATTGCTAAGACGCACTGCAACACAAATCGCTGGGCCTGAAACTGATTAAATTTAGCAAATTTGCGCTCTTGGCCGCGATCGATTAACATTTCCAGCAGCATCCCCATTCTGCTAGCAGCTTTTTCGGTAATCTCGACTTGGTTGTTTTTGAATATGGGGCGGCGGCTGGTAGATTCCATGAAGGCAAAAGCGGGCGATCGCGCGGGCAATTGCTTTAGGGATATAATGTCTACAGGCTGATCCGGCTGAAGGTCGAAATCGTAAATGTGAAACTCGTCAAAATTGCACATCATCACGTAGCGCGGGCGATCGTCTTTTTTGAGGCGAATATAATAGCGTTCTGTTTGGGTGCGGTGTTCTCTTTTAGTCAAATCTTCACCGCGCTTTTTCATTTCAATCAAAACGTGCTTTTTCCACACCAAATCAGCAAATCCGAGTTGACCTTTTTTGCTGCTTTTTTCTATGCGTTCCTCATAGGTTGCGCCGGCTTCTAATGCCCCCTCGTGGCCGAAAGCCCGAAAGAAGCGGTCTAAAAATACCTGTGCTTGTCCTTTTTCATCGCCTGTAATGTGTTGTTGGCAGTAGGTGACGAATTTTTGGAGGCTTTCAGGGGTGGCTGGCATGGGAGGATAATTTAAAACGCATATTAATTAGTATAATCTGGTTAGAAGTTACGCAGCGATCGCTTAAAATTTCGATACTCCCTAGCCTTTTTTAAAGAGAGTAGAATTGATTCATACTTCCTTGGCCCGCCATGCCCGCCATGCCCGCCATGCCCGCCAGGGACTGAAGTCCCTGTCTAATAGCAAAAGTCGGTTGAAACCGACTGAAATACAGGACTTACGCACAGCAAGCAAATACTAACTTTACAGTCCTCATAGCGAGGACTTTCGCTTTGAGGCAGGGAATTCATTCCCTGCCGGACTATCGGACTGTCGGAATATCAAACTACATCAGTGACCGATCATCCAAGGCCGTCCCCCTCGGTGTTCGCGATTCCGCTGCGGTTTAGGTTCCTCAGAACGCTTAACTACCTCCGGTTCCCGATTTTCTTGACCTTTCAACCGCAGCTTTCCAGTTAGAATCATCGGCGGCGAAAAGATGCGTTTAGCAACAGTTTCGCAACTCGGACAAAGCACCGGTGTATCTGCTTCTGCAAGAGGGCGCCACTTATCAAAAGTGCCGCAAGTTTCACACTTAAAATCGTAGAGAGGCATATCAATTTTTGATTGCTGATACTAACAGGACTTAGGCAAAGAAACCGGGTTTCTCTGCAAAATCGTTGGTTGATAACTAGAGATTTACGAAGAAACCCGGTTTCTGACCTCGACGTGCGTCCAGGACTGTAATTAAGACGGCAGAATATCCATCTGGAAAATTTCTGTCGGTAAAGCAATCGTGCAGCAAGCATTAGGAATATCCACAATGCCGCTGATGCGACCCTCAACCGGAGCACAGCTTAACAGTAAATACGCTTGTTCTCCGGTAAAACCAAACTTTTTCAAATATTCGATCGCATTCAAACAAGCTCGGCGATAAGCAACGTGGGCATCCATATAATACTGCTGACCCGTAAATTCATCAACAGAAATCCCTTCAAAAACGAGGTACTCAGAATAGCGGGGTTCCACCGGCCCGGGTTTGAAAATCGGGTTGACCATCGCGTATTTATCCATGCCACCTTTGATAATATCAACGTGGAGGTCGATGTAACCCGACATTTCAATTGCCCCGCAGAATGAAATTTCCCCGTCTCCTTGAGAAAAGTGAATATCTCCCATCGAAAGTTTCGCGCCTTCGACATAAACCGGGAAATAAATCCTCGAACCCCGCGACAGGTTTTTAATATCGCAATTGCCGCCGTGTTCGCGGGGAGGAACAGTGCGCGCCGCTTCTGCCGCCACTCGCTCGAATTCTGCCCCTTGCAGCGACCCCAAAACAGCATTTTTGGGGTTCGGCAGTGCTGCTAAAGGCGGCACTCTATCGGGATTTGTGGCTACTAATTCCGCTTCCCGTTTGTTCCATTTATTCAACAATTCCTGAGAAGGAGCGCAGCCGATTAAACCCGGATGAGTAATCCCAGCAAACCTGACTTTTGGTATGTGTCGGGAAGCGGTATAAATTCCCTGAAAATCCCAAATTGCTTTAGCAGCAGTCGGAAAATGTTCGGTCAAGAAACCGCCGCCGTTTTCTTTAGCAAAAATTCCCGTAAAACCCCATTCGTCCCCTTGCAAAGCCCCGATATCGAGGATATCGACTACTAAAATATCCCCGGGCTGCGCGCCGTTAACGTAAATTGGCCCGCTCAAAACGTGAACTACTGTTAAGTCTACATCGCGAATGTCGTCGGGATTGTCGTCATTTTTAATTTGTCCGTCTGTCCAGTCTTTGCACTCGATGCGAAATACATCGCCGGGATTGACGGAAACTACTGCTGGAATATCTGGATGCCAGCGATTGTGACCGACTAATTCCTGTTCGGACATCGGTTTGGTCAAATCAACTTTGAAGAGAACTTGAGGCATATTCTGCACTCCTCTAGTTACTGATTTTTACATGGTACGCGCATCTTCGCCGATCTGATGGTTGATAAATGTAAATTCTTATACTAATAAGTGCAGAAACCAAAAATATTTCCGATAACGATTATCATTATTTAACTAATTGGAGGGAAGCGCCGCAGTCGTGGTATGTTTTTGATAGTGAATGTTTTTAAATTAAAAAATTAGTGACTGAAAATTTGACCAAACAACATATAGATCAAGTTGAAACTGGATGGCACGGCCACCTCAATTTAGTCTACGCTAACCGCAGCGGTGCAACTCAAATCATTCACAATCAAATGCAAGCACCCCTCAAGGTGCAGCGCCCGTTTTATCCTGAAGGGAAAGAGATTTGCCACAGCGTCATCTTGCACACGGCTGGGGGAGTTGTCGGGGGCGATCGACTTTCGGGCCATTTTCACCTCCAAGCCAACGCCAAAGCCTTGATTACCACGGCCGCCGCTGGTAAAATCTATCGCAGCAGCGGACTAGAATCACAACAAAATATTGACATTAAACTAGAATCTGGTGCTAATTTAGAATGGCTGCCCCAAGAAACTATAGTTTTTGATGGCGCCATATATCGGCAAAATTTGCGGGTAGAATTAGCACCAACAGCGAAGATTTTACTGTGGAAAATTACCAGATTTGGACGCAGTGCTAGGGGCGAAAAGTTCTTGTCGGGAGAATGGATCTCGCACACCGAAGTCTGGCAACAAAACAGTCCTTTATGGATTGATAGACAATTGCTAAAAGGTGGAGAAAAAATGCTCGAAAGTCCTCACGGCCTCGCAGGAAAACCCGTAGTCGCCACCCTCGCTTGGGTAGGCGAACCCGTAACCACAGAAGTCGTCGAAAAAGTGCGAGATTTGCCATCTGAGGCAACAATTTATCCTGGTAATTCCACCGTCGGCGTGACTCGTATTCCTAACGGTTTGCTGTGCCGATATCGCGGTACATCCACAACTGCAGCGAGAGACTGGTTTGTCAGCATTTGGCACTTGCTGCGCTTGTCTTTTTCAGAACGCCCTTGCTGTTTGCCCAGAGTTTGGATAAAATAGGATGATATTTGAGTTTCAATCTATAGTTGCCCTCCTAACTAGATTATTCATCTCTCTCTTCTGGAGACTCTGCGCCCTCTGCGCCCTCTGCGGTTTAATCATTCTTAATCATTCAGCAACAACCGTAAACGATATCATAACCAAATAATGCGATCGCACTTACAAGAATAAAAATGCAACTCACCCCCCAAGAAAAAGACAAACTGCTGATTTTCACCGCCGCCCTGGTAGCAGAGCGCCGCAAACAAAGAGGTTTAAAATTAAACTATCCAGAAGCACTAGCCTACATTTCCGCCGCCATTTTAGAAGGAGCCAGAGATGGCCTCACCGTCGCCGATTTAATGAGTTACGGAACAACTCTCCTGACGCGGGAAGATGTGATGGAAGGGATAGCAGAAATGGTGCATGAAGTCCAGGTTGAGGCGACTTTTCCCGATGGAACTAAGTTGGTAACAGTACACGATCCGATACGTTAAAAAATCAACCACATAGACTCAGAGGAGGAAAAGATGATTCCCGGAGAAATGATTGTTTCAGCAGGCGAAATAGAATTAAATGCAGGGCGTAAAATACTACGGTTGCTGGTAGGAAATAAAGGCGATCGACCCATTCAAATCGGTTCCCACTATCACTTTTATGAAGCCAACGAAGCCTTAGAATTTAATCGAGAACAAACAAAAGGAATGCGGTTGGATATCCCCGCAGGTACAGCAGTCAGGTTTGAACCGGGAGATGAAAGGGAAGTGCAATTAGTGCCGTTTGTTGGTAGTCGTCAAGTCTACGGCTTCAATGGAAAAGTGAATGGTGAGTTAGATGGATGAGATTTTTAGAGGGACGAGACTTTTTGGCCGAACTTAAAAAGAATAATTAGTAGGAGGATAATTCGATATGCCCGATCAAATTAGATTGTGGGAAATATCAAAGGATAAATTGAATGAAATTACCGAATCTAAGTTAGACTTAGAATTTCGTTTGGAAACCTGGCTAGATAATGATATTTCCCTCCTAGCAGATGATCTCTTAGTAATTGGTCGGCAAGTGATTACTGATTATGGTGGAAAACTTGACCTTTTATGTATAGATAGGTACGGAGATTTAGTCATTGTTGAGTTAAAGAAGGACAAAACATCAAGAGAAGTAACAGCACAAGCCTTGGATTACGCCTCATGGGTTAAGGATTTGTCAAAGGAGAGAGTTACAGAAATTGCCAATGCTTATTTACTGACTAAAAATGGCAGTAACTTAGAAGATGCTTTCTGTGATAAATTTAGCTCAGAATTCCCTGATATTTTGAATTATCAGCACAACATTATAATTGTAGCTGCACAGATAGATATTATTTCTGAAAGGATTATTAAATACTTGTCAGAAACTTATGGTGTGAGAATCAATGTCGCAACATTCCAGTATTTCCGTGACTCAAGCGGTAGAGAGTTACTAGCAAGAAAAATGTTTATCGAGCCTGAAATAAAACCTGTAAATATATCAAAAAAAAATCCCACTTTGACCCTGGAACAATTACTTGAAATAGCAGATAGCAATGAATTTGGAAAAGTCTATAGACTACTTTATGACGAAGTTGTACCAGATATATTTTGGATAAATACAACAACAAAAGGTCTGGCATTGAGAGAAAGAAGTCAAAATGGCAAACTTATCTTAAATCTTTTGTTAACTGAAAGCACGCCTAGGAATGGTCTAAAAGTTAAGGTATACATAGATAGAATTTCAAACTATTTAAACATTGATGCAGAAGAGTTTGCTAATTTGTTGCCTAACTATCAAGAAATAGAACAAAATGATTCCTTTGGTTTAATTGCTGAAGGATTCTTTAAAACAGAAGAACAGGTGAACCAGTTTGTGGGAAAATTAAATCAAGTAAGGAGCTAATTAATATGAGTTACAGAATGGATCGCCGCGCCTACGCGGAAACCTTCGGGCCGACAACGGGCGATCGCGTCCGGTTAGCCGATACAGAATTATTCATAGAAGTTGAAAAAGACTTCACAACCTACGGGGATGAAGTTAAATTTGGCGGTGGCAAAGTTATTCGCGACGGCATGGGACAGTCGCCTATTTCTAATGCGGACGGCGCTGTTGACACGGTAATTACTAATGCTTTAATATTAGATTGGTGGGGAATTGTTAAAGCAGATGTTGGGATTCAAGACGGGAAAATTTACAAAATTGGTAAAGCCGGAAATCCTTACATTCAAGATAGGGTAGATATTATTATCGGGCCTGGTACTGAAGTAATTGCCGGTGAAGGAATGATTCTGACTGCTGGGGGAATTGACACTCACATTCACTTTATTTGTCCGCAGCAAATTGAAGTGGCGATCGCCTCTGGAATCACGACAATGATCGGCGGCGGCACTGGCCCCGCAACGGGTACAAACGCCACAACCTGCACTCCTGGGCCTTGGCATATGTACCGAATGCTGCAAGCAGCCGACGCTTTCCCGGTAAATCTAGGGTTTTTAGGTAAAGGAAATAGCAGTCAACCCCAAGGATTAGTCGAACAAATCTTTGCCGGTGCAATGGGTTTGAAACTCCACGAAGATTGGGGAACTACACCAGCAACGATCGACACTTGTTTGAGTGTCGCTGACGAGTACGATGTGCAAGTTGCAATTCACACCGACACTCTCAATGAAGCGGGATTTGTGGAAGCTACAATTGCCGCATTTAAAAATCGCGCTATTCACACTTACCACACGGAAGGTGCTGGCGGCGGACACGCACCGGATATTATTAAAGTGTGCGGACAAGCTAATGTTTTGCCTTCGTCAACTAACCCGACTCGCCCTTACACTGTCAATACTTTAGAAGAACATTTAGATATGTTGATGGTTTGCCACCATTTGGATCGAGGCATTCCTGAAGATGTGGCTTTTGCTGAGTCGAGAATTAGAAGGGAAACTATTGCTGCTGAGGATATTTTGCACGATTTAGGTGCGTTTAGTATGATTTCTTCTGACTCGCAGGCGATGGGAAGAGTGGGAGAGGTGATTATTCGGACTTGGCAAACGGCACATAAAATGAAAGTGCAGCGGGGGAATTTACCCCCCCTAACCCCCCCTTATCAAGGGGGGGAAACAAGAGGGATAACCCCCCCTTACCAAGGGGGGGAAACAGAGGGGATTAATGACAATTTTCGGGTGAAGCGGTACATTGCGAAATATACAATTAATCCGGCGATTACTCACGGAATTAGTCAGTATGTCGGTTCGGTGGAAGAGGGGAAATTGGCGGATTTGTGTTTGTGGCGGCCGGCTTTTTTTGGGGTGAAACCGGAACTGGTAATTAAAGGAGGGGCGATCGCCTATGGGCAGATGGGAGATGCTAACGCCAGCATTCCGACGCCGCAACCGGTGCATATGCGGCCGATGTTTGGCAGTTTTGGCGGTGCGATTGGGGCGACTTGTCTGACGTTTGTTTCCCAAGCTGCGCGCGATCGAGACATTGCCGCACAGCTTGGTTTGCAAAAGCCCACTGTAGCAGTTTCCGGCACACGACAAATTAGTAAAAGAGATATGAAACTCAACGATTATTTGCCACAAATGGAAGTCGATCCAGAAACTTATGAAGTCAGGGCGGATGGGGAATTGTTAACTTGCGAACCGGCAACAGTTTTGCCAATGGCGCAGCGGTACTTTTTGTTTTAACTGATATTTTGCACCATTTTCAGCAACAGGCAAGATTCCTGTTCCACAAAATATAAATTTTCTTGTGGAACAGGCACCATTGTCAGCAACAGGCTTTCCGGCCTGTTCCACAACATATAAATTTTCTTGTGGAACAGGCACCATTGTCAGCAACAGGCTTTCCGGCCTGTTCCACAACATATAAATTTTCTTGTGGAACAGGCCGGAAAGCCTGTTCCTAAAAAGCTAATTGACACTGTGCAATATCTCAGTTTTAACCGATTATACAATCATGTAGGGGCGGGTTTTACCAACAATATTTGCCAAAAACCGACTATCTCAAAAACCCGCCCCCACCCAACGGCAAATTTTCATCTTACTTCATTCGGGATGTAATTTATTGTTAGAAAAATTGAGCGATCGCACTATCAAACCCTGACACAAAAACCAAAAATAAAGTGCAATATTAATCCCGCTCAACAGCTTCGGTATTCCCTCCAGCAAGCTCGAAACAATCTCGTTTTTTAAAGGCAGCGCTTCTGCAAAAAAGGCAACAAATAACAAACCAACGCCACTCAGCAGTAAAGCATAGGGAGTCGAGCGAATTTGTCTCCGAAAAGCTAATCCATATGCAATTGCCAGCACCGCGTAAAATATGACAATTGTAACTTTCGGAAAACCCGCACGTCCCAGATGAACGTGGGTGCGAAAAACTTCATTGCACAGAAAGCAACCTGCAAACAGTGCCGAATATAAAATAAATCGATTTTCTGGGCGATCGGGTTGAATAATTCTCAGCAATCCAAAGGTAAAAGCGCACACCATTACCGATAAATAAAATAACATTTGAAACGCCAAGAAAAAGAAACCTGCACCCGGATACGTGGCAGAACAAGGCGGCAAAAACAACCCTTTTACCGAAGAACCAAATAAAGTCAGACACGCCGTCACTAGCCCTACTAACACTAAAGTTAGACCGTTGAAAAACAATACAGTTCTGTAATTTGCCATAATTAATAACTAAGAAATAACAACTAACAATAGTATATTGCCCGTCAAACTATTTTTTTGCCTTAGTGCGGATTCAGCAAGGTGCATGACAACACCAACTGCACGCTAAACAGCGCAGATGTTTTGTGAATTTATACGGATTGCTGTGCGTGCATCTGTGGCTAATAATCTTCTGAGGCAGCTATAGCAATGCTAAATGACTCGTAAATTTTTTACCCCACCCCAACCCTCCCCTTAGCAAGGGGAGGGAGTAAGAAATTCACAGTCGCTAAGGCAGGTAAGATGCCCCCACCACGGGAAGTTTTATTTTTATTTATTATTACCTAAAACTCAGGAGAGTCTTAATCGCTCGGTAAACTCAATTTTAATACCTGTCCAACTGATACCTCGTGCTTGTGCGTCGCTACTACCACCGCACCTTCTAATCGCGGATCGTAACATCCAACCCAAGCTGCAGGATGACATTCGTGCACTAAATACCCGTACAGCCAAATTGCTCCTCTACCTTCAATGACAATTCCTTGGCTTAATTGAACGTGTTGAGGAAGTTTCAAACCTTGTAAATCATCGGGTGTGATGATACCGTCTTGAGTTGTAATTCGCAAGCGCAAATGTTGGTAAGCTAAACCGTCTTGAGTTTGATTGGGGATTATTTTTAATTCAATAGGATTCATGGGATGCACAAATGTTGAATGCTGCGATAAAATCATATCATGTCCGGTAGTATGGGCGGGGGCGGGTTTATTATATTGTAGATTATGGGCAATTATTGTTGGTGAACCCGCCCCTACAAAATTTAACATCATACAAGTCCGAATCAAACAGACATGATATCATCTACCTTTTAGGGTAAATTGGGAATCCGATCGCCCACTTTCAATCCCAATTGGGCCGCCCTTCCGCCTCTGAGTTCAATCACTCCGTCAACGGGAACATCCGGGCCGTAGTTGGGGCAGGTTTCGCTCAAACACGGCGGTACGTTAGGAATTATCGCCTGCACGACGCCTTCCCGCAGAAAAACCATATCGAGTTCAATAAACACGTTTTTCATCCAGAAACGCACGTTTCGCGGGGGTTCGATCGGGAAAAGCATTCCCCTGTCGTCTGGCAATTCTGTGCGAAACATTAAACCTGTCGCTTGTTCTTGGGGAGTTTGCGCCACTTCTAGTCCGATCCTCTGCGAGGGCTGCGCTAACGCGCGATCGGCTATAATCGTGTTAACAGAAATTGGCAAAAGCTGACCCCTATCTAGTCCGCCAAACAGCGACATAAAGTTGGATTCTGTCAGATTAGAATTTCCCAAAACAACTCCTAAATATTTGCCAGAGTTTTTATCTTTCATAATAGTTTGGTTGTCGGAAACTGAAAGCTCTAAATCGCTAAATTTCATGCCTTCGGTCAAGACAATTTGATCATTGCCGTTGCCAAAATCTGTAATTATATCGGCTTCTGTAATAGTAGATGCGGCGGCGGTTTTTTCCATCACAAATAAATCATCCCCCGCGCCTCCTGTTAAGATATCCCCGCCTTCGCCACCTATTAGCAAATCGTTACCCCGATCGCCAAAAATCCAATCTTCACCTTGTCCTCCATAGATTGTATCGCTTCCTTGACCACCCGACAGCGTATCAGCGCCTTCATTTCCTGCCAGCAAGTCATTTTCCCGATCGCCAAAAATTCGGTCGTTTCCCCCCAAACCTTGAATAGTATCATTACCCGCAAATCCTCTAATCGTATCGTTGCTGAGAGTTCCCGCGAGAAAATCGAAGCCAAAAGTACCGTCGATGTTAACCATTTTGCGTTTAAGGATGGGTTTAATAGAAGGAAGATTTGGCGATCGGCATCCGCCAACCGGTACCAAAAGCTCGATCGCTAATTTTCAAACCTGGGGCTGCTTGCCGCCGCTTAAACTCCGCTTGCCTGACTAATTTTACTACACGTTTAACCACGGCTTCATCGTGTCCAGCAGCGACAATTTGTTGAACCGATTCATGATGTTCGATCGACCGCTGCAAGATGTCATCCAAAACATCGTAATCCGGCAAAGAATCTTGGTCAATTTGTCCAGGCTTCAGTTCAGCACTAGGCGGTTTAGTAATAATATTAACCGGAATAATTTCCTTTCCCTGGGGCGGGTACGGGGGTGGGTAGGGAGAGGGCGGGCACGGGGGCACCGCCCCTACATATCCGCCAGAATTCAGCCACCTACAAAGCGAATAAACGCGAGTTTTCGGCACATCGGAAATCACCGCCAATCCCCCATTCATATCGCCGTAGAGGGTGCAGTAACCCACCGCCATTTCCGACTTATTGCCAGTCGAAAGTAGCAAATGTCCGAACTTATTAGAAATTGCCATCAACAGATTGCCTCGAATCCGCGATTGAATATTTTCCTCAGCAATGCCGAAAGTTGTGTTGACAAACAAATCGGCGAGAGTGCGATCGTAAGTTTTCATCAAATCGTCGATCGACAACATTTCGATCGCGATGCCCAGATTTCGGGCTAATTCCAAAGCATCATTAACCGAATGATCCGAACTATAAGGAGAAGGCATCAACACCCCTAGAACATTTTCGGGCCCGATCGCGCAACTGGCGATCGCAGCCACCAAAGCCGAATCTATCCCGCCACTCAAACCGAGTACAACCTTAGAAAAACCGCACTTGCGGACATAATCTCGCACTCCCAAAACCAAAGCAGCCCAAATTTCGGCATCTCCAACCGCCGGATAAAAACTCAAATCAGTTGTGGAACGGGCATCTTGCCCGTTCCCGCTGCCAACGCCACTGCCGATCGAACCTAGTTTTTGTCGTCCTTCACCTAATCCCAAATCAGTTGTGGAACGGGCATCTTGCCCGTTCCCGCTGGCAACTAAATCTTGTTTAGCTGCATCATATTCCAGCACCGCAAAATCCGTTTCAAAAGAAGCTAATACCTGAATTAAATCACCCTTTCGATTCACAGCAAAACTGCTGCCGTCAAAAATAATATCGTCATTTCCTCCTATTTGATTAGCATAAATAATCGGTATCCCGCAGCGGATGACGCTGTGCTGCAACATAGCCGATCGCACTCCCCGCTTCAGAGCAGAATAAGGCGATGCCGACAAATTCACCACTAAATCTACACCCAATTTTGCCAAATCGGAAACAGGATCGCCCGCGTAACTGCGTTTACCCCAAAACTCCTCATTGTTCCACAAATCTTCACAGATTGTCACGCCGATTTTGACTTCGCCAATAGAAAAGTAATTGCTGTTTTCTCCCGGTTCAAAATATCTATCTTCATCAAATACATCATAAGTAGGCAACAAGCGTTTATGAAAAACTTGTTTGACCACGCCATTTTGCAACAAAACAGCGCTATTAAACAATGATTTTCCGCCTAGTTGAACAGCATTAGCATTAGGTAAGGCAGTGCCTGCTATGACTGCCAACTCCGGCGGCAAAGCTTGCGCCAGTTGCAGCAACTGTGCACCTGCATCTGCAATGAAACTCGGATTGATTAACAAATCGCGCGGCGGATAACCGATCAGGGAAAGTTCCGGTGTTAGCAATAAGTTTGCGCCCTCAACCTCAGCTTTTTTCGCAGCCTCCAGAATTAGGTTGGAGTTGCCCAAGATATCACCAATAGTAGGGTTGAGTTGTGCGATCGCAATTTTCATCTCACCAAATCACCTAATAAATATTGCTAACAGTCCGCCCGCGCGGACTCACTTTCCTATAGTCCTAGATTTGAATGTAGCGAAAGATTACTTGGATTTGTAATGTTTCAACTCTTCCTCAATATAATAATTTACCAAATCCCGGTAAATATTTTCAACCACATCAGGATTCAAACCCGATTGTTGAGCCCACTCGCGCCGCTGCTGTAACATATCGTGAAAGCGATCGAACGATTTAACGCTAGCTTCACTCGTTTTGAACCTTGCTGCAGCGATGACGTATTGAAATCTCTTGCTCAAAGCCTCGATCACTTCTCGATCGATGATATCAATTTCCTCCCGAACTTCGTGAATATTAGCGCATTCATCTGGATCTTTCATAGTCCGTACTCCTTAATAGCTTCTATTCTCATGTTACTAAATTGCTCCCCGAATGTCATCCAATAAACAGCTAGATAAACACCAGAGGCTTATTTTTGAAAGGAGCAAAAGCGGTCGCATCAAAGCGGTACAAACTAGCAGGGCGGCCCGCCCCGCGCGAAACCTTAACACCGGTATCGCACAAAAAACCCAATTTCAACAATCGAGCTCTAAAATTAGAATAATCAGAAAAATTTTCCCCCAAAATAGTTGTATAAAGTTGATACAAATCGCTCAAAGTAAAAAGTTCCGGCAACACTTCAAAAGCTACCGGGCTGTATTCAAGTTTGTTACGCAGTCGCCGATATCCGTATTCGAGAATTTGATTGTGATCGAAGGCCAGCTTAGGAACTTGTTGCACGGGATACCAAGCAATGCCGCCGACGCGGTGGCCCACACCCGCGACTACACTCCCAGCAATTAACTCAGCTTCCTCAAAACGAACCAAAGCAAAATAACTCACCGAAAGATAGCGATTGCCCCTGGTAATTTCCCGAGGATCGCGCCCCGGTTCTCCGAAAGTATACAATTGCTCCAGATACAAATTTTTTACCCGAATTTTCTCAGACAAAATCCGGTAAGCCGCATTTTCAAGAGACTCTCCGTGTCGCACCAAAGTACCGGGAAGACTCCAAGAATCGATAAACGGTTCGTCTGGCCGCATTAGCAACAGCACCAACAAGCGGTTCTGCACGGTATCGACGGAAAAAATAACATTATCTACTCCTACTTTAAAGTCAGCTAATGAGCAACCCTCGCTCTTGTTTGTGCCTCGTGCCATGCGTACAAATGCTCCCTATGGATGTAATCTTCGATGGTGGGAGTCAGAGCTTCCCTGTCTCCTTTTTCCCGATAGGAAGTAGAAGAAACATTGGGAGCACTCAAAGATGCGATCGCCACCTCTGCACCCATGCGCCTCAACTGCCACAAATCTAATTGTTCTGATGGATAACCGGGTCGCGGTACTATCAGCAAGTCCACTTGTTTTAACAATTGTTCAAATTTGTACCAGCGAGACAGTTGCCCCACCAAGTCCGAACCTATTACCAGCGTCAAATCTGCATTCGGCCACAGCAATTTTGCTTGTTCCACAGTTTCCACAGTCCTCGGACTGCTGAGTTCTGGATGCAAGCAAAGATTGTGTCTGGGCGAATTAATTTCTTGAATCATTAACAGCAGCATTGCCGATCGGTGTTCTAGAGAAGTTTGGTGCGACTTAAAAGGATTGTCCGACGCCCAAACTGCTACCCAATCAAAATGTTGCGAAAGCCAACTCAGAATTGTTTTATGTCCCGCTGTTGGTGGATCGGCACTGGTTCCAAAAAGAGCAATCTTCTGCATAGGGAATCGGTAATTGTTGACTGTTGACTGTTGACTGTTGACTGTTGACTGTTGACTGTTGACTTCAATCTAAAATCTAAAATCTAAAATCTAAAATCGATTGACTCTTTTTCGTTTTTTCGGTGAGACTCTGCAAATCTGTAGAAATTTCCACTGACGGCGAAATCGGGTTGTCAAGTTGACGAGTTTCGGGTCGAAGACTGGCGACAGAAGCAGCAGTGCGTTTGGCGATATCCTCCAAACTTTCCTGGTTCTTGACTCGTTTTCCCTCCTTGAAAACCAACTCCATTAATGGTAAGTAAGAATCGCAATTATGAATAGTTTCTCCCGACAATCCTAAACAATCTCCGAGAATTTGCCCATTTTCAATATGTCTAAAAATTTGCTTTCTTCCTGGATATGTTACCTTGCCGCTTGCCTCTTTCATCACCGGAATTCCGTCAATTTCCACCAACTTATAAACACCGTTGACAGGGGAACCGCTGACTAACTTGGTTCCCAAACCGTAACCGTCAATGCAAGCACCGCTACTTTTTAATTTAGCAATTTCTCGATCGTCCAAATCGCCACTAGCAAAAATTGGAACCCCAGGCAGGATCGATCGAACTTCCCGCGACAGCACCGCCAAATCGCCCGAATCCAGCCGCACGCCTTCCAACTGCATTTCACCGCTGTTTACTCGATCGGCCAACATCCGCGCCGCCCCCACAGTATCATAAGTATCGATCAGCAGTGGCGCCCCCGGAAAATAGCGGTGAAAAGCTGCAAACGCCTGATTCTCGCTGCCTTCGAGGGCGGCAACAGCCATTACCAAAGCATGGGCGATCGTACCGACAGGTTTGCGGCCCAACTTCAAAGCAGCCAAAACATTAGAAGTTCCGTCGAATCCCGCAGCCAGAGCAGCCCTAGCCGCCCAAACAGCAGCTTGAGGCCCAAAAGCCCTGCGCGTCCCGAATTCCAGCAACTTAGCCTCCGGGCCCGCCACATCCCGCAGCCGCGCTGCCCGCGTCGCAATCAAAGTTTGATAATTTATGGCATTCAATAAATAAGTTTCCACTAACTGAGCCTGCCACAGAGGAGCCTCAATTCGCAGCAGTGGCTCATTGGCAAAAACCGCCGTCCCCTCCGGCACCGCCCAAACATCGCCAGTAAAACGGGCTGTGGCGAGTAAAGTCCAAAATCGTTCCGGGGCGCCGGCAAAAATCCCAGTGGACTGCAAAGCCTCAATTTGCGACTGAGAAAACCGAAATTTCTCCAAATAATCGATAACTTGAGCCAAACCCATCGCGATCGCGTACCCAAAACCTTCTGGCAGCCTGCGCGCGAACAACTCAAAACTCGCGGCCCGCCCGTCGAGCCCTTCCCCGACGTAACAAGCGGCCATCGTTAGCTGGTAGAGATCGGTCAAAAGGCTGTAATCTGCTGAAGAAACCGTTAGTTCCTGGTCTTCTAAGATTTCTTCAAAACCTGTGAGCTGCAGGCTTTCTGTGGTAGTTTTCATAAAAAAAACCCCGGACAAACTTCTTTTTCTTAATTATAGTGACAAACACCATATCTTTTTGTAAATATTTGATGAAGATTGCAGATATTTGTCGGATAAATTCGCTTATAATGCCCTTTGATAGCGGATCTCGGTTAATTTGTACATTAATATTATGGTAAATTCAATATAAATATTGAATTTAACAAACTCAGAATTAAGCACAAACACTCAAGCGTTCCGGGTTTTTTGCGAAAATATTTCGTTGCAGCCTTTGAATAGAGTTAGAAAACCCGGTTTCTGACCGTCGGGAGGGCGATCGCGAGTGCTGGAGTTGAGCGAGGAAATAATCTACCAGCAAAAGGTCGATCGTCCAAAAATGCGTAATTTCTTAAACCTTCAGCTTGCTTTATTGTTGCAGACCAATAAGTAATTCAAATAAATATTGCTAAACTCATCCACAGCCCAAAAATCAGAGTAATATTAAAAGTATCAGAACTCAGACAAGAGAGGCAGATTCTATGAATCTTTCTAAATCTTTGGCAAACGCGATGCGTTACGTTTCGGAAGCAGCGGTGCGGATTTTTAGCCCCAGCGATGACAACTATCCCAATAGTGGAGTTCAACCTTTTGAGGGTAAGCTCTCCAAAAGTGCTAAATCCAAAGAATGAACAGCCATTCCCACCGTTTCTAGCGAGTTCGGCACAGGCATTCAGTTTAACAGTCAACGGTTAACAATTAACTGTTGACTGTTAACTTTTGAGTTTTGATTTTGACCGAAAGCATCCAGGATACCCGCCACGTGATTCATTCCTTCGCAGACTCAGGACGGAGAAATCAAAAACCTGTATCCGATGAAGCTTGCCGAACGTATTTATCTCGCGCAAGTCAATGCTTCAATCTAAAATCTAAAATCTAAAATCTAAAATCGATTGACTGTTAATAGTAATTGTATGTGCGGTTTCCCTTCGTTCTACCCAAGCTACAATTACCAATCACCAATTACACTGAACTTCCCCAATTTACCAAACAAAGGCATATTCAGTGTAGAGTAAGCTTTTTAAAGATTTTGGCGCCCGGTTTACTGCGTATAAATCAGAGAAACACCAAGCAAATCTAGAGCCTTTTGTTGCACTGGGGTTGGTTTAGTAATCTTATCAAAAACAAAACTAGCACCCTTAATAGTTGATTGAATTTGATTGTGAGCTAGAGTACCCAAATCCGCTAGTAACTAACCTTTAGTTGAGGAGATAACCTGAACTTTTGGCTAGGTATCGCAGAGCGCATACAAATATATACTGGTAACACTCTCTGGCAATGACTAAAGCCTGCGTGCCATGCCTGAGTTTCTCCAAGCGATCGCAGCCTATGTTTGAGGGAAACACCTAGCCAAAAGTTGAGGATTTTATCTCACAGATTCTGAGTCGCAAGCTGACTATTTGGCTAAGTTAATACTCAACTAAAAGCTAGAAGCTTTTTAGGGTTATTATCTTAGGCTGAAAATAGTAAATCAACCAGAAAAAAGACCATGAACTTAATTAAAGTGTCGGGATTATCGGCTTCAATCGTACTATCGTTATCCATCTTTCAGCAGCCGACTCATGCTCAAAAAGCAAGTACCTTTGCTACCAGTTGCACGGACATTTCAATCAATGGCGCTCAATTATCAGCAACTTGTAACAAAAAAAATGGTACCAGTCAGCGCACTTCCATTACCATTAAAGGCGTTCATAATCAAAATGGACAACTCGTGCAAGGTAATCTTAATGAACAAAGTACGTTCAACCGAACTTGCACAGGCATCAGCATAAAGGGAGACGAACTGTCTGCCAATTGCCGCGGTGGAAATCAGCCATCTTCTGTCACATTACTAGGAATTGATAATAACGATGGCAACCTAACCTATTAGTTAGTGTAGTTGGGCGATCGCTTACTCAGTCTGGTTGTATAGCCGATCGAGGAACGCCCCAAAACTTCCTCCCTCACAGCAGTAATCTATAACCAAAAAGTGCGATCGCCCCCACGCCCCAACCCCCCAACACAAACCACTCACCCCACTGCAATAAAAAAAGTTTAACCTCAAAGGAGCCTTTACTGATGACTCACTTCGGCATTCTCTGTCCGGGATTCAACAGCCACCTCAACACTATGATACCTTTGGGCTGCGAACTGCTTCGTCGCGGTCATCGAGTTACTGTATTTAACTTCCCTGATGCTAAAGCCACAACTCTAGCCAGTGGATTAGAATTCCAGTCATTAGCTGAAGATGAGTTTCCCCTAGGAACAAATGCAGAAACTTTGAGCCAACAGGGGAAGCTCAGCGGACTGGCTGCCTTTCGATCTTCTATTAAAACTTTTACCCAGATTTCGGCTGCTATTTTCAGAGAGGCTCCAAGCGCCATTAAAAAAGCAGGTGTAGAAGCTTTGCTTGTAGACCAAGTTTCGCTCGAAGGAGGAACGATCGCGGATTTTCTCAACCTTCCTTTTATAACAGTTTGCAGTGCCTTAGCCGTCAACCGAGAACCCAACATTCCTCCCTTTTGTACCCTTTGGCCGTACACTCCAACTTGGGGAGCACGTTTACGCAATCAAATTAGCTATCAGTTACTCAGTTTGGTTGTTAAACCGCTTCGAGGACCGATAGCCGAGTATCGCCGAAAGTGGAAATTACCTGTCTACTCTCACCCGAATGACTTTTACTCTAAACTCGCTCAAATCAGCCAACAACCCGCAGAATTTGATTTTCCCAGGCAAGATTTACCTGCACACTTCCATTTCACTGGCCCTTATGACAACAGATCCACGCGCAAACCAGTCCCTTTTCCTTTTGATAAATTAACTGGCAAACCATTGATTTATGCTTCGATGGGAACTGTGCAAAATCGCTTGCTGGATGTTTTTCAAATAATCGCCTCTGCTTGTGAAGGATTAGACGCTCAATTGGTAATATCTCTCGGAGGTGGTGCGACTCCCGAATCTTTGCCGCCCTTGCTGGGAAATCCGATCGTTGTTGGCTATGCACCACAATTAGAATTGCTGCAAAAAGCCACTCTCACGATTACTCATGCCGGGATGAATACGACTTTGGAATCTTTGAGCAATGGAGTCCCAATGGTGGCAATTCCTGTGGCGAATGATCAGCCGGGAGTGGCAGCGCGGATTGCTTATACGGGTGTTGGCGAAGTGGTTCCTTTGAAGGAATTGAGCGTTTCTAAAGTCCGATCGGCAATTGTGAAAGTCCTAACCCAAGATTCGTATAAACAAAGGGCGATCGAGATGCAAGAGGCGATCGGGCGATCGGGCGGAACTAAGCGCGCCGCTGATATTATCGAACAAGCTGTATTGACTGGGAAGCCTGTCTTGGCTTCTAAAATCTAAAATCTCAGATGTGGAGTCAAATCTAAAATCTAAAATCTAAAATCTAAAATCTAAAATCTAAAATCTAAAATCGACTGATGGCTCACGCCCCTCTGGTGTGAGGAGCAAATTTATGCTATGTTCGACTGCAAAGTTGACTGCAGGCTGAATATGCTCACTTTTCCTGGCGTTGAAGTCACAGAGCTTATCTACGAAAGCGCAAACTCGCTGGTTTACCGAGGATTCCGACAACCCGACAGTCTCCCCGTCATCCTCAAAGTCCTCAAAGAAAATTATCCCACACCCCAAGAACTCGCCCGCTATCGCACAGAGTATAAAATTACACAATCTCTGAATCTGAGTGGCTGTATAAAAGCCTATGATTTGCAGCCATATCAAAACACGCTGGTAATGTTTGTTGAGGATTTTGGCGGCGAATCCTTGAAAATTTGGATGCAGCAGCAAAAATTTAGTATTGCAGAATTCTTGCGAATTGCGATCGCCACAACAGAAAGTTTACAACAAATTCACAGCGCCCACATCATTCACAAAGACATTAACCCTTCAAATATTGTCTTCAATCCAGCCAGCGGCGAACTCAAAATTATCGATTTTGGCATTTCCACGCAGTTAACGCGCGAGAATTACACCATCAAAAATCCCAACATTTTAGAGGGAACTCTTGCTTATATGTCGCCGGAACAAACCGGCAGAATGAACCGCAGTTTAGATTACCGCACGGATTTTTATTCCCTGGGGGCTACCTTTTACGAACTGCTGACAAACAAATTGCCTTTTGACACCAATGATGTGCTGGAATTGGTACACAGTCATCTCGCTAAACAGCCCTTATCTCCATCTCAGGTGAATCCCGAAATTCCGCAAATTGTTTCCGATATTGTGATGAAGTTGATGGGGAAAAATTCTGAGGAGCGGTATCAAAGTGCGATCGGAATTAAACTCGATTTAGAAGAATGTTTAAATCAACTGCACACTCATAACAATATATCAGTTTTTACCCTAGGATGTCAAGATATTTATGACCGTTTTCAAATCCCGCAAAAACTTTACGGCAGAGAGCGAGAAATTGATAGTTTACTAACAGCTTTTGAAACAGTCAGCAGTCACAGGCAAGATGCCTGTGCCACCAGCAGTCACAGGCAAGATGCCTGTGCCACCAGCAGTCACAGGCAAGATGCCTGTGCCACCAGCAGTCACAGGCAAGATGCCTGTGCCACAAGTGGACATGGGGAAGATGCCTGTGCCACCAGCAGTCACAGGCAAGATGCCTGTGCCACCAGCAGTCACAGGCAAGATGCCTGTGCCACAAGCTCAATGATGCTGATTTCGGGATATTCTGGTATCGGCAAATCAGCTTTGGTGCAAGAATTATACAAACCGATTACTCAACATCGCGGTTATTTTATCTCCGGCAAATTTGACCAATATCAGCGCAATATTCCCTACAGCGCCATTGTCAATTCTTTTCAGGATTTAGCCAAACAACTGTTAGCAGAAAGCGAAGCCAATCTCACAGAATGGCGGAAAAAATTATTAGCCGCATTGGGAATCAACGGTCAAGTTATTATTGACGTGATTCCCGAAATTGAATTAATTATCGGCAAGCAACCCGCCCCGCCAGAATTGGGTGCTGGTGAAGCGGAAAATCGCTTTAATTTTGTGTTTCAAAACTTCATTAAAGTTTTTACTAAACCAGAACATCCTCTGACAATATTTATCGATGATTTGCAGTGGGCTGACGGGGCATCTCTGAAACTGATGCAACTGCTGATGAATGCTTCGCCAGCGGGACTGTTTTTAATTGGGGCTTATCGGGATAACGAAGTTTCTGCTGCTCATCCGTTAATGCTAACAATTGAAGAGATTGTCAAAAATGGGGCAAAAGTCGATCGCATTTTCCTGTCACCTTTGGATTTATCCTCTGTGACTCAACTGATTTCCGATGCCCTGAATTGCCCGGAAGCAAGAGTCAACTCCCTTGCCGAGTTAGTCTTTTTCAAAACGGGCGGAAATCCTTTCTTTATGAATGAATTTCTCAAATCGCTTTATACAGAAGGGCTGTTACAATTTGACTTTACCCCCAGGGCTGTTTCGGGGCAACCACGGGGGGATTGCCCCTACGAAAAACCAGGGTTTTGTAGGGGCGGTGCCCCCGTGCCCGCCCAGCCCATAGACGATGGGGTAGGGGTTTCAGATATCGGGGCTCTTCAGGAGGGATTGCCCCTACAAGAGAATGAAACAGCCCAGCCTCACCAAGGGGGGACACAGGGGAGTTGGCAGTGGGATTTAGAAGAAATTCAAGCGAGAAATTTCACTGATAATGTTGTCGAATTGATGGCTGGCAAAATTCAACAACTGTCAGAGAAAACGCAGGAAACGTTAAAGATAGCAGCCTGCATTGGCAATCTATTCGACCTGAAAACCCTCGCCTCACTTTGCGAAAAATCTGTGGGACAAACGGCGGATGATTTGTACGCAGCACTTGCTGAGAATTTAGTCGTGTTGCTGGGGAATATGGGAGATGTGGAATTAGAAATTGCAGGCAAATTACCCAGTACCCAATCCGTAGAATACAAGTTTGTTCATGACAGAATTCAGCAAGCCGCTTATTCCCTGATTTCCGAAGAAGATAAGCCGGCGGTTCACCATCAAATAGGAAAACTGCTGCTGCAAAATACCCTCGCAGATGACAGGCAAGATGCCTGTCCCACAGAAGAACAAATTTTTGACATTGTTAATCAACTCAATTTCGGCTGCCAGCTAATTTCCCATCAAACAGAAAGAGATGAACTGGCTCAGTTAAATCTGATGGCTGGCAAAAAAGCCAAGGCATCGGCAGCTTATCAGGCAGCTTTTAACTATCTGCAAACGGGGATAAATTTGCTTGCCGAAAACGCTTGGGTGGTGCAATACAAGCTAAGTTTACAACTGCATCAAGAAGCCGCAGAGCTAGCTTACATATTGGGCGATTTTGAGCAGATGGAAAGTTTAGGGAACCTCGTGCTAACAAATGCTAAAACAGTGTTCGATCGCGTCAAAGTTATCGAGGTAAAAATGGGTACTCATGCTGCCCAAAATCAACTAGATATGGCACTTAATATGGGGCTAAAAATTCTGAGGCAGTTGGGAGTCAAACTGCCCGCAAAGCCTAACAATCTAGATAGCATAATCGGATTGCTGGAAGTTAAGTTAACCCTAGCTGGGAAACGCATTGAGGATTTAGCCAATTTACCTCAAGGAAGCGATCCTGCTAAACAAGCCGCACTGCGTATCTTGTCATTTATGGCTACTGTCGCCTATGGCGTTGCCCCTCAACTGATGCCTTTAATTGTGTTTAAGCAGGTGATTTTATCTGTAAAGTATGGCAACTATCCTGAGTCTCTCCATGCTTATGCAGTTTATGGATTAATTTTGTGCGGAGTGGTGGGAGATATTGAAGGTGGTTATAAATTTGGTCAGCTAGCATTGAGGATGTTGGAGCAATTTGGCAAGCCAGAATTAAAAACTAAAGTCCTTATTCCATTTAATGACTTCATCCGTCATTGGAAAGCACCAGCTAAAGAAAGTTTGCCATCTTTGTTAGAAGCTTACAAAAGCGGATTGGAAACAGGACAAGTTGAAGAACGTGCTTGTGCGTCTCAAACTTACTGCGGTTATTCGTACCTCTTCGGCGCTGAATTGTCAGGGCTGGAACGCGATATTGCTACTTATCGCGAGGGGATAGAAAAGTTAAAATTTGATCCAATTATTTGGCAGATTAGACCCTTAGATCAGTCGGTTTTTAATTTATTAGGTAAGTCGGAAAATCCCTGCTATTTAATTGGGGATGCCTATGATGAGCGGACTGCGCTATCACTGTTAACTGAAGCTAACGATCGCACTTCGATTTTTGCCCTGCATTTTTATAAAATGATTCTCTGTTATTTATTCGGGCAATATGCTGAAGCGGTATCAAATGCAGCTTCCACAATGCAGTATGTAGATAGTGCCGCTGGAACTCTGCAAGTATCCTACTGCTATTTTTATGAATCGCTGGCTCAACTTTCGTTTTATTCTAATGCTTCTTTTGACCAGCAAAAGCACGGTTTAAAAAAAGTCAGGGCTAATCAGAAAAAAATGAAAAAATGGGCGCATCACGCTCCGATGAATCACTTGCACAAATTTAATTTAGTTGAGGCAGAAAGATATCGGGTTATTGGTAAAGATGCACGGGCGATCGACTATTACGATCGCGCAATTTCCCTCGCCAAAGAAAACGAGTACATCCACGAAGCCGCCCTCGCTTACGAACTCGCCGCTAAGTTCTATTTATCTAGGGGTAAAGAATTAACAGCCAAAGCTTATATGCAGGAAGCTCGTTACTGCTACCAGCTATGGGGTGCAGCGGCTAAAGTCAAAGATTTAGAAACTCGATATCCGCAGTTATTTACGATCGATAAACCGATAAATAAAGAAATTTCAACCACTACATCAACTACGGGCAGCCGTTCTAGTTCTTCCTTGGATATCGCTACAGTCATGAAAGCTTCCGAGGCAATTGCTGGGGAAATTGTACAGGATAAATTACTCTCCAGATTGATGAAAATTTTGATTGAAAATGTCGGCGCTCAAAAAGGATATTTGATTATAGAAACCCAGGGAAAATTGCTGATTGAAGCTGAAGGTGTAATGAATGATGAACAGATAACAGTGTTGCAATCTGAACCAGTTGAAAATTGCCCGGAACTTTCCGAAGCTATTATCAATTATGTCGCTCGAACCCAAGAAAATTTAGTGCTAAATGATGCCACCCGTGAAGGAAAGTTTACGAATGACCCTTACATCAAAGCACGTCAGCCCAAGTCTATTTTGTGTGCTGCTTTGATGAATCAAGGTCAACTGGCTGCTATTGTTTATCTCGAAAATAACCTTACCGCACAAGCTTTTACGCCCGATCGCCTGGAAGTTTTGCAATTGTTATCGGGACAAGCGGCGATCGCACTTACTAACGCTAAACTCTACACAGAAGTAAAAGAACGCGAAAATCGGCTTACTCAATTTATCAATGCTATGCCGATCGGGGTAGCCGTGCATGACACCACCGGACAAATTACCTACGCAAATCAGACAGCACATCAACTAAGTGGCATTCCCACAATAGCCGAAGCAAATACTGAGAAATTAGCAGAAGCTTATCAACTTTATCTCGCGGGAACTAACGAGTTATATCCCACCGCACAAATACCAATCGTGCGTTCTTTGGGGGGTGAAACTGTCAAAGTAGATGATATCGAGTTCCACCTACCTGATAAGATTGTTTCCTTGGAAGTTTCCAGCACACCAATTGTGGATGAAACGGGTAAAATTAATTATGCGATCGCCACATTTCAAGACATCACCGATCGCAAACAAGCAGAAAAAGTTTTAGCCGACTACAACCGCACTTTAGAACAGCAAGTGAGCGATCGCACTCTCGAACTCCAGCGGGAAATTATCGAGCGACAACGAGCTGAAGAAGCAGCACAAGAAGCCAACCGAGCAAAAAGTACATTCCTCGCAAATATGAGCCACGAATTGCGGACTCCCCTCAATGCAATTCTCGGATTTTCCCAATTAATAAATCGCGGTTCTAACTTATTGCAGGAACAGCAAGAACACCTGAGTATTATCACCCGCAGCGGAGAACATTTGCTCGAACTGATTAACCAAGTATTAGATTTGTCCAAAATAGAAGCGGGACGCACGACTCTCAACCAGACCAATTTTGACCTCCACCGCCTGCTGGACGACATCAAAAATATGTTCCAAATTCCGGCACAAAATAAGGGATTGCAGTTATTAGTAGAGCGGAGGCAAGACGTTCCCCAATATGTGCGAACTGATGAAATAAAATTGCGCCAAATCTTGATTAACCTGCTTTCTAACGCGATTAAATTCACCTCCGAAGGCGGCATTCATGTAAAAGTTAAAAATCAGGATTTTGCTCAGAAAATCAGCTTTGAGATTGAAGACACAGGAGATGGAATTGATGTTATTGAATTAGACAAGATATTTGAAGCTTTTGTTCAAACCAAAACCGGGGAAGAATCGCAACAAGGAACAGGATTAGGTTTAACGATCGCACGTTCTTTTGTACACTTAATGGGCGGTGAAATGACAGTCAGTTCTCGTCCTGGAGGCGGTACTATTTTCAAATTTGACATTAAAGTTAATTCAGTTGAAAAAGCCGATCGCCAACGGGAACAGCCAACCAGACGAGTTATGGCGATCGCGCCCAATCAACCCCGCTATCGGATTATCGTTGCAGACGACGCTTTTGACAACCGCCAACTGCTAGTTAAACTGCTTTCCGCGATCGGTTTTGAAGTTTACGAAGCCAAAAATGGGAGAGAAGCAATAGAAAAGTGGGAGCAATATTCGCCGCACTTAATCTTTATGGATATGCGGATGCCGGTGATGGATGGGTATGAAGCCACCAAACAAATTAAAGAGGGCAACCACAGGGGGATTGCCCCTACGGAAAACGATGATTTTGTAGGGGTAGTGCCCCCGTGCCTACCCCAGACAGCAATTGTTGCCATAACAGCAAGTAGTTTTGAGGAAGAGAAAGCTGTTGTCCTTTCTACCGGCTGCGATGATTTTATTCGCAAACCATTTAGAGAAGCAAACATATTTGATATTCTGCACAAACATATCGGAGTGCAATTCGTTTTTGAAGAACTAAATGCTGCGCCCAGCTTCACAGAAAATGAAGTAAATGTATTGACAAAAAGCGCTTTTTCTGAATTGCCTCCTGAGTTACTAGCCAATCTTCAGCAAGCCATTAGCAATCTCGATTTGGAACAGATGCACACAGTCATCAGTCAAATTCGCGAAATCAATCAGCCCTTAGCGAGGGCGATCGCAGCTTGCATTAAAAATTTTCAGTACGAACAGTTGCTAAATTTAATACACACATTAAGGGATGAGACATGAAGAAAAACCTCCGTTTTACCCGCGAAGAAAGTATTTTAGTTATTGATGATTGTCCTGAGAACTTAAAACTTTTAAGCAGCATACTATCTGTCGCTGGGTATAAAGTTCACCTAGCTCCCAGTGGGAAATTAGCTCTTAACTTTATCAATGCCAATTTACCCGACTTAATTTTACTGGATATTATGATGCCTCACATGGATGGCTACGAAGTCTGCGAGCAGCTCAAAGCTACTCCAAAAACTCAAGATATCCCAATAATTTTTATCAGCGCTTTGCAAGAAGTTTTAGATAAGGTAAAAGCATTTTCTCTGGGCGGAATAGACTATATTACCAAACCTTTTCAACAACAAGAAGTTTTAGTGCGCGTCGAAAATCAATTGCGTCTGAGAAGGATGTCTAAACAACTCCTAGACCAAAATATTCTCGAAGAGCGCAACCGGATGGCGCGGGAAATTCACGACACTTTAGCGCAAACTTTTACAGGCATCATCATACATTTGGGAGCCGCCGAACGGGTAATAGCAGCCAATCCAGAACAAGCACAAGCATACATGAAAACAGTCTGCGAATTGGCTCGCTCTGGACTTGCCGAAGCGCGGCGATCCGTAGAATCTTTACGCCCGCAACTGTTAGAAGAGGGCGATTTGTATAGCGCTCTCAACCAAATCGCTAAACAACTGTCATCAGATACTGATACGTACACTATTTTTGAAGTGGTTGGCACGGCATATTCCCTACCATTAGAGGTAGAAAATAATCTGTTGCGTATCGGGCAGGAAGCATTAACAAATGCTTTCAAATATGCCAAAGCTACGGCGATAAAAATTGAGTTAGTATACGAAATATCCAAGTTTCTTTTGCGGGTGCAAGACAACGGACAGGGATTTGATACAGAAAGTATCTGTTTTAGGAATGGCTTTGGTTTATTGGGAATGAGAGAACGCGCCGATCGCATTAACGCGCAGCTAACAGTAAACAGCCGCCCCGGAAACGGAACAGAAGTTATAGTTTCAGTTAATCGCCAGTAAAGGTGCACATTTCGCACCATACATAGTAAGTTTGTAGTGAGAAATTCAGTTTTTTTAATAAGATTAACAGGGTAAACATGATTAACCAATCAAATATTATTCGCGTTTTAATTGCCGACGATCATTATATTGTGCGGCAAGGTTTAGTGGCGCTGCTGAATCAGGAATCAGATGTTAAAGTTGTGGCGCAAGCAAGCAACGGGCAGGAAGCATTAACAATGTTCCGCGAATATCAGCCCGATGTCACCCTTATGGATATGCGGATGCCCCAAATGGATGGAGTCGCCGCCATTGCTGCGATTTGTGCGGAGTTTTCCAGCGCCCGGATTGTGGTGCTGACGACTTATGACGGCGATGAAAACATCTATCGCGGATTGCAAGCTGGCGCTAAGGGCTATCTGCTTAAGGATGCGGAACCAGAGGAACTTTTAGCAGCAATTCGGACTGTTTTTGAGGGTAAAAAGTACATTCCGCTGGCAGTGGGTGTTAAGTTAGCCGATCGCCTGAGTGGGCCTGAATTGAGCGATCGCGAATTAGAAGTCATCCGCCTCATAGTCGCTGGTAAAAGCAACAGCCAGATTAGTGAAGTTTTGCACATCAGCGAAAGCACCGTCAAGTTTCACATCAACAATATTTTGAGCAAAATGGGAGTTAGCGATCGCACGCAGGCCGCGATTTCCGCCTTAAAACGGGGGATTGTCAGCCTGTAGTTTAATGAGCAGTATTTTTTTTACTGACAAATATAGGAATCCTAAATCATTTGTGAATTTCTTACTCCCTCCCCTTGATAAGGGGAGGGTTGGGGTGGGGTAAACATTTTACGACTCCTGCAAGGATTGCTATATGACTATTATGACGGCAAATAATGATAAGACCTTAAGTTTTACGCCAAAACTTTTTAGTAAGGCTAAGCTGGAACTCCTAGGATAAATTAGCCCTGCTAAAAAAAAATGCTTTATTCATTTTTGTCCAAATCTCAAGTCAAAATCCGCTTTTTAAAACAGTTTGTAGCCGCTGTTTCGGCGTCTTTAGCACTTAGTGCAACAACCAGTTTGAAACCCTCGCCGGTATTAGCAGCTAGCAATATCCCCCTCGCAAATGGAACCTCGATTCAGTTAGTCGCAAAACCTGATTCTAGCCTGCAGTTAGGGCAGTTGCGTACCACTGTTCCCGTGCAGACAATGCAGCTCGATCCGGGCGGATTTATCCCGATCGCGATCGGCGGTATGATAATTATTCTAGTGCTGCCATTATTTTTTGGCGGATTGGTAGTAATTGGCGATCGCGAAGTTGGCATTGTCAGTAAAAAGTTTAGCTTCGGCGGCAAGTCTTTACCGCCCGGAGATTTAATTGCCTTAAACGGAGAAGCTGGATATCAAGCTGATACTTTGCCCCCCGGTTGGCACTGGGGTTATTGGCCTTTGCAGTACAACGTTCGCAAAGAGTCTCTAACTGTAGTTCCCCAAGGTGAAATTGCCCTGATTATCGCAGCAGGTGGTAAGTCAATTCCACCGCAGCGCATCCTCGGCAAAATCACAGAATGTGACAATTTTCAAGATGCTCGCCAATTCCTCAAAGGCGGCGGCGAAAAAGGTAGACAACTCGGCATTTTGACTGGCGGTAGCTATCGAATTAATACAGCATTATTTACAGTAATTACAGCGGCAAATGCTGCCAAACACGGGATGACAGCCGAACAATTAAAGCTGTACAGAATTGCCCCTGATAAAGTGGGAATTGTCACAACTTTTGACGGCGTTCCGATTCAAGATGGCGAAATTGCTGGCCCAATTATTCCGAATCACGACAACTTCCAAAACGCGCAAAAATTTATCACCGCCGGCGGGCGGCGCGGTTTGCAGGAACAGGTTTTGCTTTCCGGTTCGTGGAACTTAAATCCTTGGTTTGTCGGGGTTGACCAAGTGGCGATGACCGAAATCCCGATCGGCTATGTCGGCGCGGTTATTTCCTATGTCGGCCAAACCTCGGAAGATGTGAGCGGCGCTGCTTTCACTCACGGAAATTTAGTAAATGTCGGCAATAAAGGGGTTTGGGTAACTCCCCTTTATCCGGGGAAACATCCGCTGAATACTCGCATTTTGAAAGTAGAGTTAGTGCCGACTACTAATATAGTATTGAACTGGTCAGGAAAAACAGAAAGGCACAGTTACGATTCTCAACTTTCGTCTTTAACCGTGCGTTCTCAAGACGGTTTTGCCTTTGATTTAGAAGTAGCTCAGATTATTCACGTTGGAGCCTTGGATGCTCCCAAAGTGATTTCTCGCGTCGGTTCGATGCAGAATTTAGTAGACCACGTTTTGCAGCCGACAATTGGGAATTATTTCCGCAATTCGGCTCAAGCTTATTCTGTATTAGATTTTCTCTCGGCAAGAAGCGGCAGACAAGCGGAAGCCGCCGAGTATATCAAAGCAGCTTTGCGTACCTACGACGTGCAAGCAATTGATACTTTGATCGGGGATATTTTGCCGCCTGCAGAGTTGATGCAAACTCAAACAGATCGCAAAATTGCTGAAGAACAGTGCAAGACCTATGAGGTGCAGCAATTAGCACAAACTCAGCGGCAACAATTGGTGCGGGAAACGGCGCTGGCTGAGATTCAACAAGAGATGGTGAAATCGGAACAAGGCGTGAAGATTTCTGAGTTGAAAGCGAATTCTCAGGTGAAACAAGCTCAAGGCGAAGCTGAGTCGATTCGGGTGAAGGGAAATGCTCAAGCTGAAGCTTATCGCGCGGGTGTTGTAGCTTTGGGAGGTTCGGGTTATACGGCTTTGCAGTTAATGCAAATTATAGGCGATCGCAACGTGCGAGTTGTGCCGGATGTTGCGGTAACAGGCAACGGTAGCGGTGGCGGTTTGGTTGATGGTTTGCTGGGAATGATGATGTGGAATCAAACGGGCAAAAATGGAGAAAATGGCGGGGAGTTACCTGTAGTTAACCTACAGAAATCGCAACCTGCGGCCAAGTTATCGGTAGCCCAGGCGAATTCTGTTAAGCCGCCGGCATCTCGCGCTAATCCCCCCGTTGCGAATGCTGAGGCTGATAGTGATTCGCGGTTTGATGAATTGCCGTTTGACGATCGATCTTTTAGTTAGGCTGTGCAGTTTGTAGTCACAAACCAGAATACTCACAACCCCGACTTCTTGGAGAAGTCGGGATTCTAATTATCTCGATCGATAATATCTTTACTCTTCACTCCAAGCACTGATAAACTCTATTTGATTTTGCATTTCTGCCGCTGATTTGGCAGAAATTAGACTCAAAAGGCGACGCATTTGTTCTCCCACTGAATAATTTTGCTGTCCTAAAATAATTCCTGCATGAGAATCTCCTCTTTCTAGCCAATTGGTATGGATTCTATAAAAATCCCTAATGTTGAAACTATAAATTACCCTTTGATTAGTAAAAGCCCAAATTAATTGCTCTTCATCGCTGCGAGATAACATCCCTGTTTCGGAAACTGTAATGACATCTACACCACGACTTTGTAAAGCTTGCAATAGTTTTTTACTTCGTGAATCTTCATCTAAGTAAAGACGAATTTGGCTCATGCTTTCTCCGGCATTTTTAGCCGATTTAATGCTGCCAAACGTTCATATTCAGCTTGTTCAGCCGCTAAATCTGCTTCTATTTCTGCTCGATTTGCGTGATAATAAGTCAGTGCAGCATAAACCTGCGCTAAGGTGAGATGATCCAGATCCGCTGCTATTTCCTCAGCACTATTACCTTGTTTGTATAAGACTACGATTCGCTGCACCGATGTGGCAGTACCTGCAATAATAGGGATGCCACCGCGAAGGTGCGGATCGCGGATAATTAAAGTGCCAATATCAGTTAAAGTTGGCATAGGTGAATATGGGGTTAAAAATTAGAACTTAATTATAGCATAATTTTATTAAATTTTTGAGCTATAATCAAATCAACCTGTCCTAAGTGTTCCACAAGATAAGAAGCAAGAGGATTTGCTATGTTAACTACTGTTCGAGAAGTTTACGATCGCGTTCTGTCTACCCTTTCACCAAAGGATAGACTGCGCTTGGCAACTCTTATTCTCAACGATTTGGTGCAGCAAAATCAGTCGGTTGTCGATGAAAGCGAGACTTGGACTGAGGAAGATAAACTCGATGTGACGGCATTTTCTTTGCAGTACGCGGCAACCATTTTTTCTGAAAATGAGGAGATGTAATAGTGTCTTTTAATCCTGGTGATGTGGTGACAGTAGATTTTCCTGGTGTCACTGGCATTAAACGTCGTCCGGCTGTAATTCTATCATCAGTTACCTATAACACAACCCGCTCTGATGTCATAGCTGGACTCCTTACTACACAGACCACTGCTTTAGGTTTAACTGATTATATACTCCAAGATTGGGCCGCAGCAGGTTTACGAGTCGCTTCAGTTTTTCGCAGTTTTATTGTCACTCTACCCCCATCTTCCAACTTAGTTCTAATTGGTCATCTGTCGGAACGTGACTGGAAGGAGGTTCGTGCTTGCTTGAAAGTCGCTCTTGCGGATTTGGGATGATATAGTTGTTACTGTTGGACTAATAGTCTCGAATTTAGAGTTGATTAGGACTTACACACTGACCAAAGAAACCGGGTTTTTACCGAATCTGCTGACTACAACCAAATATTTCGTAAAAAACCCGGTTTCTGAACCCCAAACAGTCTGTGTTTGCCAATTGCTATGACCCGAATTTCGCGAGTCTAGTGCTTGAAGAGTGATATCAAGGTGTAACACATATTGAAATGACTAAAAGCAGATAATTTCGTAAACAAAGGTTCGAGAAAAAAGACTTGACAAAGGGCTGAAATCGCTATAGATTACAGCTTACAGCTCTCGATGCGAGAGAACAGACCCACCCAAACCCCGCCCCCCCCCAACCACCATACCACCCCGCGTGCGCCAAAGCCCAAGGGAGGTGGCCTGCTTGTGCTGCAATCTTAAAGGTTAGGTTACTGTAGTCCAACCACTGTCCTCCTTTTCTCCAACCGACACGATCGCCTAGCTTGCATTCAGTGTCATAATCAACTTTACCGCCTACTTCCAACCAGATTTTTTTCTGGACGCTAAAGCCAAAGCGACCCTGACTGTATTTTACCCACAATTGGTCTATCGTCCGCAAATCATCGCAAGGAAAATTCTCGATAGATTCCTTTGTGAACCAACCTTCCTTCTCCTGTCTAGCAGCTTTTAGCATCACCTTGAGTGTTTCCTCATCCGCTTCTTTCCACTTCCCGGCCGCCAATAAATCCCGCAGACGAGTATAGTCAACACCCTGCGCTGATTTAAGCTGTACCGAAACACCGACAACCGTTGACGGAATCGGTTCCCGTAAATAACCCAACCAATCTTTCATCGACTGCGGCCGTTTTTGCGGATCGGATGCCATCCCTTTTTCTATTGCTAAACTCACCCAATCTTTCACCCCAAAATTTTTCGCAGGTGGCAATGCTTCATTCCTAAAATGCCGATTGAGGGAAGCTGTTGGCACTTTTCCCGTTACCGCATAATATAAAGATGCAGCTAAAGCGTAAATATCAACCGTTGGTTTACCACTACCTTCAATATGCTGTTCCCAAGGAGCAAAAGCAGGGTTATGAGGATGTCTGCTACTAATAATAGTTGGCATTAATTCATTCGCAAGACCAAAATCAATTAACACTGCTTGCCCGTTGGGACGCAACATAATATTACCCGGATGGGCATCTCGATGGACAATTCCGGCTTGGTGAACATCACTTAATGCTTCTCCAATTTGGCGGATAATTGCCACTGCTTCTGTATCAGGGAGTCGCCCCCGTTGCCGTACTGTATCAAATAAACTTTGACCGACGATTAAATCCATTACCAAACAGTGAAGGCCTTTTTCCTCAAACAAATCGCTAATGCGGACAATTCCAGGATGTGCGTTTTGGCAAAATTTTGCTAAGATTTGCCCTTCGCGGATAAATCTGCGAACAAAGTTGGCGTATTCCGGGTCATTTTGCAAACTCAGATTCGGTGTTTTGAGGACAACTTGATAGTTAAGTTGCAAGTGTGTGGCCTTGTAAGTCATGCCAAATCCCCCCATTCCCAGGATGGTGTCAATGCGGAAAGGGCGAGTTTTGAGGATTTGTCCGGGTGTCCACAGCATGGCAGGTTGTTTAAATTCTATTTAGTTGCTAATTATGATAAACTGTCTCGCCTTTAAGAAACAATGAAAAGGAAGCATTCTCAGGATTTAGGCACTCCGATTCAAGAAACCGGGTTTTTAGAGAATCTCTCGGTGACAATGCGTGTTATCGTAAAAACCGGGTTTCTGGACTAAAGTCCTTACTACAAACAAAAATATGTTTCTCAATTCAAGTAGTTGTTTTAACTGGATGCACTGGAAAGAAAACAGCCGGCGAGACACTGAAAAACTCTGCAAGTTTTTGTATGTGTTCAGTTGTAAGTTTACGCTTTTCATGGAGGATATCTGAGACAATTGACTCGGTTTTAAAAATAGGAACTAGGTCTTTTTGTCTCAGGTCAAATTCTTCGATTAAAGCTTTTAACAGTTCTATCCCATAAATGTCAGGTATGGGTTCTCAAGTTTGCTAGTATTCATAAACGAGAGTTCCAAGTACGTTTAGATAGTCGCGTTCGTCGGGAGTCAGTTCGCCTTTATCCAACAAAGAGTCGATTGCTTCTTGAGTTGCCATTAACTCCTCCTCAGCACTTATGGGTCGCGGCGGAAATGTTTTGAGTAGTTCGATATAAGCGCTAGATTTTTTCATGTGATTATGCACTATTAAGAAAGTAATATTTTATCATTATAGTTGAAAGATGGCATTTTTAAAACCGCAGATTAACGCCGATTTACGCGGATAGAATTTAGTTATTTATCCCTCATAACTCTTGAGGCAATTGATCGCGGTTGAAAACTTTGTACCGATCGCAGTACAATCGATCGATATTGCATCTGAGGAATCTCCCCATGTCAGAACAGTTTTCCACTGAGATTAGCGATCGCATCTGCACTCACATGAACGAAGACCACGCTAGTGCTGTAGTGCTATATGCTCAAGCATTTGGCGGCCAACCAGAGGCGACAGAAGCTCAAATGCTCGCTATTGATGCCAACGGCATGGATTTAACCGCTAAAGTCAATGACGAAACAGTGCCTGTCAGAGTAAATTTCGATCGCACTTTAACCGATGCCGAAGATGCTCACCATACTCTGATTGAAATGGTGAAACAAGCTCGAAAAGCTGCTAAGTAGCCAACTGCTCACGATTCTGTTATAATTTTAACGTTCGCAGTACGGACTTTAGTCCGGCTAAATAGTTGTTAAGGACTAAAGTCCTTACTACTAACCTTTAGTTCGGTTAAATCCTTTTTAAGGACTAAAGTCCTAACTGCAAACAAAATATTTAATAAGGTTGAATATATATTTAAGATATCCAATAAAATGACAGAAAATTACCCAAACCCCAAAGAATTAGATGTCGTCAATGGCAGTAAAAATAACCATTTCGAGGCACTGGTAAAACGACTAGATTTGATGATTCGCGCCCGCTATTCGCTGCTGTACATTGTCGGCGCGGAGGAAGAACCAGTCGAAGCCGTAATTGCCCAAGTAGCGCTGCAAGTAACTCCCGCGCGCCGGGTGTTGTTCTGGGATCTTGTGCGGGGCTGGGAGGATAACGGTTCTGGGAAAGGTTCGGTAATGGCGGCGCTCGATCGCGTCAGCAAAACTGCTGTTGAAGAATATACCATATTTGTACTGCGGGATTTGCACCCTATTTTGAAATATCCCTACACCGAAAAAAATGCGGCGGTAGTGCGGGAATTGCGGAATTTAACGCGGGAATTGAAGCGTAGCAAAAAAACTATAGTTCTTACTTCTCACACCCTGGAATTGCCGGAGGAATTGAAAGAAGAAGTCACAGTAATTGATTTTCCTTTGCCCAACGTCCAAGAAATCGACAGTTTAATTTCCCACGTTGTAGAAAAACCGCAACAGTTGCAAGTTAGCGGTTTAGCAAGGGAACAATTGGTTAAAGCTTGTCAGGGTTTGAGTCGCGCTAGAATCGGGCGGGTTTTGGCTAAAGCTTTGGCCGCCAAACAGCAAATTAACGAGTCAGATATTGACGGAGTTTTGGAGGAAAAACAACAAGCAATTCGCCAAACGGGAATTTTGGAGTTTTTCAACTCCAGAGAATCCCTAAAAAGTGTGGGCGGGTTGGAGAATTTGAAACAGTGGGTAAAGATGCGGCAAGATGCTTTTACTGATGAAGCGCGTCGCTACGGTATACCGAATCCGAAAGGAGTTTTGTTAGTAGGAATTCAAGGAACGGGCAAATCTTTATCGGCGAAAACAATAGCCTCAGAATGGCGTTTGCCACTGTTGCGATTGGATACTGGAAGATTGTTTGGCGGCGTGGTCGGGGAAAGCGAAAGTCGCGTCAGGCAAATGATACAATTAGCAGAGGCGATCGCACCTTGCGTTTTGTGGATCGATGAAATAGATAAAGCCTTCGGCAACATTATCAGCGGCAGCGACGGCGATTCGGGAACTTCGCGCCGGGTATTCGGCAGTTTGATTACTTGGATGCAGGAAAAAACCAGTCCGGTGTTTATCGTCGCAACTGCAAATAACGTGCGGATTTTGCCGGCAGAGTTGCTGAGAAAGGGCAGGTTTGATGAAATTTTCTTTTTGAATTTGCCCTCAGAATCGGAACGGCAAGATATCTTTAAAGTGCATTTGCAGCGTTTGCGGCCAACTAGATTGCGCGAGTTTGATTTGGGAGTTTTGGCGAAACGCGCTGAGAATTTTAGCGGTGCAGAAATTGAACAAGTCGTAATAGATGGATTGTATCGAGCCTTTGGCACTTTTGTCAACGGACAGCGCCGGGATTTGATGACCGAGGATATTTTAAGGTCGATCGAGGATACAGTACCTTTAGCTGCGATCGCGCGATCGCAAATTGAAGATTTGAAGCGCTGGGCGGCGGAAGCGGGCGCGAGAACAGCATCTAACGATACTCATTTAATTGATGAATTGAAACGCTACAGCCAGCGGCGAAGAGATGCGATCGACAATTAACTTAATTTCTAGGGTGTCTCAGTTCATATCTAATTTATTCTCGGAAAATTTATAGCCACCGCCTTGGCGGTTACGACGATATCGATTGCTGAAACCCTTGCTCTGATTACCTCTGCCTCCTGCTTCCTGCCTCAAGCCTTCTGCCTTCTGCCTCCTGCTATACATCTGACGCACCTTCCTAATCCCATGGTGCGTCAGTTGATGCCTGATTAATTCTCCCAAATATCTCCCGTTATGACGCACCCTACTACTATAGCTATTACACCTGTGGCAAGATATCAATTTTAAGCATATTTAGCTATAATGACTGACCATAACAATAGTTTTAGTGCTAATAATTATGCCAGAATCTTTTTTGCTCGGTCGGCTGCTGCTGCAATTCACCAGCGAAGCCGCGGATATCATTACAGACTTATCCGCTGTTGCTTTAACTCCAGACGGCCATTTGTGGCTGGGTTCCGATGAAACGACTTCGATCGAGCGTTTGTCGCCTGTCGCCCCTCATATTTTTGGAGAACATCAAAAATTTGCGATCGCAGATTTTATAGATTTATCTGGAGAATCTGAAATCGATATTGAAGGAATTGATTTCAGCAACGATTATCTTTGGGTAGTCGGTTCTCACAGCACCAAACGCAAGAAAGCTAAAGGCAAAGACCCCGGTAAAGACATTGAAAGATTAGCAGAAATCGTCACAGAAGTCAACCGCTATTTACTGGCGCGCATTCCTATGAAAGACGGGATTTTGTGCGAGTCAATTCCCGATTCAGACAATCCCGAAATTCAGCAGACAGTGGGATGCCTGCAGCGGACAGAAACAGGCAATTTGCTGACAGACGCGCTCAAAGATGACACCCACCTCGGTCTATATTTATCTGTGCCGATTCCGAGTAAAGAAAATGGCTTTGATATTGAAGGGTTGGCGGTGCGCGGAAATCGGATTTTTCTTGGTTTGCGGGGGCCGGTGCTGCGGGGTTGGGCGATAATTTTAGAGATAGAAGTTGAAGAGGCAGAACCGGGAGTTTTAAGGCTTAAGGCTATTGGGGAAGGAGAGAAATTATACAAGAAACATTTTGTTGATTTGAACGGTTTGGGGGTGCGAGAATTGTGCTGGAATGGAGAAGATTTGATGGTTTTAGCCGGGCCGACGATGACTTTATCTGGGGCGATGAGGGTTTTTCGGTTAAAGGGAATTTTAGGGCGATCGGGCGACAGTATTACGGGGCAAGATGGGGGAGATTTGGAGGTATTGTTTGACTTGCCTTTTAAGGTGGGTACGGACAATGCTGAGGGATTGAGCCTGTTTCCCTATTTGGGAGGGCAGAATTCGCTGTTAGTGGTTTACGATTCGCCGGATGCGGGAAGAATGGTGGAGGAAAATGCTATTTTTGCTGATGTTTTTAAATTAGGTTCGTATAGCGATTCTCAAGGAATTGTGTAAGTGTTGTAGGGCCAAAACTCGCGCCCGGTTGCCCCGATCCTTGGGGGTAGGCATTCTTGGCACTACCCCTACATATTTGTACAACTGATTTAAGATTGCTGTAGTAAAGTTTCACACTCCTAAATTCCCGGTTTTGGCGGTCGAAAAAATATGATTAGCTATTAACAGAAATCGAACTGAGTCAGAAACCAATTTTTGTGTAGCTGCATACTTCTCAAACCAATGATTTTGGGTGATGCCGGGTTTTTCTGGGTAAGTCCTATTTAACAAAAAAAAAGATGCGATCGAATTTAGGACAACTCCAGTCCCCAGAAAAATCCCTCAATCCCTCGCACCCGTGGCTTTTGTGTCAAAAAAATTGGCCGCCAAATCATAGTCTGCACTCCGCCTGCTAAGGGCTGTTGCCTCCTTATGGTAGATAACACTGACGTGGTAAACCTGTTATATTGGCAGTATGTAGGCAAGTTTCCTGACTACAGGTACTTGCACGTAAAGGAGTCAGAGTGTCTGCTTCGAGACTATACTTCGGCGAATAACTACCAAACCACACCTTAATGCAAGTTATGAACAGCCAAAAAGTCAGCGTCATCATTCCTGCATTCAATGCTGCCGACACTCTGGCCGAGACAATTGCCTCCGTACTCAATGGTACCCACAAGAATTTAGAAATTTTAATTGTTGATGACTGCTCTACTGACGCTACTGACAAAGTTGCTGCTAAGCTGGTAGAGCAAGATTCGAGAATTCAATACTTCAGAAATCCCGAAAATTACGGGGTTTCTAAGTCGAGAAATTTAATGATGTATCGCGCCACAGGCGAGTATGTAGCGTTTATCGACAGCGACGATACCTGGGAACCCAATAAGTTAGAAGTTTGCCTGAAAATGCTCGCAGACAATCCCGAAGTCAAAGCTGTCGCTCACGCTTTGCGGTATTTAGACAAGCGTGGCAACAAGTTGAGTTATATTCCCACCTATCCTACAACTAAAGCAGAAATGCAGGCGATTAAGGAGACAGGCGAAAGTCCTTGGGTTTTCCCGTCTTCTGTTGTAGTCGATCGCTCTATTCTACTCCAAGAAGGCGGGTTTCCAGAAGATTGGGAGGTAGGAGAAGATACAGAATTATTTACTAAAGTTGCTCAAAAGTATGGCTTGCTAGCGGCGACAGAACCTTTGGGAAATTATCGAATTAGAGGGAACTCTCTCACAGATAAGCACTGGCTCAAAAAGCGCATAGCTTCTGATTGTGTCAAGGAAAACCAACTGCGGCGCTTGCGGGGAGAAAAAGAGTTATCACTCCACGAGTACGAAGAGTTATGTTTTAAGAATTTGCCGCTTTTGCAAAGGCTGAACAAATTTCGAGAAGTTTTGGCACTGCACTACATGAGAAAGCTGGGACAAAGTTGGTTAAATCGGGAGGTGTTGCCGACTATTGTTTACGGCATCGCTACCACAGTGCTCAATCCTCAAGCTACTGTCAACAAGTGGAAATGGATGAAGACTCACGAAAAGTTGAGTCATCAAACGGCAGAAGGTATTGGTCATTCGCCAGAATTAAACCCCCAGCGATCGTCTGAAATCGGGGGGCTGTCCTAAAGGATGTTATAGTTGTATAGCCGAATCGAAGCCGATCGCCCAGGGGCTGATTAATACGCGATATTGGGGGTTTGGAGCCGTATTTGACTGTTAATATCCTGTCGGGTGAATTACCCGCGATACCAGCTACAGCGGCTTGCAGCCGTGCGATAGGACACGATATACAAATCTTTGAAAGCCGCGGATGTCAGCCTTGATTTATTCTGCCACTAGCTTCAACCCTATACAGCTTGCAAATAGCAGCGATCGCCAGCCGTGCTATTTACCCCCACAACAGTTAGAATAAATAATGTATAAGTAAAAAAGAAAGTTTTTGGAATTTAAAAATGGGTAGCAAACCCCTTTTTGATGCAGAAAATAAAAGCAAAAATTTATCCAACATTCTGCCTTTTACCTTCAGAGAACGATCGCCTTTTTATTTATTATTAGATTGAATTTATGGACTGGCAAGAAATTTCAGGCAATTGGGTATTAATTCCTTCAAGACCGATCGCGATCGTGCATTTTCTCGGCGGTGCATTTGTGGCGACAGCACCGCAAGTGACCTATCGCTGGCTGTTAGAGGCTTTGGGAAACCAAGGATATCTTGTAGTCGCAACGCCGTTTGTCAATACTTTGGATCATATTGCGATCGCCCGCGATGTCCTCAACAAATTTGAAAATGCCCTCGATCGGCTGCGCGCCACTAAATTGCTCAAATCTTCGTATCTCCCCATCTACGGCATGGGACACAGCATGGGATGCAAACTGCACTTGCTGATCGGTTCTGTGTTTGACATAGAAAGGGCAGGCAATATTCTGATTTCTTTCAACAATTATGCGGCATCCGAAGCAATCCCGATCGTCGAGCAAATTTCCCCCGTCTTTAACGTCGAGTTTACCCCTTCCCCGCAAGAGACTAATCGCCTCGTCCAAAATAGCTATCAAATCCGGCGCAATCTTTTAGTCAAATTTAACGGTGACAACATCGACCAAACCCTGCTGTTGACCAAACTGCTAAAAGCACGATTTCCCGACATGATTACCGTTCAGACTCTGGCGGGCAACCATCAAACGCCCTTGGGCCAAGATGTTAGCTGGCCTGTGGGTCAAATTTTTACGCCCTTCGACGCGATCGGGCAGTGGGTCAAACAAGAAGTGTATCGAGAATTAAATGAATTAAAACGGACAATTCTGCTGTGGCTTAATCCTCTGTCCCGCGTTTAAAAGCTTCTAAGGATCGCGAATTAAATAACTTACAATTTTAATTGTTATTGTGGGATGGGCGTCCCGCCCGTCATGAGTGGACGGGCTATAAGAGCCCATCCCACAAACTTGTGGAAGTTATTTAATTCTCATTCCTAAGCTGTTCGGCATTTAAAAGACGATAGTAGGGGGCCCAGCGTACAGAAGTGTTTCCCGCATAAGCGCGTAAGTGTTATAACTGACGCACCATACAAGCCTCGTTACTGGTTTAAATGCTCCACAGCTTAAAGCCTATTAACCAGAAAGTTCCATCAGCAGTTGCCAACAAAATATCAGCTTCATCGATCGTCGATACAGGGCGAATAATTTTTGACCATCGACAAACAGTTCCGTCCATCAGCCGTTCTCTCGTAACTAATACTGTCTGCGATGTCTTTGATTAATTTTAGCCCCCGCCCGCCCGGAGAGTGAATATCGACTTTTTCCGAAATATCTTTGATTTTTGTCTCTAAATCAAACGGATCGCCCGAATCCCAAATTTTAATCTCTAAAGATTCAGCGAACACCGCCACCTGAATGTCAACAGGCAAATCCGCTGGTTTGCCCTTGTGGGCGTGACGCACCGCATTCGTAAAGCCCTCAGCCAAAGCCAACTGACACCTGATCCACACACTTGTAGGGATTCGCGAGTCGTACAATTGTGCAAACCACGACAAAACCCAGCTTAATCCATTCAGACCTGTATTGACTTGAAGATCCGCTTTTTTTAGCATCGGCAACTTTTCGGAACCCTTTAATTCAATCACGCTCACCACACAAGTTCTTCATCGGCCGGTGGGCAAAATACAACGAGACAAAATACAACCAGATAAAATACCACGAGACAAAGTATAACGGCGGCCAAATTGAATGGTTGTTTGAGGATACTAGCTTTGGTGGGCCGTCGATCGATGTTTAATCCACTAATCGGTTAGCCATTATACCATAAATAGCACTTCCATGTCAACCATCGCCTGTGGCAAATAAAAGTCTATAAAAATTTATATTCTGAGTATAAACTGAGTGAAGTTCGATCGCGCCAAATTTCTATCAAATTTTAACGTAAATTGAACTCAACGACCCGCCCTCAAAAGCAATTACCTCGAAAGCGATGTCAATCAACTATACTCAATCTCAGACAAGGGCGCTGACAGGATATATTTTAAATGACCCCCAGACCTTGAAAAACTTGTAGTACCTAAGTGCCCATGTTTCAAATTCTGGTTATTGACGATGATACGGCTGTTCAAGAACTGCTGAGAAGAACCCTGAAAAAACAGGGTTACGAAGTAACAGTAGCAAGCAATGGCGAAGACGGTGTAGCCCAGGCGCAAAAATTGCGTCCGGCCCTGATAATTTGCGATTGGATCATGCCGCGCTTGACCGGCATAGATGTTTGCCGTCGAGTCAAGGCAGATCCGGATCTGTCAACTACACAATTCTTTTTGTTGACTTCTTTGGGTTCGATCGCCGATCGAGTCAAAGGCCTCGACGCCGGTGCCGACGATTTTATCTCAAAGCCGATCGAACTCAACGAGTTACAGGCAAGAGTACGCGCGGGATTGAGGCTGCACCAACTCAGCCGAGATTTGAAAATAGCCAAGCAAAGTCTGGAAGCAGAGTTAGCCGAGGCCGCCGAGTACGTGCAATCGCTGTTGCCAGATCCGATGACGGAACCTTTCAGCATCGAAGCAAAATTCATTCCCTCCCGGCAGTTGGGGGGAGATTGCTTCGACTACAACTGGCTAGATGCCGATTATTTGGCGATTTACTTGCTCGACGTAGCCGGTCACGGTTTGCGGGCGGCGCTGCCTTCGGTGGCCGTGCTGAATTTGCTGCGATCGCGCACGCTCCCCAACATAGACTACTACAAACCCAGCGACGTGTTGCGCGCCCTGAACACCACCTTCCAGATGAGCTACCAAAATGACAAGTATTTCACCATCTGGTACGGCGTTTACAACCGCATTTCTCGCCAGCTAGTTTATGCCAGCGCCGGCCATCCACCGGCAGTGTTAATTTCCCAGTCCCCTGCGAGCACCGCTAAAATCCAGCGATTAAAAACCCCCGGAATGCCGGTCGGGATGTTCCCTGACGCCCCCTATGTCGATAATTGCTGCGATGTCGAGGATTTGAGCACTCTCTACATCTTTAGCGACGGGGTATACGAGATCCACCAACCTGACGGCAATATCTGGGGGCTTGACCCTTTCGTAGATTTGTTAGCAGCTTACAACGGTGCAAGTGCCGACCAGTTAGAGCTGGTTTTGAACTACATTCAAAAGTTGAACGCTAAAGCAGTTTTTGATGATGATTGGTCTTTACTCAAGGTAAACTTTGGCTAGCTGACTTCTTGCAGTGCATCTGTGACAAAATAGCAAGAAGACAGCAGCCCAAAGATTTAGTTAGTTGAGAGAATTTTGCTATTAAAAGCATCGCGGGTCTGAAATATCTCGAAAACTCGATCCATGCTGGTGAGTTCAAATAAAATGCGGATTTGCTCGTTGATAGAACAGACAACTAATTGACTCCCAGCGGCCCGGACTGTTTTAAGCGCCAAGACTAAAGCGCCTAAACCAGAACTATCCATAAATGTCACATCAGTGAAGTCTATCAATACCACATCGGCTCCCGCTTCCACGAGGTCGCTAATCTCTTGGCGGAATTGACTTGCCTTGGTGCCGTCTAAAATGCCAGAGGGCTGAATAATTTTAACTACAGGACTCATATTTTGCGGTGGGAATGTCAGAATTTCTAGCCAGACTAGGCTAGTATAGCTGCGAGATGGACTCCGAGCCAAATAAGAGAGGGGGAAAGCGCCAGAGCCTGAGAGCGGGAGAATAGTTTTGAGTGCAAAAGATGGTGCTCGTCGCGGATCTTAAGGCCGATCGCAGTCGCAGCGCTTCGCCGGGAGTGAATTTTGAGAGGGGGACAATCTTTGTTCTGCCGAATGCCTTCTGGTATGAATCAAACTGGGCTAACTTTGGCGCGGTAGAGCAGTTTTTCACCTTGTCTGTAGCCTGTGTAGCGGACTGTGACGGGTTCTCCGGGTTCGGCTGTTCCTTCCATTAGCTGGTGCTGTTGGGGGTTGTAGGGAATCTCGGCTCCGACTGGGGCGATCGACTCCACTCCCCAATGCTCTAATAACTGCTCGACTGGCCGCAGCAAGGGCAGTAGTTTCTGAGCCCGCAAGTTGTGATTTTCCTGAGCTTTGCTCGCAGCAGTCGGCCACTGCAACATCCAAGATTCTAAAATTTGCAGGCTAGATAGCTGGAATTCCTGCATCAAAGATTCTCGCTGCTGTTCGATCGAAGCTTGCAGGCGCTGATATTCTTGTTCTAGGGCTGTCGGTGGTGTCTTTTCTAAATCTACATAGTTTGGCGCCAAGGTTGCGAGCAGTTCGGTTAAGGAAATTTGCAAAGCTTGACTAATTTTGAGCAGGATGTCGGCTCGGGTTTGCAAAGCTAAGCCGCGACGCAGGCGACTTAGCTGGATCTCGGAAACTCCTGCTTTTTGGCTGAGTTCTCGATCGCTCGAAAGCCCCGCCTGTTCCATCAGGCGTTGCAGTTGAAGAGCATAATCTGGAATATTGGCAGTCACGAAAAACTCATCCAAATTAACTATTAGCCGGGAAGTCCCTCGGTATATTTAGAGGGGATTAATCTGAGCACTCGGCCCCGTACCCCGTTGGGAATTACTCCTTGGGATGAAAGGCTCGTCGGGTTTCGGTACCGAAACCGACAATTATTCTTTTATACCCCAAGATGCTCTGGAAATACTCTGATACTATATTAGCAAGTGGAGGTGGAACTACCTCACTATAAAAAGCCTTTGAAAAAAAGGAACAAGAAGCCTGCGGTCTAACTGTACTCAGTTGACCGTCAGGTTTGTTCACTAAATGGACATATTCTCGATCCTAAGCTGTCAGGAGCCTTAAGGAAATACATCTGTGGGGCGGGCCCAACAGCCCGCCCCACAAGAGTTTGGCGATTTATGAAGATGCAAGTTCAATTATTGAAAGTGTGCTATTTGACGGCAACTTTTGCAGCGGCAGCTGTTGCAGTTGTCGCAGAACCTTGCAAATGCGCTTCTAGGAACCACAAACGCTTGTCAATTGTCCGCGAAATTTCGGTGTACAAATCCGCTGTATCGGCATCGCCGAGTTCGTCTGCTTTGTCGATGGCGACTCGCAGGTGTTGGGCGTAGGGTGCGTAGCGATCGGCTAAAGCCGTCACATATTCTTTCCCGTCTAAAATGTCGAAAGGAAATTCTGGCAAAATCGAATCAGCAGCGGCTGTGCGGGCTGTTCCTACAGCCAAACCGCCCAAAGCTGTGACTCGTTCTGCAACCGTATCAACGTATTCTTCGAGTTCTGTTGCCATTTCGTCAAATAGCAAGTGCAACTGATAGAAGTCCATGCCTTTGACGTTCCAGTGAGCTTGCTTGACTTGAGTTTTTAAGTCCAGAGTCGTTGCTAGCGTTGCGTTGAGCAGCCCGACTACTTGAGAGCGGGTGGCGGCTGACATATCGATGCGGGTGGGGTAAAGATGTTGTTTGTGGTTGTTGGTAGTCATAGGTTTTTAGCTTGTTATTAGTGATTGTCGATCGAATATATTAGAAAGCTTTGGGCGATCGAATATTTGCCTGTCATGAATTTCTGTTGAGAGGCTCAGGCTAAGTGCATCTGCAACACGGTACGGGGAGCTCGGCGTACATTACAGCGGATAGTTTCTAAACCGAGACGCTGGCAAGCTTCGTACCGATGGCAACCGGAAAATCCGTAATACTGACCATCTACTTCTAGCACGTCGATGGGTTCGTTTAAACCTACCTCGCGGATGGATTCCATAAGGGCGGCGACTTTGGTTTGGTCGTTGACTCGCGGCAGGGGGCGGCGAATCTGGTTGAGGGGAATTTCTTCTATCCTCATGGCGGCTCTCTTTTTTGCTTATGGTTAAATCATACTCGTTATGACTTCGTTTTGTCAATAAACATAAAGACTTACGCAAAAACATGGTTTCAGCTCCGAATATGGGGGTTAGAAAATCCCAACTACTGCTATCTGGCCCGGAACTCCCAGACAAATAGCTATGAATGGGCAACACTGAGCACAGGCAGGATTTTTCATGCCTTTCGATAGATCGATCGACCTCAACGTTCTAGGTACAGTGGGAGAAAAGATAAATTGTGGCTTGAAATTATGGCATCCTCCCAACCCCTCAAAGGCATTGAATTGATCGACTGCGCCAAAGCTAACGCCCAACAAGGAATCGCCACAGCCGCGAAGCTCTGCGGCTACGGAAGCGACCTCAACACCTTCGAGCGGGAACTGAAAAAGGCTTGCCAAGACATCGGCGTCGAAGTCAAGGAGTTAAACGACTTGATTACGACTCAGCAGATGATGAAACAAGGAATGGGTATTGAAGTCGCTCCAGATACTCCCTCAGAACTCTAGGCTCAATCTCCACCGCAGCAGTTTGAGAGCTAAGATTGCCCTCACACCCGTATTTTGAGTCTGCTAGCTGAGGCAGGCTAGAATGTTTTGCATGGGAGCTTCCGACTTTTGGCAGGAGTCGTGTTTTCTCCCGCGAAGAGGGTGCTTTCTGGAGGGTGCACAGATTGTTAGGAGGACTGTCGTGTCAGATCAGCAAGACCGAATAATGCGTTTGTTTATAGAGGAGGCTAAGGAGCACCTCGATACTCTAGAAAATGGTTTAGTGGATTTGAAGTCCACGATGAAAGACCCCGAAAGCGTCCAAGAGATGTTTCGAGCTGCCCATTCGGTAAAAGGAGGGGCGGCTATGCTTGGCTTAGATAGTATTAAAACAACCGCTCACCGCTTGGAAGATTGTTTTAAGGTGCTCAAGGACGGGCCAGTTAAGCAGGTTGACCAAACGGCAGAATCCCTATTTTTAAAGGGAGTTGATACGCTTAAGGACTTGCTGGGGCGACTGGAGGGGCCTTTCGGCTTGAGGAATGAGGAGGGAGAAAAACTCGTGCAGCAGGTGATGCCTGTTTTTGCTCAACTCGAAACTCACCTCGATAAATTGGCGTCGGGTAAAGTGCAGGTGGTTGCTGCTGGGTCTGGTACGCCCGCCGCTCCAACAGCGGGCGCTGTGCCGCCAAATTTTGCTGTTGAAGTGATGACTTTACTCAAAGAAATGTTGCAGGTGTTCAAGCAGAAAGAATCGGCTGCTAGTCGCTCTGAGTTGACGGCTGTGTGCGTTCGCCTCTATAAGTTGGGAGGTAAAATAGAGACTTGGCAAAATTTAGTAAAAACAGCTAGAGCAGCGATCGTTAATCCCAAAAACTCTTATAAAGTCTTAGCTCCGTTGATTATCAAAGAACTCAAGGAAGCTGGCGATTTAGTACAAGTGGGGAAAGTTAAGACGATCGTTCCGAGTAAAAATTTGCTACTTTTGGCAGCAAGCCCAAAACCAGCCCCAGCAGCCCCAGCAGCCCCAGCAGCCCCAGCAGCCCCAGCAGCCCCAGCCTCCGCGTCGAAGCAAGTCGCACTTCCCGCCGAACCGAAGGCGGTAGTCAAGCTTTTGCTCAAAACTTTCAACAAAAAGCAACTTTCGGAAATCGCCAAGTTACTGGTTAACGCCATCAAATCCTCGAACTAGGATGTGTGGCAGTAGAAGATAGAGTTGAGCAGCAACTCGAAAAAATTCACTCATTCGAGATTTTTGCCCTCTACCTTCTACTGTTGGGCAACCCTGCGTTAGAATTAGTGAATATATCGGCGTGCAATATTGTACCAGAATTAAAAATCGAGCAGGCTTTATAAGGCGGTAGCTGTGAAACCAATTAGTTCATTAGAAGATGCTTTAAACCGCTGTCAGGCGATGGGAATGCGCTTGAGCCGCCAGCGTCGATTTATTCTAGAACTTTTGTGGGAGGCAAAAGAACACCTCTCTGCTCGCGAAATCTACGATCGCCTCAACAAACAAGCTCATTCGATCGGGCATACTTCTGTTTATCAAAATCTAGAAGCTTTGTCGAAAGCAGGGATTATTGAGTGCATAGAACGCTCGGAGGGACGCTTGTACGGCAATGTCAGCGATTCTCACTCTCATGTCAATTGTCTTGATACGGCTCAGATTCTCGACGTTCATGTGGAATTGCCGATCGACTTGATCGAGCAAATTCAAGAGCAAACGGGTGTCAAAATAGTAGACTACCGGATAGATTTCTACGGATACCGATCGGCCGAGTCCGCCACCCAAGCATCGAGTGTCAGCGATACGTCAAAGGCTTCGTAACGGATAAAGCAGCGGCTGTTGGAAGCAAAGCCGATATTTGTACTGAGCCGATCGGTGGTATAAAATGATTTAAGTATTTAGCTGGGTTCGATCGGGCTTTTTGCCGTCGCCAGCCGGAATTCGGCACAGTAGAAAAAAAATGAAAACAGAAAAATGAAACTCGATCGGCAAGTTTGGCGATCGGGAATAAAATTTACGACTAAGGATCGCGAATTAAATAACTTACAATTTTAATTGTTATTGTGGGATGGGCGTCCCGCCCGTCCAAAAAGGACGG
>NZ_JAUBVD010000120.1:0-5718 GCF_036705675.1 Microcoleus sp. AT8-A3
CCTTTAATCGTTCACTGTTCATTTAGGGAGTGGATAGGTTTTCTTTTTCACCCTTATTCTCTCCCGGCGCGGTGGCTCTAGTTCTTCTGAAAGCCACCGCTCTCATCTTTGGTTAGTCTAAACTACAGATTTTCAGGCGCAGCAAAATACTCTCGCGGATCGGTTGCCTTACCTTGTTGGCGGGCTACATAAAAATGGTAAAGACCCCGGTAAATCATCTCTAACAAAATCGAATCTATTGGTAAAGAGAGTTGGTCAGCAACGGCATCACCTAAATCGACAAAGATTGCATAAAATATCCAACTCCCCCAAATTTGAAGCTGAATCCCGTTAAGAGAACCCGTCCACAAATAACTTAATCACAACAGCCTTTTTACGGTATTAAAAGCCTCTTCAATTCTCCAGCGCCTGCGATATAAATCTGCCACAACGTAGGGTGGTAATACATGAGGATCTAGTACGCTTGTCAAATAAGAATGCCAAGCTTTACCCGAACGAATTTCAATCAGTCGTAAGGTAATAAATGGTGTTTTTGCTGTTCCTGAACCCAAACGTACCAGACTATATTTCAGGTCGTAACTTTTGGTAAATACTTGCTGTACTTGAATTGCTGCTCCTTTTTTTAAGCGCGTAACTAAGTGGATATCTCTTTCAATTAATCTGAGCCAAAAGCTAAAATGATCAAATCCCCTATCCAGTAATAGTAAAGTATTTGCTGGTACTAATTGCAGGATATTTTCTTCAATCTTAACATCAGAAGCTTGCTTAGTTTTCCCGAAACCAAATATCAACAGGAAGCCTGGTCATTAAATCTATGACTGTTGCCATCTTTCCTGCCAACTGCCCTTTTGGTATATCTTCCAGGCTTTTGAGCTTGCAAAACAATGCTTCGAGCGTTGAACTATCTACTATCCAAATACTCGAAAATTTGGTCAAGGCAAATTTAATGCTTTCTGGTAAAGGTCGTTGATTTCTCTGGTACCAAGCAGTTCTTAAACTTGGTAATAAATTTGGCGTTGCTGAGTTAGAGTATGAATAGGAGGAATAATTTATGCAATGCCCAGAATGTAACCCACATTCCGCAGGTCTTTAAATAGAATTGATGGTTATAAAATTTAAAAATTCAAGCCTGAAGTGATTACCCAGTAATCACTTCAGGCTTTTTTGAGATACAATGAACGAATGAGGAGCCAAGAGGAAAAAACCATGAATGAGCATCAAGAAGCCATAAAAGTCCTAAATTTAGACCATTTAGGAATAGTAGCAGGGATAATAGACGAGATGGAATTAGTAGAAGAAGTCAATAAAATAGTAGGAATAACAACCCAAGAAATGCTCAGCCCAGGACAAGTCATGAAAGCAATGATTTTGAATGGACTAGGCTTTTTAAGCGCCCCATTATACATATTCGAGGAATTTTTTGTAGGAAAAGCAACATCACATCTAATCGGAAAGGGAATACTACCCGAACATCTAAACGACGATAGACTGGGAAGAGCTCTCGACAAATATTATCAAGTGGAACAAAACTCTTCACAACAATCGCCATGAAAGCCGCCCATAAATTCCAAGTAAAAATGAACAGCATCTATTTAGATGGAAGTTCAATGTATGTACAAGGAGAATATAAAACCCAAGTTAAAAACAGCGACCAAACAGAAAAAGAACCCGGACCAGAAATATCAGAAATGAAACCAATAGAAATAGTTCACGGATATTCCAGAGACCATCGACCAGACCTGAAACAATTTATCATAGACATGATTGTAACAGGAGACGGAGACATACCACTATATCTAAAAATAGATTCAGGAAACATCGACGACAAAAGCGTATTCGTATCAAGACTAAAAGAATTCAAAAAACAGTGGACATTTGAAGGAATCTGCGTAGCAGACAGCGCCTTATACACCAGGTAAAACCTATCAGCAATGACAGGAATCAAATGGATAACAAGAGTCCCATTAAGCATAAAATCAGCCCAAGAGCAAATCGTAGACATCCAAGAAAGCGAATGGCAATCAAGCTCAAAAAAAGGATATAAGATAGCCGAAAGAGCTAGCGAATATGGAAACATAAAACAAAGATGGTTAGTCATAGAAAGTGAACTCAGGAAACAAGCAAGCATCAAACAAATAGACAAACAAGTAAACAAACAACAATCAAGGGCCCAAGCCGCACTACGCAAGCTTTACCGGCAAAAATTTGCCTGCATTGCCGACGCAGAAACCGCCATAAAAAATCTATCAGACACATGGAAATATCACCAGATTACCGAAATTGAATGTCAAGAAAAAAGCCATAAAAAACAAAAAACACCAGCCAAAAAAGCTAGTGATATAGACACAATAGCCTATCAAATAATCGGTAAAATAGAAACGAGACCCGAAATAATATCCGCCGAAAAAATTAAAACAGGGAGATTTATACTGGCAACAAACATTTTAGATAAAAACGAAATAACCAACCAGCAGATATTAGAAGAATACAAAGACCAACAAAGTAACGAAAGAGGATTTAGATTTTTAAAAGACCCATTATTTTTCACATCAAGCGTCTTCGTGAAAAAAACCGAGAGAGTAGAAGCAATTGCCATGATAATGGGAGTATGTTTATTAGTATATAATCTCGCCCAAAGAAAGTTGAGACAAGAATTAGAATCAGCCAATGCCAGCATCAGAAACCAGGTCAAGAAAATGACAAATAAACCGACAATGCGGTGGGTATTTCAGATGTTTCAAGCCGTACATTTAGTCAACCTCAATGGAGCCGAACAAATAAGCAACTTAACAAAGGAACGTCGGGAGATATTAAATTATTTAGGAAAGGTTTGCGGTCAATATTATTTAATAGTTGAAGATGGGTAACTCGGAAAACAAACCGGAAAATATTGTTAAATAAATTCAAATTGTTGGCAACAGAACACTCATGTTGCCGGAATTGTGATGTCTTATTTAGGGAGAATGAGTTCAGATATTGCCTAATGAATATATTAGGCAATATCTGTGAATTCCAATTTCTTATATTTCGCCAAAATCGCAAAAAAATGATACTAAAATTAGAAAAGGTAGGCACAGATATTTTTCCTACAGTGAAGGTATGAAAATCCTTAGTCATCAAAGCCAGAACTGCGGAATGTGGGATGTAAATCAACCCATATCCGTAAAAACGGCAATAAAAAAGGAAAACAGAATCACATTTGTGTCCAATGTGGTCGTCAATTCCTCAATCAGTATGAACCCCAGCGAGGTTATAGCGAGGCCATCAAACGTGATTGCCTAAAAATGTATGTCAATGGTATGGGTTTACGTGCGATAGAACGAGTTAAGGGTGTTCATCATACCGAGCGTAATAAATTGGGTAAAACAAGTCGGAAAACTGTTGCCAGATGTTTATGACCCTGAAGTCATCCCAGAAGTTGGTGAACTCGATGAATTACAAACTTATGTAAAAAAAAAACAGACAGGATATGGTTGTGGACAGCGGTTGACCACTTTCAACCAGGAATTTTAGGATGGGTATTAGGGGATCATAGCGCTAAGACATTTGAACCATTATGGGAGAAAGTAAGTGCATGGAAATGCTATTTTTATGTAACTGATGGATGGTCTGTATATCCCATGTTTATTCCTGATGGGGATCAGATTATTAGCAAGACTTATATGACCAGAGTAGAAGGGGAAAATACCAGACTAAGACATTATTTGGCTCGGCTACATCGTAAGACTCTTTGTTATTATAAATGTGAGGAAATGCTCAAGCATTCTATTAAGTTATTAATACATTACTTGAAGTTTGACGATATTCCCATTCCTGGGGCATTCATACCTTGATTCAGCAACGCCATAAATTTTTGAAGACTCCTTCAAATAATGTGGCAGGAAAACTTAAAAATCTTTGAGACATTGCTTGTTGAGTGACTGTTGTGGGTCGGCACCACAAAAAACCCGCTCTTGCCAACATTCTTGTGAGTTCTGTTACTCCAGCTACGTCTCGCCACAGCAAAGTTAATACTGCTGCTACCATCAACGGTAAGTTGAGAATTTTCCCTCGCAAACCCAGTTGACGGTAGTAATTTTCTTGTGAGGTAATGGCCGGTGTTAGTAATGCCGATAGTTGTGAGGCAATCTCCTCGTCTTCCACCATCGGCCTTGTGGTTTTTTTGGCATGGTCACGGTTGGTTTTTTGACTTTTAGCCATATTTACTGACCTACACAATCGCTCAATTATTTGTCAATTATATCCTTCGGTCTCCCCAAGGTGGTGCAACTATTATGCTTGCCCCGACGCTGCCGTGCTGGGGATATGCAACTATTATTGATCGTCCGCCATTATTATCGATCGTCCGCCATTATTATCGATCGCCCACCATTATTATCCATCGCCCACCATTATTATCCATCGCCCGCCACTATTATCCATCGCCCACCATTATTATCCATCGCCCGCCACTATTATCCATCGCCCACCATTATTATCGATCGCGATGCAACGCCAATCGAGCACACAACTTATTAATAATGATAATCGCGATCGGGTGAGAGAGTCCGCCTGCGGCGGACTCTCTCACTCTTCCCCTATTTGATTATCATTATCATTTAATAATATTTCTATCCCAAGAGGTATTGACAAAATCTACTCCCTTTTAACTTGTTACCAATGCCCGATATCTGGGTGTCAGATTTATTTAGCGCTCAAAAAAATCACCCCGCACCACAATGGCAAGTGTGTTTGGCTCATCAATTGCGGGATTGCCAATATGCGATTGACGCTGGGGACAGGATTTTTGCCCCAGCGATGAAGAGATTATTATTAAGAGCTTTTATCATCCATCGACGACGAGAAAAAATCGACGATGCCAGACTCAAGCGATACCGAGAAAATTTACAGGAAAGATTAACCGGGATTTTAAATTTAGCGCTACATGATCCGGATGGTATCCGGTTACGAAAACGTTACGGTGGGCTGATGGACAATTTATTTCTATTTCTGGAAGAGGCGGGGATTCCACCAACGAATAATAGTAGTGAACAGGCGATTCGGATGAGCGTGATATTTCGCCGTGTGACCAATGGCTTCCGTTCTTCATGGGGGCGAGATTTGTTTGCTGCTGTTCGTTCAGTTGTTAATACTGGCAACCGTCATGGCTTGACGGCTTATCAATCTATTCAACAAGCTCTCTCTACTGATGGCTCCCTTTTTTCCCTAGTTGAGCAATTACCCTTGGTCATTCTTTAACGTTATATGCTTGCTATGCAAGCATTATAACGTATTTTCACCGTATTTTTTGTTTAAGTCCCGCTAAAAAGTCATTACAAAGCGTGTCGGTAGCTTCTTTGAATGGTGAATTTATCTCAAAATATACTCACCACTGATGAACAGTGTTCAATAAGATGCGTTCCCCCTGGGAACTCCCCTTAGCCTCTGAACTACTTTAGGCTAGTAGCACTAAGTACATTTGTGATCTGCATTCCGGTTGTTTCATGGCTTACTTGACCGTGACCGGACTCTTATGGAGTCTTTTACATAGGGGTAGAGGGTGTGAATCCTCTAAGGAAGAGGGCTCTCCAGACTAAACGACCATTTATTTCAAGTCGCGCACGGGCATTCACCGTGATTCACGTTTCAACGAATCGCACTTCTTATACCCATGCGGGGGAAATAGTCCGCCCCAAAGCCGTATTTGGGCCGAAAAAAAGACCCCATAGTTAAAAGAGG
>NZ_JAUBVD010000026.1:0-86574 GCF_036705675.1 Microcoleus sp. AT8-A3
TGAGATAAGGTAACGAGATGATAGGCGATCGCCCTCGGTCGCTTTTTTAGTAAATCAAACCGTCAAAGTGTGCGGAGACAGTAGAAATTTTAATTACAGAGCGGCAAACACTTGGTGACAAACTACTTTTAAGGCTACTTTTGTAAAGGCTTAGTTATTGGAAAAACTCTTATTTTTATGACAGACAGCGCGAATCAAGGCATTGACCGAGCTCCTCGCCGATTGTTGGTGACGGGCGGGGCTGGATTTATCGGCTCGAATTTTGTGCATCACTGGTGCAGCAGCTATCCGGGCGATCGAGTAGTGGTACTCGATGCTTTAACCTACGCCGGAAACAGAAAAACCCTGGCAACTTTGGAAGGAGGCGAAAATTTTCGATTTGTGCAGGGGGATATTTGCGATCGTACCTTAGTCGATACCTTGCTCAAAGAAGAAAACATCACCACAGTCGCCCACTTTGCCGCAGAATCCCACGTTGACAGGTCAATTATCGGGCCTGCCGCCTTTGTTCAAACCAACGTTGTCGGAACCTTCACACTTTTAGAAGCCTTCCGCAAGCATTTTGAAGCCATTGATGAGGCATCTCTCAAAACCCAAATGCGCTTCCTCCACGTTTCTACCGACGAAGTTTACGGCAGTCTCAGCCCCGATGACCCAGCCTTCACAGAAACAACGGCCTACTCGCCCAACAGTCCCTACTCAGCCTCCAAAGCTGGTAGCGACCACCTCGCCCGCGCCTATTTCCACACCTACGGCGTCCCGACAATTATCACCAACTGTTCCAACAATTACGGCCCCTATCACTTCCCAGAAAAGCTCATTCCATTAATGTGCATCAATATGTTATTGGGCAAACCGCTGCCAGTATACGGCGACGGTCAAAACGTGCGAGATTGGCTGTACGTTCTCGACCACTGCCGCGCTTTAGATGTCGTTATTCACCGTGGTCAGCCTGGGGAAACCTACAATGTTGGCGGCAACAACGAGGTAAAAAATCTCGATTTAGTGAAAATGCTGTGTCAGCTAATGGACGAATTAGCTTCTGATTTACCCGCCCGTCCTTGCGAACAATTGATCGCATTTGTCAAAGACAGAGCCGGGCACGATCGGCGTTATGCTATTGATGCCACCAAAATTAAAACAGAGTTAGGTTGGACTCCCTCAGTAACCGTTGAAGAAGGTTTGCGACAGACTGTAGAATGGTACCTAGCCCATCGGGAGTGGTGGGAACCCCTGCTTTCGGAGGAATATCAAACTTACTACCGGAAAGTCTACTCTAACTAATCTCCTCCTGGACGCACCGGCTACAAAAAACCAGAACCAGTAAAAAACTGGTTTTCCAGCTCAAGAGTGCGTCCAACAAAGGTTTCTGTCTTGCCTTCAAGCTTTACATTTAAACTCTCGCCGCATAAACCGGGTTAGAGAAAGGAAAATCTTTCGTGGAGTGCGATCGATCTGAGTTAAAAAACCTGTTTTCTTTTGTCTTTGCTCCTAACTTCAGATTTAATTAGGTGAAGGTAGATATCACACATATTTGCTCTTGTCAATCTTTGTGAAGATTTAGTGAAAAATCATCCCAAACGCATAAATTTAAGTGTTTGTAGCTGATAATTTTAATAGAGTTACAAGCTTAAGCATTTTAGAAGCTTTTAGGAAAAACAAAAAGCAGCAATGACCGAAATAAACTCGCTCAAGCACATCCAAGAACCTAAATACTGGCTGTTAGGCATCGCCTCCGGTTTGATTGCCATACACCTAACTCTGACTTCCCGAACAAACGACACTGACCTGTTCGGTACAATGTTACTGTTTTGGGGAGTCGTAGCATTTCTAATTTGGGAAAGGCACGAGTCTTTAAATTTTGAAAGCGGAATTTTCGCCAGCTTTTTTGGGACAGCGTTAATTGCTTTAATATTGCTCAAAAGTTCGTCGATATCGGGATACGACTTTTTTATCCGAGCAACGCCTTTTTTGTCTGGAATCAGTCTCGCCTTGCTGGCTTCCGGCACAAAAGGACTGAAACAATATTGGCAGGAACTTCTAATTCTTGCGTATACAGCTATTCCTCCCGGATTGATCGGAGTATTTGTTGATGTTCCAAAATTAACAGCTAAATTTTCAGCTTTCATCCTGCACTATGTAGGATTTGAAGTAGTGCGGAAAGGGGTTTTTCTAATCCTAGAAAAGGGAAGCGTGGAAGTGAATCACGGCTGTTCCGGGGTGAATGCGATGCTACAATTGTTAGGACTAGCTCTGGTTTTCTTACTGATGTTTCCTACCACTACGGGTCAGAAAATGGTATTGCCATTCGTGGCAATAATTACTGCATTTGTAGTGAATGCCGCGCGAGTTGGTCTCCTGGCCGTGCTGGTATCGCTATCTCAACCCGAAGCATTTAAATACTGGCACGAAGGAAATGGTTCGGTAATATTTTCGATGATTGCTGTATTTATTTTCGGGTTATTCTGTTGGTTTGCAATTTTGAAAAACCAACCCCCAAATCAGGAAGGACAGAATTGCTAATGGCTATTACCTCTTGGAAACCACTTAGGCTTTCCCTGTTGGCTGTTACTTTGGGAGGGGTTTTGTTGGTTGCCGGAAAGTTGGTTTTCTATCCATCGGACGGCAAGAATGTGGCAACCCCGTTTGAGTTTCCCGAGTCGGTGCCTCTAGCCGATTGGAAACTAAACAAGAGCGCGCTTCTGGAAATCAAGGAAAATTCAGAATTCAAAGCTGCCAGGAAATATGAATATCAAAAAAATAGCATGGCTCTAGAAATAGAGATGCGCTATGCAGTAGACACCATTGGGGATGTGGAAGGTATGATGAGGGGACATACTGTTCTCAAGTCGTCTCCTGGTAAACTAGCATTGGCAAACACTCAAGGCGCAGGGTTTCACGGAATTTTGCAACAGCAAAATCGACTGTATTTGAGTTCGTGTATCAATCCTAATGGCAGTGCTACAGTAACTTCCCAACAGTTTAGATATAATCGAAATACTCGAGATTGGCAGCCAAACCGTATTCTGTTTTGGTTGTTGGGTAGGGGAAATATTCAAGACCGGCGCTGTTTGTGGACTCAGATGTCTGTGCCTTTGGATAAAACAAATCCAGAAGATGCCAAAAAAATTCTAGAGAATGCTTGGGTTTCTTGGTATGAGTGGTGGCAGCCGCGATTCCCCGAACCTTGACTCGATTCAGTCGATTTTAGCTTTTAGCTTTTAGCTTTTAGATTTAATCCACAGGTGAATCTGGAAGCTTGAACAAGAGTCTAAAATGTTTGACTATCCACGACTTTGGTCGGGGGATTGTATCCGTTATTGGGCGGCGTCAAGAGAGATTTTTCTTAACAACAACTCTGATTATTTTATGAATGACTTACAAGGCGAACAAGGTTTTTCTATCTACAGACTGCGTTGGATTGGCTACGGTCTATTAATTTTGTCTGTATTAGATACGATTGCAGTTCTTATACCAGCCAATTTTGGCAATCGCCTCTGGGAATTGCAAACGATTGGGGCTGTAGTGGAACGGGTGCCAGTTCCTTTACTGGCAATGGCGCTGATATTTTTTGGCGAAGGATACGAACGCCGAGGTTTGGAAGACCTTTTTTTGAAGGTTTTGTCTTGGGTTTGTCTGCTGCTAGGTCTGGTTTTTCTGTTGATGCTACCTTTGGGAATTTTTGGCACTATCTACGTCAACAATCAAAACAACCAGCAAATTACTACTCAAGCAAACCAACAATTAGCTCAGTTGCAGCAGGTGGAAGAACGGCTGAATAAGGGTAGTCCTGAAGATTTAAGGAATTTGGCGGGGGAACTTACCCGTTTGGGGGTACAAGCGGATACGCAAAACCCACAGCAATTGAAAGAGCAAATTCTTTCGAGAATTACTCCGGCTAAGGAACGGTTACAGACGCAAAGTGCTGCGGTTCAGCAAAGTCAGCGCTTGGGGTTATTTAAAAATGCGATTAAGTGGCTGCTGGGCGCGCTGATTTCTAGTGTTTTGTTTTTTACGCTGTGGCGCGGTACTGACTGGGCTCGCTAGTAGTTTTGAGTTTTGAGTTGCGAGTTTTGAGCTAGTAAGGTGCGCCTAGCGCACCCGGAGAGACTTGTTGAGGACTAAGGTGCGCCCTGCCCTGTACACGCAGCCCGCGTCTTGGTGGTTAAAAAGACCCTCAAACCCTGGAAATTTCGTTGGGGGCAGCGCTCCCTCTTCTTCTTTTCAAAAGATATTATCGGTAATAAATCTTGTTTATTGCCGATAGCCAACACCGAGAATGAGGCAAATCGCTTGTTAGCGCAGCCCTCGAAGAGGAACGCACCTTGACCAAGAAACTGGGTACAAGCCTCGCCCTTTTAGGGCGACTTTAGTTAAAACTTGTGAATAAGCGTTCCGGCCTTTCTTCACGACTGTATAATCAGAGTAGGAGGATAGAGCAAGTGTTTAACTTAACCTACGAGTACAAATTAAGACCAACGCCAGCGCAAGCAGCCATTTTTGAAGATTGGCTGGAACAGTGTCGTCGCGTTTATAACTACGCGCTGGCAGAGCGCAAGCATTGGTTTCATTCTCGTAGTTGCCAGGTTAACGCTTGCTCTATCCGCTCTGAATTTATTATTGGGGCCGAAACAAAACGACCAACTTATGCTAGTCAGTGCAAGAACTTAACCGCAGCCAGGGCAAGTATATCGGCTTTGGGTGCCGTTGCCGTACACGTTTTGCAACAAACATTGAGACGGCTTGAAAAAGCGTTTGTCAGTATGTGGGAACAAAAGCACGGTTTTCCTCGCTTTAAAAAAGCGGGAACAATGCGGTCTTTTGTCTTCCCTCAATTGGGGGTTGATCCGGTTCAGAATGGAAAAGTAAAATTACCCAAGATTGGATTGGTTAAACTTCACCAATCGCGTCCTATTCCTGATGGGGCAACTATCAAACAAGCCAGAATCGTCAAGAGAGCCAGCGGTTGGTATGTAATGCTAACCCTACAATGGGACGTGTCAGTGCCGTCGGTTATGCCACACGGCGAGGGGATTGGGATTGATGTTGGCTTAACTAATTTCATAGCAACTTCTAACGGTCTTTTAGTCAAGCGCCAAAAGTTTTTTGTTGAGGCCGAACGCAAGCTTAAATTGCTGCAACAGCGCGTCAGTCGGAAAAAGTTAGGCTCAAATAATTGGAAAAAGGCTCAGAAGAAAGTTTCTCAACTGCACGAGGACATTGCAAACTGTCGCCAAGACTGGCACTGGAAATTGTCTCACCAACTCTGTAAAGATGTGGGGATGATATTTGTTGAGGACTTGAACCTAGTAGGATTGTCTAGAGCAATACTAGGTAAACATTGCTTAGAGGCAAGCTGGGGTCAGTTCTTCACAATATTAGAGCAAACCTGTTTTAAGCATGGCGTGTACTTCCAGAAAGTAAGCACTCATAAAACAAGTCAGATTTGTCCTAGTTGTGGTGTAGAAACGGGCAAAAAAGAATTGTCAGAGCGCACCCACACCTGCTCAAGTTGTAACTACACAACTGATAGGGATATTGCAGCAGCTCAAGTAGTTCTTATTAGAGGACTTGCAGCCGTAGGGCATACGGTCAAGATGCTTTCTTGCAAGTAAATTCGTCGGAATCCCGGTGAAGGAAGAATCCTCGTACCTGATAGTCGAGGAGTGTCAAAGTGCTGGCATTGTGCAATCGACAATCTCAAATCTAAAATCTAAAATCTCAAATCCACAATCTCAAGTCTAAAATCCACAATCTAAAATCTAAAATCCACAATCTAAAATCTAAAATCTAAAATCTAAAATCGATTGATGGTATTTTCTAGTTTGTCGGCAATGCCTTCTACCCAGTTTTCATCTTGTTTTGTATAGCTGCGGGGCGCGTTAGCGCCTAAGATTAAAACGCCTTGGGTGCCGATGGGTTGACAGATGACTCCTTGAGTATTTTCTGGCAAATAGTCAAATTCAATTTTGCCGGGATAAATATTGAGATTTACTAAATAAACTGGTTTATTTTTGTCGAGCACTCGCTGCAAAATCGGCCCCGGTTTGACTTCGGGATTGATGCCTAAAATACCGCGCCGCAATAGGACTTTTCCTTGATACACAATTACGATCGACCTTGTGGCGGTATTTGTCAACAGCAAACGCGACGCCCAGGCTAATTCTATTTTCACAGCATCCGGCAAATCCGGCGCAAATTCAAAACCTTCTTCGCCGATAAGTTTTACGGAATCGGGCGATCGCGCTTGCACCTGCTGCCACAGCAAACCTGTTAAAATCAGCAGAGCGCTGATAATTACTCCCAAAGCGTCCGATCGAGCTTGAGAATCTGTAATTTGCTCTGTCAGCAATCGGTTTACCATTAGCAGCGTACCTGCTAACCCTCCTGCAACTAAGGGCAATTGCCGCAAAACTTTATTGGGATCAGATTTAGTCATTAGTCATTAGTCATTAGTCATTAGTCATTAGTCATTAGTCATTGGTAATTGGTAGTTGGTAATTTAAGTAATGCCAACTGCCAACTGCCAACTGACTTTATCCTACTTCCCCAATTTCGACAATTCGCTGGAAGAGATAGCCGGTGCCGCGGGCGGTGAGAATTAATTCGGGATTGCTGGGGTCGTCTTCCAACTTTGCCCTCAGCCGCGAGATGTGAACGTCCACTACGCGGGTGTCTACGTGGCGTTCTGGCGTGTATCCCCAGACTTCCTGCAAAATTTCCGATCGCGAAAAAGGCTCTCCAGAACGGCTGACAAGCAGTTCTAACAGGCTGAATTCCATGCCCGTGAGGCGAATTCGCTCGTCGCCTTTGTAAACTTGGCGCTTGTTGGTGTCAATCCTAATGTTGGTGACGTGGATGACTCCAGAACTGGGAATTCCCGATGCGCCGTTTTTGTCTACCCGGCGCAATACCGAACGGATACGGGCTTCTAGTTCTTTGGGAGAGAAGGGTTTGACGACGTAATCGTCGGCGCCCAATTCTAAACCGGTGATGCGATCGGCTACGTCTCCCAAAGCAGTTAGCATGATGATAGGCACGTCTGACTCTTTTCGCAACTCCTGACAGACGCCGTAACCGTCTAGCTTCGGCATCATCACGTCCAAAACCACTAAGTCGGGTTCGGTGTTGCGAAATGTTTCGAGAGCTTCTTCGCCGTCAGCAGCGGTGACGACATCGTAGCCAATCATGGAAAGGCGAGTCTCCAGAATGCGACGGATACTGGCTTCGTCATCGACTACCAGAATTTTTTCTTTATGGTTTTCCAAGTTACCGAGCACTCCTTAAGTTACATTTCAGATAATGTTATTTTTTTGTACCCTATCATAGAGGACACAAATTGAATCATGGGCGGCGATCGGTCTGAAAGCTTGATAATTGCTTTAAATCAGACTTTTCTAAATGTTAGGGTGACTATTTATCATAGTAAACAATGCCTAAGCCTCGAATACAATATATTTGTCGGGAATGCGGGTATGATTCACCACAATATTTTGGCAGATGTCCTAGCTGTCAGAAGTGGGATTCTTTTGACGAGCAGTTAGAACAACCTACTGCTGGTGTGCCGCGGGCTGGTTTAACTGGGGTGACAACTAAGACAGTGGGCGGTTCGCCCCCTGATAAGTCGAAGGGTCAACCAAGGGTATCTTTCAGATTATCGCAGATTGCTGACCAAACTCAGTCTCGCTGGCCTTCTGGTTACGGGGAACTCGATCGAGTTTTGGGAGGCGGGATTGTGCCGGGATCGCTGGTGTTGATTGGGGGGGAACCGGGAATCGGGAAATCGACGCTGCTGTTGCAGGTGGCGAATATGTTGGCCCGCAAGGATCGGATACTGTATGTCAGTGCGGAGGAGTCCGGCCAGCAGGTGAAGTTGCGATCGCAGCGTTTGGGCGTGGCTAATCCGGTTGAATTGTCAAGCAACGGCGGGCATAAATCTGGCAGTAACGGGGAAGCTAAAAAGGATTCGGAGGACAATTCAGCGGAGAATTTCTATTTGCTTCCAGAGACGGATTTAGAAGTTGTTTTGCGGGAGTTAGAAGCGCTGAAACCGAATGTGGCGGTGATTGACAGCATCCAAACTATTTATTTTGCTAGTTTAACATCGGCTCCGGGTTCGGTGGCTCAGGTGCGGGAATGTACGTCTGCTTTGATGCAGGTTGCGAAAAGGGAAAATATTACTTTATTTATTGTCGGTCACGTTACGAAAGATGGAGCTTTGGCGGGGCCGAGGGTTTTGGAACATTTGGTAGATACTGTACTGTATTTTGAGGGCGATCGCTTTGCTTCTCATCGACTTTTGCGATCGATGAAAAACCGTTTTGGCGCTACTCACGAAATTGGTGTTTTTGAAATGGTAGCCAACGGTTTGCGAGAAGTAGATAATCCGTCGGAGTTATTTTTAGGGAATAGAGATGAATTTTCGCCCGGTACTTCGACGACTGTTACTTGCGAAGGAACTCGACCTATTTTAGTAGAAATTCAGGCGCTAGTCAGCCCTGCAAGTTTCGGTTCGCCACGCCGTACTACTACTGGTGTGGACAATGGTAGATTGCAGCAAATTTTAGCTGTTTTGGAGAAAAGGGTGGGGATTCCTTTATCTAAATTAGATGTAATTTTGGCGTCGGTGGGCGGGTTGAAGGTGGACGAACCGGCGGCGGATTTGGCAGTTGCGATCGCCGTTGTGGCCAGTTTTCGCGATCGGGTGGTTGATGCACGCACTGTTTTGCTTGGGGAAGTGGGTTTGGGGGGACAGGTGCGGCCGGTTTCCCAATTAGAGTTGCGGCTGAGAGAAGCTGCGAAATTGGGTTTCAAAAGGGCGATTATTCCTAAGAATCAACCGGTGCCAGAGTTAGGAATGGAGATTATTCCGGTGGCTAAGGTAATCGATGCCATTATTGCGGCGATTCCGGCTACTCCCGCTCAGTTGCAGTCGGCTGATATGGAATTACAGTCTGTTGATTTGGAGGAAGAGGATTTGTTTAATTGAGTTAGAATTGTGATGTTATAAATTGATAGTAAGGAGGCACGAATTATGTATCAAGTAGACATTATTGAGGCCAAAGAAAAGCTTCTGGAATTAATCGAAGCGGCGATGAGAGACGAAGAAATTGCGATTACTCAAGATAACCAGCCTGTTGTAAAATTGGTAGGAATACCGCCAGCTAATAAGAAGCGCTGGTCATCCAAAGCAGGGAGTGCTAAAGGAATGGTTTGGATGTCCGATGATTTTGACGAACCGCTAGAAGAGTTTAAGGAGTACATGGAATCAGGTTGTTGTTGGACACTCATGCCTTTATTTTGATGCTTATGCGCGGCTGTGGTGAATTAAGTTAGTGCAAAAATAAAGAGGCAAAAAGGAGGTAATAGCAACGTGAGCGTTAGATTACATCCCCATGCTCAAGCACGATTGATTGAGCGAGGTGCAACTGAGGCAGAAGTAATTGCTACTGTTGAAAGTGGCACAACTTTTCCGGCTCAATTTGGCAGAACCGGATTTAGGCGCAACTTTTCCTTCAATGCTGAGTGGCAGGGAAAAGTTTATGCTATGAAGAAAGTGGAGGCGATCGCAGCGTCAGAAGGCGAAGACTAGATGATTATCACTGTAATTGTCAAATTCTTTTGAGCAGGAGGTTCCCGTGAAACTGAGTTACGATCCGAGATACAACGTAGCTTATATATACCTGAAAGAAAAAACCACACAGGTAAACACTATCCAGGTTAGCGATCAAATGAATGTGGACATTGCCCCAGACGGTACTATTTATGGAATTGAATTACTCAATGCAAATCAACAATTAGGGGCAGATAGTCAAGGAAAACTGATTGTTGTCAACGAAGCTTTGGGAGAATATTCCGAAATTCAGCTTGCACTTTAATGGCATTGAAAACAATAAGTAAAAATGTTGTTAATGGATGAGTACGAGGAGTAATATCAAATGTTTCCAACTCCGAACTGGCAATGCGTACACACCCTTCACGGGCATTCAAGCTCGGTAACTTCTGTTGTCATAACTCCAGACGGACAGACTGTAGTTAGCGGAAGTGCTGACAGCACAATTAAACTGTGGAATCTCAATACAGGGCAAGAAATTACTACTTTAGCAGGACATTCACATGGAGTTACATCCATTGCCATCAGCCCTGACGGACAAACTCTTGCTAGCGGCAGTAAGGACAAAACTATCAAGCTTTGGAATCTCAGCACTAAAGAGGAAATTTACACCATCACCGGACATTCAGACATAATTACTTCTGTAGTTATCAGCCCCGACGGGAAGACTCTGGCAAGTGCCAGTGAAGACACAACTATCAAACTTTGGAACCTTAGAAATGGAGAAGAAATTCGGACTTTAAAGTGGCCAGTAGAAGTATTTTATAGTTTAAATATTTTATTCAGCCCTGACGGAAAGATTCTACTTAGTAGCAGTGCAGATGATTATGTTTCTCTAAGTGCAGTAGCTTTTAATTTAACCACTGGAGATGAAATCTGGACAAAGAATTGGCAGGAGGGTATGGACTCTGTTTATGCGATCGCTGTTAGCCCCGATGGAGAAACTTTTGCGACTTTGCACTGTGTGGGAACTATTAAGCTGTGGAATCTCTACAGGGGAATAGAAATCTATACTCTTGCGAAAAATTCAATGGGGGACTTCTGCTTAGCTTTTAGCCCTGATGGGAAAATTTTAGCAAGTGGCGGGTGGGATTCTGGCAGCGAAGAGGATAGTACGGAACCTGGTATTATCGAACTTTGGAATCTCGATACCAGAGATAAAATTTGCAGTCTCTTGGGGCATTCATGGGGAGTTTACTCTGTGGCTTTTAGCCCGGATGGGCAGACTCTGGTTAGTGGAAGTGATAACAAAACTATCAAGATTTGGCAAAGAGATTTATAATCGTGCGAGTTTTTTTATAACTCAAGGAATTAGAAAGTAAATCACCAACTGAATAATGTTGTAAAAAAATTGACCTAAAAATTATGAAAGCATACGAGTTTCCCGCAAAAGTCACAGATGAAGGGAAAATAGAATTTCCCGATACTCTCTTAAAATACTTGGCAGTTAACCAAGAAGTCCGAGTTATTGTTCTGGTGAAAGAACCAACTGACACAGAAGATGAAGAAGAGGAAAACGCTGCTTGGCATCGTCTTGCCACCGAACAATTCTTTGGTGATTGCAGCGAAGAAGACGCAATTTACGATGAGATTTGAGCTATGACTAATTATCTGTTTGGAGAATTAGTTCTAGTTGCATTCCTGTTTGCGGGTGCAGCCGAAACTAAACGCCGTCCTGGTTTGGTACTGTTGGACACAGGAGATGAAGACATGATTATTGCGAAGATAACCGGGAGCATCTCATATTTATAAAAACACTTATTCTCCTTCCTTCTAACTCCTGCCCCCTGCCTCCTGCCTCCTGCCTCAAAACTTAGATTTCTAGCTTTTCTGCAAAAGTGAGATGCTCCCAGATAACCAGTCAAATCCCTCGCACAACTTTTGATGTAGAAATTCGGGAATGGCAACAAGCAGGATTAAATCGACCTTCAGCGGTTCGCTTACATAAACTGAACACATTACAAAAAAGTTTATTTGAACGCAGACTGGGAATATTAACCCCTGATGATTTGGCACAAGTTAGAGAAAGAATACAACAAATATGGTATTCTATCTAAGCAGGTTTAAAAAATCAAAAAATATTTAATTGCCAATTTTTTGAGGTTCGTTTTCAATCACAAATGAAAAAATCAAAAAAACGTAAAAATCAGTGGTCAAATGAAATAAACGACATCATTCGAGGTGCATCTGGTGGCTTTTTGTTCGGAATTCCGCTGCTTTATACGATGGAGGTTTGGTGGATCGGTTCGTATACTACACCAGCGGAAATGTCGATCGCGATCGCAACTACTTTTCTCGTCGTTTTCTTGTTGACTCGCACGGAAGGTTTTCGCAAAACTCAAGACATCCGCTGGCTAGATGCTGCAATCGATACCGTAGAAGCGATCGCCCTTGGCATTGTCTGCGCGGCTTTTGTCCTGTTTTTGCTCAGGGAAATTACCCCGGAGACTCCGCTGCAAGAAACTTTGGGGAAAATCATCTTTGAAGGCCTGCCGTTTGCCTTGGGAGTAGCCCTGGCCAACGGTTTCTTGAGCGGCGATCGCTATCAAAGTTCAGACAGTGAACAGGAACCTACCATTAATGCAACTGTAGCAGATATCGGCGCTACTTTAATCGGCGCGATGATCATTGCTTTCAACATCGCCCCAACTGACGAAATTCCCATGCTAGCGGCAGGTATTTCGCCACCTAGGCAATTAGCAATTATCGCCGCCTCGCTGCTAATTTCCTACGGTATTGTATTTGTAGCAGGCTTTACTTATCAAGCAAAAAGGCAGCAGCAGCAAGGGATTTTTCAGCGTCCTCTCAGCGAAACTGTCATGGCCTATTTAGTGTCCCTGGCGGCTTCTGCATTTATGATGTTTTTCTTCCACAAACTCACTTTTGACGACCCGTGGTCGCTGTGGTTGAACTATACGTTAGTATTGGGATTGCCGGCGGCTGTTGGCGGCGCCGCGGGGAGGTTGGCGGTATGAGTGAAAGTAATAACAAAGAACAGCAACAAAAAAGAACTTTTGCTGAATGGGTGACATTTGCGATCGCCGGCTTGATCCTCTTTGCCCTCACCGGACTCGTACTCTACAACTGGGTGACTAAAAAGCAGGAACCTCCGGTTATTTCTGTCACTCGGAACACGCCTATTCGCGAAAATCAAGGGCAATTTTACGTGCCGTTTACAGTAACTAATACGGGCGGCGAAACGGCAGAGTCTGTGCAAATTATTGCCGAATTGCGCGTCAACGGTGAAGTTGTAGAATCCGGCGATCAACAAATTGATTTTTTGTCAAGTGGCGAAACTCAAGAAGGGGCTTTTATTTTCAGCCGCAACCCCAGTCAAGGTGAGTTGATTGTGCGATCGAGCAGTTATCAACTACCTTAACAAAGTTTTCAAGTCTCGTTTCCGGTAAGTGTGACCCTCATAAAATCCTGTCGCTGGGTGGGGGCGGGTTTAAAAATACCTTGGTTATTAAGCAGAGATACGGGTGAACCCGCCCCTACAAAATTTACGTTTATTGACCGAGAATTTTTTCATGGTACCCGCCACGTGATTTATCCGTGGAATCAATCCAAAATCTCAAATCCTCAAGCCCCCGAATTTATCTCGCGCAAGTCAATCCAAAATCCAAAATCTAAAATCTAAAATAGAATGACTCGGTATCACGTTAAATAGACATAATTCCCGTAGGGGCGGGTTCACCCATCTCTCCAATCGAGTGAGAGATTCATTAAACCCGCCCCAACCTCGATATTGTAGTGCGATCGAGCTAACGCTTCACGAGATTGTGTTCCCACTTCCAAACACAGCTAGAAATCAAATTTGTGCAGATATGAGCCGTAATTGGCACTAACAAATTCCCAGTAGCTAAAACACTGTAACCCAACAGCAATCCGACAGCCGTTGCCCAAACAGCATAAGGCCACTGATCCAGGGATCCCAAGTGCAGAATGCCGAAACAAAAACTCGATAAAACTAAACTGGTAACATTCAATCCCAAAGCAGACAGCATCACGCCTCGAAATAGCAATTCTTCGCTAAGTCCCGGCAGGAGTCCCAGCCAAATTAAATCAGGCCAAAACAAAGGTTTGAGCACTACTTCCAAGTAAACATCCGCACTGTGGCGATAACCGGGCCAGAGTTGATAAACGATCGCACTACCGCCTGTAATTGCCAGTCCGAGCGCAAATCCTTTGAGCAAGTCGATTCCTATCAATTTGACTGGCAAAAGCGATACCGATCCAAATAGCAACCACAATTTAGCTACCGCCAGCAACATAATTGCTGTCACGCCCATTGCTACTAAAACTTGGGTGCGCGTCAAGGGTTCAATTTCAGGATTTCCGGGAAGTTTTTCTGCCACTTAATCACTTTTAGATTTGAGGTTTGAGATTTGAGATTTGTTGGGTTTAGTCAGATAAACAACGCAGGGAGGAGATGTCTGCGCCCAAGGAAGCTGGACTGATGCCCGATCGCAAAGCGACCAAAACTCCGATCGCCTCTAAATATGAGTTTACCTGCAAAGCTTTGATTCCGAGTTTTTCTGGAGTCGCCTGCATCTGGGTTTTGTTGTCGCCGACAGCGATGATTTGTACGGACGATCGCGCACTCAAACTCAGAATAGCACTGCCGCCGCAGGCTGTGGCGGGTATCACTACCGCATCGACTCGATCGGCGGTAATTGATAATTGATTGTGCTGCTGGCTTTCTGGCGCTACCAATTGAGGAGCTTTGCTGAGTCCGGCAAGCACGCAAGGTAGGAAAGTATAGCCGATTTCCTCAGCAGCCGATCGCGGGGACAGGTGCGGATCGAGGGGAAGCGCAGACAGCGCGGGGGCGTGGGCGCAGGGGATTTTAAACGTTTTGACGACGAGGTGGCTGATCACAGCTTCCGCGCCGGCGAGGGGGTCAACTCCTTTGCCCCGGCGGTAGTTTTCGAGGGCGAGGCTGCCTTCATCGTCGGGAAATCTGGCTACAACTGCGATCGCCTCTACTCTTGCTTGTGTGATTAATTTGTCTGCAGCGCGCAATAAACTGTCTGGATTGCCGATCGTCCCCCAGGATGCGCCTGATTCGGAAATACGCAATTCTACTTGCAGAGGGCGATCGGTTAAAACCCAATCGGTTATATTCAAACCCAATGTAGCTCTCGCTGCATCAGCCGCTTGCAAGTGGCGCAACTGCAAGTCTGGTTCAATGCCGGCATCGAGGATTAAGCCGATGCGATTTTGATGTACCGGTTGCAGTCCCCAGCATCCCGCAGCAAATTTGTCAAGGGCGTAACCTTCAACGTAGAGAGCGTTAGGTATGGGCCAATAAAGTTGAGCGCCGTTGAGGACGTTGGGGTGAGTGATCAGGGTGTCTGAAATTTGGGCGATCGCCCTAGCCACGGGCAGCGCATCTCCTGCAAACCCCCCGATCGAGGCTCCAACGCCTGTGGGGACTATCAAAACCACTGTCAAAGGGCGGGGGTTCACGATGTTGCGGGGGATGCTTCCACGAGCACGTAGCCTTCTACCACAGCCTTTTGCCGATCGACATCCACGTCTGTGACTGCCCACCGTAGGGGTTCGCCGTGCTTTTGCAGTTCAATTTCAATAGCCGAGTGCAGTTGCTCGGCGGTATCGTGGAGGTCAACTTCTGCGGAAATGAAATGGGTGGTCATAGGGCGATCCATAGTGGTTTTACCGCTAACGGTACTTAGGTCAATTTTAGCTTAGTGCTAGGATTTACCGAATTGGCGATCGTACACAATGTCTTCTTTTTCTGTTTCTATCTTCAAGTTCGATCGGGGATAAGCAACACACAGCAACACATAACCTTCTGCCTGAAGTTCGGGACTAACGCCCATGCCATCAACTTGATCAACTTGACCCTCAATAATTTTAGCAGCGCAAGTAGTACAAACCCCCGCATTGCAAGAACTCGGCAACTCAATGCCAGCGGCGTTGGCGGCGCGGAGAATTTGTTTATCTTCGGGTACTTCTACGGTATAGGTAGAGCCTTGGTGGATCAATTCAACAGTGTAAGTCTTAGACATATATCAATTATTGGTTTTAATTCCCCAATTGGAATTTACGCTAGATTTGGAAACAAAGCAATCAGTATTTTACCGCTGTTGGTGCTTTTGTGCAAATTTACAACTGCATTTTTTATTGATAATTTTTTTTATTAATTGGCCGGGCGAGTGAGTGGCATTTTGTCAATGACTTTTTCACAAATTATTACAAACCTCACGGCGGAACTGTGCCACAAAGCACTTATACCTAATTAATTTTTTGCCTTCAAGCCAACAACTCATCAACCGCAAGACTAAAACCCGGCAGCACTAGCTGAGTGCTGACGGTAGAACCCAGGTTAAAAGTTAACTTTTGAGTTTGAGTCATTATCAATATCCAGCGACTTTCTGGAAAAACTATCCAAACTTCCAGACAACCCGAATCTAAATACTCTTGTGCTTTAAGAAAAATCTCTTCCGCAATATCAGTAGGAGAAACTATTTCAGCAATTAACAGCGGGCTTTGAGGCAAAGTAGGAACATCGCCATATTCAGCAACAAGTTCAGCAGTCAGATAAGCCACATCAGGGCGGCGCACTCGCCTGTCTGTACGACAAGGAACTTCTGTATAAACTTCGCCGCATTGTCCGCTAGAATCTTTGTAATTTCCCCAAGCACGATCTAGTCTAGATTGGATTCGACTGTGTTTTACTGTCATGCCATTTTTCTCCGCGATTTGCCCGTCCACCCATTCCATATCGTCGGTGGGACTGGCTATAAAGTCTTCTAGAGAAACATTGTCTGATAAAACGGCTGTCATTACCATAGCCATTTACTCCCTTTTGCAGAATTAACTAAATTATAGCAATCTTTGGTAATTGGTAATTGGTAATTGGTAATTGGTAATTGGGAATGAGTTGATTGGAACTGAGATATTGCACCCTTTTCAGCAACAGGCAAGATGCCTGTTCCACAAGAAAATCAATATCTTTGTGGAACAGGCGCCCTTTTCAGCAACAGGCAAGATGCCTGTTCCACAAGAAAATCAATATCTTTGTGGAACAGGCATCTTGCCTGTTCATAAAAGGCTTATTGAGAATGGTGCAATATCTCAGTTGGAGTAACAAAATAACCCATGCCCTATGCCCTATGCCCCATGCCCCATGCCCCATGCCCAATTTACTCAATATTAATTTGATTGGGTGGTTTAGGTTGATTCGGTTTGTCATCCTTCAAAGTTTTACGCCCAGAACTAGCATAATCTTTATAAAAATCCACAAACATCTTTGTCAACTGCTGCAAAGAAAGTTGTTCCCCATTAACTTGAGCTTTCATATAAGCTTTAAGCACTTCAATGTAAGCCAAACCGAGGGCAAGCGTGAGAGTTGCTGCCGTTGCACCGGAGATAGCACCGCCCACAACAGTACCCGCACCAGGAATCATTTTAATCAAATTAGTAACAATACTTCTGCCGACAGCAGTCACACCGCCAGCGCCGCTAATAGCAGACAGCATCGCCGAAATAAACCCCTTATCAAAGGGCATTCCAAAAATCACAGTAATATTAGCAATCATTGCCGTTTGCATCGTCATCAAAATCGGCGCATCAGCAAACGGTACAGGAGTTGCACCGACAATTGCAGAACCTGCAACATAAGCACTTAGATACTTAAATGCCATATCGGATTTGAGCGCAATATTGGCAATTTGTTCTTTAACAAAAGCTTTCTTAGCTACTTCGGGCAGCAGTTGAAAAGTTGCATCTACCAACTTATCTAAACCGTGAGATTTTACTGTATAATCCTCATCAATTTCTTCCGGTTCAGCCATGACGGGGATAATTTGACTGACTGGTAAATTCATGTGTTCCAGTTGCTTGAAAAATTCCCCCGGCTTTTTAGATGTGGTCTGAGTCAGCACTAAAAGAACTGGTACATCTTTGACTTCCATTTCTTTTAGCCAGCTTTCCTCCACAGATTCTATTCTATTGGCGCTGTGATTGATGCAGTACCAGATGACGTGAATGTGTTCTTTTGGGTGCAGGAGTCTTTGGTCTTCAATCAGTTTAGCAACGTTTAATTGAATAACTTTAATTTGTTCGGCGTTGAGTTCGAGTCCAGGAGTATCGTAGACTGTAATTGGGCAATTCGGTTTTGTATATTGGCGGATGCCTTGAGTTATGGGGCGGCCGACTCCGGTTTCTGCTAAGCGTTGGCGAAAAACGGAATTTATCAGGGTACTTTTGCCAACACCAGTTTTGCCGATGACTAAAACATTGCACTGTCCCACTTGGTTTTCTGCCTCTTTGAAGGCGTAATAACTTCTATTTAAAAGCTCGTCTAAGGAAAAGTCGTCTGACATGGCGGTTTGCTCCGATAATGGTGGGATATTAATTCAATACCACCGAATAGAATTCCGATGCTCTACAAACGAAGTCCGCAAAGGCGGACTGGGGGAGTATTAAATATATTGTAGCAATTTGATTTCAGAACCAGTGGAAAGGATATCTGATTCAATTATTCAATATTTTCAGGATTTTCAGGCTGCTCGCTGTCAGGCGGTAAAAAATCAGGATTAAGAACTTCTTCTTCAGTAAAGGGAGACTCTGGGGTAAATATCGCAATAGATAAACCAGTTTCATCTGCGGCTAATTCCCTAGCATCTTGATAAGATTCATTAAAAATCTCTTCAAAAAAATGATATAAAGTTGGACTGGTTTTGAAGGTATCTCGGATGCGTTGACGATGTTCACGAATGGTGTACACCCAACTATTTGTTCGTTTTTCTGGCTGATATTTATACTTAAGTAAGTGCATTAAAAGTACCCTTAAATTACTTTTTAAAGCATTCTTATCGCTTTTTCCCATACTTTCCAGTTCCTCTAGTAAGTTCTCTAAATCTATTTCAGAAAACTTTCCCTCTTTCAATAAGTTGATTGTTGTCTGTAACCAAAGATAAAAATCCCGTTCATAAAGAGATGTTATTGCAGTTGTTATTGATTGGATAGTTGTCATTTTGTTTGACTCCCTTTCTTGGTCATAAACCTAAGAATATTGTAGTAGGTTGCGTAGCCCTTCGACTCCGCTCAGGAACCGCGACAGCGAACCCTCCGCTAAATGCTCCGCCCAACAAATCCCAGAAATTGTTGGGTTTCGTAAACTCAACCCAACCTACTGAGTTTCGGATTTCATAATTTAGTTTAACCTAGCAATCGATCGACATCAATGCTAAAACCGATCAGGATTTGTTGGGTGGTGGCGGTATCGCCGGATCTAAATGTCAATATTTGATTTTGAGTCATCACGAATATTAAACGACTTTCGGGAAAAACTAACCAGACTTCCTGACAGCTAGATTCTAAATATTCCTGTGCTTTGAGAAAGACATCTTCAGCGATATCGGTGGGTGAAACTATTTCGGCAATTAACGGAAAACTTTGGGGTAAAGTGGCAAGATTGCCAAATTGTGCAACTAATTCGGGTGTGAGATAAGCGACATCGGGACGGCGAATTTGTTGGTTAGTGCGGCAAGGAACTTCGACATAAGCCTCTCCACCTTGTCCGCTGGAAATCATGTAATTTGCCCAAGCACAACCCAGCCTTGATTGAATTTTACCATGCTTGAGCGTGGCTCCATTTTTCTCCACGAGTTGTCCGTCCACCCATTCCATGTTGTCGGGGGGATTCGCCAGGAAGTCTTCTAGAGTAAAATGCTTCTGTGCGGCAGTAGCAGTGACCATAGTCATTTCCTCGTTTTTACAAATCGGTTTCAGAACTTGCCTGTATGATGTTCGATCAAACCTTCACCAATGGCGCAAACTCCTCTAACTTCACTTGTAAGTCATCCACCAGCATTAAACGATACCTGCCGGTAGTTTTCAACTTGTGGAGAACATAACTAGCAAACTCATCGCGCCACTTTTTTCTATCAAGTTCATTCGAGATGTTCAGCGCTCTGATTGATAGGTTGTAAGGGTATTCTTCAAAGTTGAGCTCTTTATCATTTTCAAAATCATGCTTTCCTACTGTAAGAGTGATTGTTGAGTTACGAAACTCATACCAGTTGTCAATCCCATCAGAAACCAGCTCTAATTTAAGAGCCAATATAAACTCTAATTCTTTGATTAAATGTTCGATTTCCTGTGGAAACTCTACAAAAATATCTAGTGTGCGAGACATAAAAACCTCCTTTATTGAAACTCAGTAAAAGTGATGTCATAGATATCGCCAATAATTCGGACGCTATCAAGTTTTCCGCGTGTAATATTTTTCGCCCTCTGCAAACCTCGTTCAGCCTCAGCCTCTATCAACCCAGACACCCTAGCATCTATAATTATATCCCTAGCCTGTCCGCCTCGTCTAATCGAATTGTTGATCTGATTTTTTACAGTCGCGCTTGTAGCACCGGCATCCAGACTTTTGAATTCAATGGGTTTTCCATCTACCTCAGCATCGGGATTTCTACCTCCATCGGTTTTTTCCACCAAGGCTTTAACATTCTTTCCCTCTCTTTCCAGAAATTCAGCAATCGCTCTTTCGGTTGCACCAAAAGCTCTTTCTGATTCATCAATACTGCCACAATTAGCCGAATTTTGCTTAGGGGTTTGGTTAGTCCCGTTATTCACCATTTTTGGTTATTTAAAATTTTGGTGAATTATCGCACATTATGAGCCAAGTCACTTGAGAAAAAGAACCGGGTTTCTCACTTAGTCAATACAATGATTCCTCTCCCATCAGGTTCTACTATTACCCTAATACTAACACTATGTCTAGTTCCTTCAATCTGCAATCTTACAGGCTTACCAGCAAAGAAGTTACTTAAACTTTTAGCAAAGACTTAAGATGAGTATAAACTCTGAAACAATAAATTATCTTTGATTTCCTGACAATAAATGGCACTTTTGCAAGAAGCCTGCTATTACTTTTATGGCGGGTAAAGACGATGATTTTATCCCATAATCATTCTAAAATTAAGTTTGTATTGAGAACAAAATCATGGCACATTAAATTAATTCTCTGATTTCTTTTAGCTTTTTTTTTAAAGTGTTGAGATCTATTTCTTCTATTTCTTCTATTTCTTCTAATAGGCTGTAAATTTTTGATTGCCTCTTCTTCTTACCTTTTTCTATCCATTTTTGATATTTCGGATCGGCGAGCATTTTCTGATATTCCTGATATTCATTAACTTCTTCTTCAAAATCCTTTAGAATTTCATAAGGTAATTCCTCCATATTCTCTGGATCAGATATTATTTTATATTTTTCATTCGTAAGAATTTCATCAATATCATCAGAAGGCTTATAAGTTACATTTACTCTATATCTTACAAAACATCCTTCTGTCGTTTCTTGATCGGAACTATGAGGCATTATTTCAACAATTCGGAATTCCTCGTTTTTTGTTAAAAATAAGAGGCATAAAGAACCTTCGCGAAAATCCTCTTTCGCTTGCTCTAGAGTTGTGGGTGACGAGTGGAAACAATCTATATTCTCCTTATCATTAGCGAGATTAGTTGCCTTGTCACTAAGAGCCATATCAGTAATGACACCTAGTTCAATGAATTTACCATCTCGTGGTGTGCTGGTTATCAGTGCTTGATCTTGATTTACAGGCGTAGAATTTTCTTTAGACAGTTGGAGAACTTCATCTTGATCTTGACGAGACTGTTCTTTATTATATTTTCCTCTTGCATACTCCTCAATTATTTCTTGATCCCACGGAGGTGATATACTAATATGAGGCGATTTACTAATATATTTGTTTGACAAACGATAAATCAATTCTTTTGTTAAATTTAAGTTGCGGATACTAATACATAATTCTCCCTTACCTTCAAGACCTGCCTTGGTTAGATTAGATGACCCTATAATCGAAAAACCTATCTTAGAACCTTTCCCTTTCATACTACCTAAAAAACAATAGGCTTTGATATGAAAATTCTCATTTATATGAGATTTATCATTAATAGTTTTCGGGCATATAAATTTGACAAAGTTAGTCTTGTTTTCCGGGGATTTGGATAAAGTTAATATTTCTTGAATATCAATAGGTTCATTAAAATAATTTTTTGTTCCGATAGCAATCACAACTTCCGTATTTTTATTTAAAGAACGGTGTTCAAGAATCTTTTTTACTTGTTCCACCCCAGCAGGATTACGAACAAAAGCAGAAAACAGATAAATTTTATCCCAAGAAAATTTATCTGAATCTAATAAAAAATTGAGTTCGTTGTCTAAGTTGTCCTTTTCTAATTCTAATTTTTCGGGATTGTCGTATAAGAACCAAAAAGACATCGTAAATACCTCCAATTAATTGATATAAAACTTTTTAGGTAAGATGTAAACCACAATTTGATTATCTTCCCTAAAACTGCGCGATCGCACCTAATAAAGCCGACTAAAAACATAATCAGCCAACTCAATCAAAGCCTGCTTCGACTCCGACGGCGGGAACCCCACCAAACGCATAACCGCAGACTGAGCGGACTTAGCCTGTAATTCCCGCGATCGCCTGGGATGTTTGAAAGGTTACTCATGGGCTTAACTGGGATAGAGGGGGAAACGCATGGAGAAATTATAACTGTTGCTGTTGAGCTTGTACCAATTTTTTGAATGTTTGTGGCGAGTAATTCCTGTAGGGGCAATCCCCCCGTGGTTGCCCCGATCTTTCGGGCGGGCACGGGGGCACCGCCCCTACAGGGGGGGCAGGAGTTTATGAGAGTTACGCACAGCAAAGAAACCGGGTTTTTCACTTAGTTAAAGGCTGGGATGCCGTATTTTTGCAAAAAAACCCGGTTTCTAATCACCAGTGTTTTAGTCATAATTTAAAAATGTTGCAGCAGAGATTTTTCTTGTGCGTAAACCTTTCGCAGCGACTCCAGGGCGATCGCACTTAACATCAATTTAATCACCCCCACTAATTCCCCCCACTCCAACAATTCAGCAACAGAAACAGCTTGATGAAATTTATCCCCATAGAAATCCACCCAAAAATTTGGTGCAAATCTCTCCTTCAGACTCGCCATCCGCCGCTTCCAATAACCAAAATCTAAACCCGATGGCGATTCCACTCCCACCACTGGCGGAAAGTCCGCATAACTCACAAACCGACTCATTCCTTGGGCGTGCACGTACAGGATATGCGCCCAGCACTCGAAGCGATATATTTGTTCTACCTTGATTTTCAGCAGCCGCGCGATCGCCTCTTTTGTCACAAACCGGCTCAATCTGTGTCTGGGGGTTGATTTTGGTCGAAAGCTTGCTAACATGGTTGATACATCCCACTTGATGGGAATTTTCAATGGTTGATACATCCCACTTGATGGGAATTTGATTTGAATAGGCGATCGTCTTTAAGTTTTGCAGACGTTGGGGCGATCGCTTTTTACATTATAATTGTATGACCTATATCAATCATCTGTCAAGAGCTTATGGGCTTAATTAGATTACGGGTTCGAGAGTTTGCTGCCCAGAAAGGCTGGACGATCAAAGAGGTTTCAGAGCGATCGGGGGTAGTCTACAGTACGCTCAGAACCTATGCCCGATCGCCCGGATTAGCAACAATTGACGTGACAGCCTTGGACAAGTTGGCGAGGACTTTTGACGTGATGGTCGAAGATTTGTATGAGATTGTCCAAGATTAGCCGATCGCTTTTTACGATCAAATTATCCAAAACTAAATCTAGTGTTCGGGCAATGGGTTTAATTAGATTGCGGGTTAGAGAATTTGCTGCTGAGAAAGGCTGGACGATCAAAGAGGTTTCTGACCGATCGGGAGTCAACTACAGCACCCTCAGCACCTATTCACGTTCTCCAGGAATGGCAATGGTTGATTTTACTTGTCTGCTGAAGTTGGCACGTACTTTTGACGTGATGGTGGAAGATTTGGTTGAGGTCGTCAAAGAGTAGTCGATCGCTTTTTGGGATAAAACTATCCGATGATGGTACACCATCATTTGTCAAGTATGGGTTTAGTCAGATTAAAAGTCAGAGAACTAGCTAGCGAGAAAGGCTGGACGCTGAAAGAAGTTTCAGAACGATCGGGAGTAATTTACAGCACCGTCAGACACTACGCCCGCTGTCCGGGAGTGTCCACCATTGACTTTATTTCTATACACAAATTGGCTCGCACCTTTGATGTAATGATTGAAGACTTGGTGGAAATTGTGCAGGAGTGAGCGATCGCTTTTTATGATAAATTTTTTTCCAAGACTAAATCTAGTTTTTTGTCAATGGGTTTAATTAGATTGCGGGTTCGAGAGTTGGCTGCTGAGAAAGGCTGGACGATCAAAGAGGTTTCAGAGCGATCGGGCGTAGTCTACAGTACCCTCAGAACCTATGCCCGATCGCCCGGATTAGCAACAGTTGACGTGACGGCCTTGCACAAGTTGGCGAGGACTTTTGATTTGTCGATCGAAGATTTGTATGAAATTGTCCAGGAATAGTCGATCGCTTTTACGAACTAATTATCCACTCAATATTGTTCGACAGTTGCTAGCATCTGATTGACAGACTCACCCCGTTGTAGTGCTTCCCAATCCGATGTAACAGGTTGGTAAGAACAGTAACACACCACAATTCGCTCCTCAGTATCGGAAGCAGAAAACTGCTGAACGCGAGTAACTACCCAATCTCCATCTTTCCCGTGGGTGACTCCATTACCGGGGTCAGATAGATTTTCATAATCGCGGGTTTTGTCCCCTACTTGAGGAATTTCTGGGTTTTCTTCCCAAGTCCAATTTTCCCAAAGTATATTAGTTAGACCGCCCCTCGGCATAAGCTGACGTTCTTCCCAGCCCGGAGCACTCATGCTTTCGGTTTTGTAGACAATCCAGATTTTTTTTGCCATTTTTCCTCCCTTTCCTTTAATCTTGGTAATCTTGCCACATATCCTGAAACGAGGTTTGTTCCCCGTCAAACACGCAAGCCACATCAGGGGGGGTGTTACGAGTCACTCGGATTTCTTTTAACCGCCAGTGGTATTTTTCGCCCATCTTTTCACAGAGTTCGGGATCTGTAACATGGTGTACGTTTTCTGGCTTTGGATTCGGTACGCGATCGCTCCTCACTTCAGACTTCCCTTAAAGTTTAAAAACTAAATGTCTTGCCCTGTATGCGATCGCTCCACCACTGCACACAGCAGCTATGTGTTGTTTTGGTTTTGACTTGCTTCTATTTTTGGTTGCTCAGCCTTCATGACATATTGCTCCATAAATTCCAGCAAAACATCCCTCATATTTTTACCGTCCCTAGCAACAGCCGACTTAAATCGGTTCCGCAGATCCGGCGGCATTTCTACTCTAATAGCCACAGTCTTGTTTTCATCCATACAGGCTCAAGGCTTTACAACATATACATTTTGACATTTTTATGTAGTTTGCCTAAAAACCAGCTTTTTGTATACAGGTGCATTAGTTTAACTATATGCCTTAGTGCATACTAATGCAAGAGTGCAAAAAATGCCGTTTTCCGCGAAAAACGCTACAGAGCGTTAATTTAAGTCATTTAGCTATGATTTACGCTCATAAACCCGGTTTCTGCAAAAAATCTTGAGTTTGGCTTTGTTAGTACATTGTGGTCAATTGTAACAACTTTATAAATAAAAAAAGCGCCTGAGTTTCCTCAGACGCATACCATAAAATCAACAAATTGTCAACCCTAACCTAACCATTCAAAGCCTCAGCACCGCCGCAAACTTCCAGGATTTCCTGAGTAATTGCCGCTTGCCGCGCCTTGTTATAAGTCAGCGTCAAACTACCGATCAAATCGCTAGCATTCTCACTAGCATTGTTCATCGCCGTCATCCGCGCAGCCAACTCGCTAGCAGCAGACTCTTGCAAAGCCCGCAGCAATTGGTTGTTCAAATACAAGGGCAAAAGAGCCTCCAGAATTTGCGCCGGATCTTGCTCGAAAATCATGTCCCTGGGCAAACTCTTCGTAGGTGAAGCAACCTTCTCGCGCGATACTTGAAACTGTCCGCCTTGCGATGTCAAGCGGAAGATTTCATCATCGGGAGTTTCCAAACCTTGGGGGTCGAGGGGCAGCAAAGTTTGAATTACCGGACGCGAACTAATTAATGACACAAACTTGGTGTAAATTAGCTCAACTCTGTCCACAGTTCCCGACAGGAACAAAGAAAGCAATTCGTCAGCAATTTGTGCCGCTTCCGGTGCTGTGGGAATTTGTTCTAAGTTAGCGTAAGTAGCATCGATCGGCTGTTCGCGGCGCTGGAAATACTGAGTAGCTTTGCGTCCTACCAACACGTATTTGTAGTCTAAGCCTTCAGCTTTGATTTCCTTAGCGCGATTTTCGGCGTATCTGATGATGTTGCTGTTGTAGCCGCCGCACAAACCCCGATCGCCCGAAACTACCAACAGTCCCACCGATCGCACTTCGCGTTTTTTCAGCAGCGGCAAATCCAGGTTTTCAAACTGCAAGCGTTCCGCCAAACCGTATAATACCTCTGCCAGTCGATCGGCAAAAGGCCGAGTAGCAGTCACCTGTTCTTGAGCGCGGCGCACCTTTGCAGCGGCCACCAAGCGCATTGCTTCTGTAATCTTTTTAGTGTTCTTGACCGACTTAATGCGATCGCGAATAGTTTTCAGATTTGCCATAATTTTCTCCTTTTTTCTTAGCTTTTATTCTGAGTTCTTAGTTCCTAGTCATCAATTTTTAAGCTTGTGCGCGATCGAGAAACGGCATTTTTTAACCCACCGTAGGGACACGGCACTGCCCATTCGTGTCAACTTAAGCCGAAAGCCCGCCAGGGACTGAAGTCCCTGTCTAATAGCGAAAGTCCTCTGAAGAGGACTAATAATTTCTTCAGTCCTCTTCAGAGGACTTTTGCTTTGAGACAGGGGTTTTAACCCCTGTCGGACTGAGGGTTTAACGTGTTTGTTGACACCAATGGGCAATGCCGTGTCCTTAATCTAGGGACACTCCAAGAGCCGTGTCCCTAACAATTTCACCCGCTAATCACTGATGACTAAAGACTAATTACGCAGAAACCAAGAAACTTTGCTTGTATTCAGTGATGCCTTCTTTCAGCAGCTTCTCAGCTTCATCAGTCAAGGCCTTTCCGCCTTGAACAATTTCGCCGTACTTCGGCTTGCTAGTCCGCAAATAGTCGCGCAAACCAACAGTAAACTTGCTGACTTTTTCCACAGGAATGTCATCCATATAGCCGTTAATACCGGCATAGATTACAGCAACTTGTTCGTTCATCGGCAGAGGCGAACTTTGGGGCTGTTTCAACAGTTCCCGCAAGCGCTGACCGCGCGACAATTGATTTTGAGTAGCTTTATCCAAGTCAGAAGCAAACTGAGAAAATGCTGCCAGTTCTTCAAACTGTGCCAATTCCAATTTCACCTTACCGGCTACTTTTTTCATAGCCTTAGTTTGAGCCGCCGAACCTACCCGCGATACCGAAATACCGGGGTTTACTGCAGGACGCAAACCAGCGTTAAACAAGTCAGAAGAAAGGAAGATTTGACCGTCGGTAATCGAAATTACGTTCGTCGGAATGTAAGCAGAAACGTCACCAGCTTGGGTTTCGATAATTGGCAAAGCAGTCATGCTGCCTTCGCCCAAATCGTCGCTCAATTTAGCAGCGCGTTCTAGCAAGCGAGAGTGCAGGTAAAACACGTCTCCGGGATAAGCTTCGCGACCGGGAGGACGGCGCAGCAACAAGGACATTTGGCGGTAAGCTTGTGCTTGTTTGGAAAGGTCATCGTAAATGACCAAAGTGTGCTTGCCTTTGTACATGAAATACTCGGCTAAGCTAGCACCTGTGTAGGGAGCCAAGTATTGCAGGGTTGCGGGGTCGCTAGCGTTGGCTGCTACTACGATCGTGTAGTCCATCGCGCCCTTTTCTTGCAGGACGTTGACGATGTTAGCTACTGTAGAAGCTTTTTGACCGATCGCCACGTAAACGCAGATCACGTTTTCCGATTTTTGGTTGATGATTGTGTCGATCGCGATCGCAGTTTTACCGGTTTGTCTGTCACCGATAATCAGTTCCCGCTGTCCTCTTCCCACCGGAATCATCGCATCAATAGCGGTAATTCCTGTTTGCATGGGTTCGTAAACAGAACGGCGAGAAACAATCCCCGGTGCCGGAGATTCAATCAAGCGAGATTCAGTAGTTTTAATTTCTCCTTTGCCGTCAATCGGACGGGCCAAAGCATCAACTACCCGTCCCAACATTGCTTCACCCACGGGGACTTCAGCAATTCTGCCAGTAGCAGTAACTGCCGAACCTTCTTGAATGCCGAGGCCTTGGCCCATCAACACTGCACCCACGTTATCTTGTTCGAGGTTCAGTGCAATGCCCACGGTGCCGTCGGCAAATTCTAGCAATTCCCCAGACATAGCTTTATCCAAGCCATAAATCCGAGCAATGCCGTCGCCTACTTGCAGAACAGTACCGACGTTAGAGACTTTTACGTCTTGGTCGTACTGTTCAATTTGCTGGCGAATAATGCTGCTAATTTCGTCAGGTCTGATTGCTGCCATGTCAGTTGTTTTTTGTCAGTTGTTTGTTGTCAGTTGTCAGTTATCAGTTGTTCAAAACTACCAACCGTTAACTGCTAATTAAATTAGCTAATAGTCATCAGCTATTAACTCTCAGGAATTCAAGCGAATTCCTAGACGGCGCAATTGTCCCCGCAGGCTGGCATCAATTACTTGAGAGCCTACTTTGATTACCACACCGCCGATTAAATCTGCGTCTATTTTGGTTTCAATTTCTACGCTTCTAGCGCTGGTCATCGCCTGCACTTTCTCGCGAACAGTCTGCTGTTGAGCGTCTGAAAGCGGGACTGCCGATGTAACTTCAGCCAATACTGTTTGGTTTAGTTCTCGGAGCCTTGCCAAGTATTGTTTGCCAATCCCTTCTAAAAAAAGAATTCTTCCTTTGTCTACTAATAGCTTCAGAAAGCTGTGCATCAAGGGGCTCATTTCTTCACCCGCTATTTGCCCAATTACGGCTTTTTTAGCATCCGGTTTTACCAGCGGATTGGCTAAAAATTGACGCAAATCTTCCGAACCTTCTAGCAGGCTCAGCAAGGAACGAATATCTTCGCCGAACTTCTCTGAGAGATTGTTAGACTGAGCCAGTGACATCAAGGCAGATGCGTAAGGCTGTAAGACTTCTGTGCTGACTGTACTCACGTTTTAGCCTCCCAGTAACGCAATGCTGCGATCGATTAATTGGTGTTGAGCGCTGTCGTCTAAGCTAGTTTTTAGCTGGCTTTCCACCTTTGCTAATGCCAGAGATACAACCGCCGATCGCAGTTGGGCGATCGCTCTTTCCCGCTCCGCTTCCAACTCTTGACCTGCTGTTGCTCTCATTCGTTCAACGTCTTGCGCTGCCTGAGCTAGAATTGCTTCTTTTGCTTTCTTGGCAGTTTCTTCAGCAGCGGCACGAATTCGTTCGGCTTCTGCTTGCGCTTGAGTCAGTTTTTGCTGTTGCTCTGCTAGAGCTGCTGCTGCATCTTTTTGGCGTTTTTCTGCATCTTGAATCGCCTCTTGGATAGCCGAACGCCTCTCTGTCAGGATTTTACCTACAAATCCGCGCCCGAAATAAAACAGCACTGCAATAATAATGACCAGGTTAATCAGGTTGGTTTCTAAAATATCGAAATTTAAACCGAAACCACCTTCGCCGCTAGCTTCTGTGGCTAGCAATAAAACAGTCCCCATGATACTCTTCCATAATTGCGCGTGCAGATTGGGTGAAGCGATTTTAGATTTGAGATTCCATCAAAAATCTAAAACTCTTCGGTCTCGCTATTTGGCCAACGACTGCCCTAATAGCTTTTCGAGAATTTGGCCGCTGAGCGCGTCTACTTGTTGTTCTAGTGAGCGCATTGCTTCTTGCTTTTGCTGCTCTATTTCTTGCCCAGCTTTTTCTCGCGCGACTTGAGCTTCTTGTTGAGCCTCAGCTACTTTTGCTGCCCCAATTTTTTGGGCATCAGCTTGAGCAGCAGCAATTACTGATTGAGACTGTTTGCGAGTTTCTCCCAGTTTTTGCTCGTACTGCTGCGCTAGTTGCTGAGCTTTTGCCAAGCGTTCTTTGGCGGAGACTTGAGTGTTGCGAATGTAATCGGCGCGATCGTCAATTGACTTGCTGAGCGGCTTGTAAAAAATTACATTCAAGACTGCGACTAGAATTAAAAACTGCACCGCCATCAGAGGCAGCGTAGCATCTATATCAAACAGTCCCCCTTCCTTAGCCGCTTCTTCAACTGCTAGTAATACTGTCCAGTGCATCATGATTTTTTGACGGCTTCCATCTAATTCGCTTAATCGATTTTAGACTTGAGATTTTGGATTAGAATCGCCAAAACCTCAAATCTAAAATTTCCAATTATTATGCGAAGGGGTTGGCAAACAGCAGCACTAGGGCTACGACCAAACCGTAAATTGTGAGCGCTTCCATGAACGCCAAACTCAACAGCAAGGTGCCGCGAATTTTACCTTCTGCTTCCGGCTGACGGGCAATACCTTCTACAGCCTGACCTGCTGCATTACCTTGACCGATGCCAGGGCCGATTGCAGCTAAACCTACTGCCAAAGCGGCGGCAATTACGGAAGCGGCAGCAACTGTTGGGTTCATGATGATTTTCCTTATCTAAAGTACAAAATTGAGAACAGAAAGTCTAGAGAATTGTCCGATTTTACGGCCGAAAGTTTAAGTTCAGAAATTTATTTTTTCCTCCCTCATGCTTCGCCGTTTATCGTTAGTTAATCGTGGTGTTCTTCGCCGTGACCGCCTTCTAGAGCTTCACCAATGTAGGCGGCGGCTAAGGTAGCAAAAATCAAAGCTTGAATTGCACTCGTAAATAGTCCCAAAACCATCACTGGCAGAGGAACAAATAAAGGCACTAGCAACACTAGCACTCCGACCACCAATTCGTCCGCAAGAATGTTGCCAAACAAACGGAAACTCAGGGACAGAGGCTTAGTGAAATCTTCTATGATTTTGAACGGCAACATAAAAGGCACCGGTTCAACATAGTGGGCGAAATACCCCAAGCCGCTTTTGCTGAGACCTGCATAAAAATATGCTAGAGAAGTCAGCAGTGCAAATGCTACCGTCGTGTTGATGTCAGCGGTAGGAGCTCCCAATTCCCCTGATGGCAGCTTAATCAGCTTCCAAGGAATTAGAGCGCCAGACCAGTTTGACACAAAGATGAACAGAAATAATGTACCAATAAACGGTACCCAAGGGCGATATTCTTTTTCCCCAATTTGGTTTTTAGCCAAGTCCCGAATAAATTCCAGCGCATACTCCATAAAATTTTGCATTCCGCTGGGAATTCGCTGGATTTTGCTGGTTCCTAAAATCGAAACTACGACTAAAACAGCAATTACAAACCACGAGGTTAGAAAAACCTGCCCGTGCACTTTCAGATTGCCCAGTTGCCAGTACAACTGCTGGCCAACTTCCAATTCGGCGAGGGGGAAACGATTAAAGGTGTTTAGAACGTCAAGCATTGCCATTCAACGGGCTTCCCCATACAAATCGATGAGTTGAGTTTTGCTCGAATTGCCTGACTTACCTGTAGTCTAGTGCTAATGCACTTCGGATCACGTAAACCATCAGCGCAGCTTTGTAAGTCAGAAATCCCAAAAATATCGGTAAAATCTGTAGCTGATTCCACTGTGTTCCTACTATCATCACCGCTAAAAACACACCGAGCCTTGTCTTGCTGATGCGTTGATTTTGGCTGCCGATTCGTTCAACGTCTCTAGCCAACATCTTTAAGTAAACCACACCTGTGCTCGCCCCAAGCAAATAATTCAGGGCAATATTGAGCGAGTAAAAAATCCAAACGGAGATAAAAATAATCGCCGTAAACGCAAGGGTGTACGCCAACAACTCTTGTTGGAGGCGATAAAAGTCTTGCATGGGATTCGTTGTCTCGGACGAGACTGTCGAGACTGTTGAGACTGTGCCAGCTTGAGGAATATCCTCGGTTGCTGGTGTGGGTTCGGTGGGTGTGTTTTGCGTGTTCACGAAGCTCAGAAACTAATGCAGGTAGCAGGCGAGTGCTTTGCAAACTCAGAAAAATAATACCACGCTGCGGTAACAATACTTAAAATAAAATTAATCATATTTTTTACTTTACTGGTTTCTAGGAAGAGCCTGGGAACCGATGTCACTCTTGCTCTGCCTCGCGTGGCGAAGGGTAAATTGGAGGCTCTTCTCGCCTATCTGCGTTACGAGGCAGAACCGACTGAACGCATCATCATTTTGAGTCGGCGACCGACGACTTTCACTATGAGACAGGGGTTTGCAACCCGCTGTCGGACTGTCGGACTGTCGGGCTGTCGGATTGTCGGATTGTCGGGCTGTCGGATTGTCCAGAAGACCGACAGGGAATTAATTCCCTGTCTCATAGCACAAGTCGGTTAAAAACCGACTGAAATCCTATAATTTTTAGTCTTCTTGCAGTCGTCTTCAGAAAACTACTTCACCGCATTCAGCTTGAGGATTGCTATAACTGATAACAGTTAAAAGTCCCCATTCAACGTGGTAAAATTGGCTGCGCTTAGAGCAGCAGGTTGGACTCCGGTAACAACCCCTAAAATTTGTCCGGTAGCAACAATCCGAATTGCTGTATTGCTACCCGAAGCATCTAAGGCAATTCCTGCAAATGCAAGTCCGTTGGTGAGGGCGATCGCATCTTGACCCGCCGTAAAATCCGCAATAACATCGGCTTCAGATACATTGGAGGCGGCTGCATTCACCCGCAGTACAAACAGATCGTTTCCAGCTTCACCTGTCAGAATATCTCTACCTAAGTCACCTACCAATTGGTCGTTACCCTCTCCTCCATTGAGCACATCGTTGTTTTGTCCGCCACGTAGGAGGTCGTCACCCGCACCGCCAGAGATCGTATCATTTCCGAGGTTTCCAGCGATAATGTCATTGCCGGCGTTGCCCTCGATGCGATCGTTATCGCGACCGCCCCAGAGCGTATCGTTGCCGTCGCCTCCTAGTATAGTATCGTTGCCGGCATTGCCATTTACCCGATCGGCCGATGGCGACCCTTGGATCGAGTCGTTACCATCTAAACCTTGAACCAGTAGATTGCCGACTCGAGCTGGATCGATGGTAAAGTTATCGGCATTGGTGGAGAGGTTGAAGAAGAGGCCATTGGGATCCAAGGGGGAAGGAGAAATGGTTCCAGGTGTGAAACCATATTGAAGATGATCGACTTCCCAGTTATTTTTACCGGGCATCGACAATCGAATTGATGAGATCCCGTTTTGATTGACCACTCCAAAGAATCTATCTTCTGAGGTTGTACGCGAAATACTCTCATCACCCAGCGAAAAGGGACCGATAACCCCCAGAGATTCTCCCAATGGCCCAAACGCCTCAAATAACGTGTTATTTAGCAAGTCGCCAGACCGGGGTGTGCCGCCACCATTCCTGCCAATATCCGTCCAGACAATTCCAGCATGGGTTGGTAATTGACCCCCAAGTGCATTAGCGGAAAAGTTGAAGGTAAAGCTGCTAGTCCTCAAATTCGAGAATAAGCTGCTGCTGTTTCCCCTGGCCTGACCATCAATAACTCCGTCATCGCCGTCCACCGAGTCGCTGAAGGTTGTTGCAATATCTGTTGTGGCAAACTCAGAAACAGTAACACCCGGTGTATTTAAAGCGCCGTCTTCAAAGTCTTCTAAATGAAAGTAAGTGAACCTAACTGGGCTAAATGGGCTGATGGCACTTCCTGCTGATGGATTGTTGAAAGCCCAGTAGGGCAGTGGATCAAAAAACTGAGGATTGTTAGACATGGTGTCTTGAAAGTAAATGCTACTTAAAAGTTATATTCTCGCTGAAAATGAGGCGATATGGTAAAGAAATCGCTCCCAACCAACAACCTACATTGAGTGATTGCTCGCGCTGGCTACAAACTTTTTACCATATACTTATTCAATAAGTTGAAACTCTCGAACAGCGGGGAGAAAGTTTTTATTCTCGTGGCTCGATCGACTAAGCTTAATCAAAGCAAATCGCTGTAGCGGCTGCAAACTCGCCCACTGTGCCAAAGTTATTGTGACGCCGAACTCTTGCGCTTTTGCAGAAACAGACTCCGGTACAGTTGCAGCATCCATCCACGGGGGATTTTCATCAACGGTCAAATCTGTTCCCGGTTTGCCTGTCTGTTGAATTAATACTTGGTTTAGCTGTTCTCGGTAATCGATAATTTCTGCTTCTGTCAAGCAAGGTTTCTCTACAAGCATTTGACGTTCTGCTTGGTTAAAATGATTCCAATCCTGCAACTTTAATTTAATGCCACAAGTATCTAACTTGAGACGTACTTGCATCGGGATGCACCGCAGGGCTTCTACAAAATCGGCTTCAAATTCAAAGAACATAAATATACAAATTTGTGAATGAGATTTTTTTTTATTAACCGCAGAGGGCGCAGAGAGCGCAGAGTAAGAGAAGAGAGAGAAATCTATGCAGGTTTTTTGCTTTCTATCAATAATTGCAGAAAATCGAGTCAGCATTTATAATTAAATAATATTACAAACTATTGACATGGATACCGTAGACTACCTTCGGATTAGCTTGATAGACCGCTGCAACTTCCGCTGTCTCTACTGTATGCCGGAAGGTAGTGAGTTGGACTATGTATTGCAGCAGCAGTTGTTAACTCACTCGGAATTGCTAACTCTGCTGCGGGAAGTTTTTATACCCGTGGGATTTACCAAGTTTCGGTTGACGGGTGGGGAACCGCTGCTGCGCCCTGGGGTGGTGGATTTGGTAAGGTCGATCGCATCTTTGCCGGAAACGCGAGATTTGTCAATGACAACTAATGGCTTTTTGCTGGCGGGAATGGCCCAAAATCTCTACGATGCTGGTTTGCGCCGGATTAATATTAGTTTGGATTCGCTGGAACCGGAGACTTTTGATAAGATAATTGGCAGTCGGGGACGATCGCGATGGACGCAGGTTTGGGAGGGAATTCAAGCGGCTTATCACGCAGGATTTGACCCGCTGAAACTGAATGTTGTGGTAATTCCCGGTGTGAATGACGGCGAAATATTGGATTTAGCGGCGTTAACTATTAACCGGAATTGGCACGTTCGTTTTATTGAGTTTATGCCGATCGGCAATGGGGATTTATTTGGCGATAAGGGTTGGGTAGCCTCAGCCGAATTGCGGCAACGAATTAGCGACAAATACGGGTTAGCGGAGTCGGGTGTTCGCGGAAATGGGCCGGCGGATGTGTTTCAAATTCCGGGGGCGAAGGGCACTTTAGGATTTATCAGCCAAATGTCCGAGTGTTTTTGCGATCGCTGCAACCGGATGCGTTTGTCTGCTGACGGGTGGCTGCGGCCTTGTCTGCTGAACGAAACCGGGCAAATTGACTTGAAAACTGCTTTGCGGAATGGGGTGTCTACGGTTGAATTGCGCGATCGAGTGCGGCACATATTAGAGATGAAACCGGAAATTAATTTCAAACAGCGGGATTCGGGAACTACTCAAGGAAATTACAGTCGCACCATGTCTCAAATCGGTGGGTAATTGTCTTTAGTGCGATCGGTCATTTATGTACTTATTCCTAGGTTGCGTTGAGCTAAGCAAAACCCAACTCTCTGTGAAAGTAACAAGTTGGGTTTCGTTCCTCAACCCAACCTACAACTACTATAGCAATCCTTGCAGGAGTCGTAAAAAATCACGACTCCTGCAAGGATTGCTATATGCTTGCACCGCAAGCATTATAAATCACTCATTTAGCCGATATTCTTTGTTGAAGTACGGCTAATTCTATGCCTTTGGGGACTTGGGAATCACTCTGAGGGTAGAGCCTGGTTAATACCTTAACGAGTTACATTGGATACAAATGAAGGAAAAACCAAAAGTTCTCTAAACTCCCTAAGCTAAAAGCTGTTAAGCAATTAAACTCATGAGCCAAACACCCAACGCTTACACCTGAATCTTGACGGTAAATCGAAATAAGTGATTTAAATGCTCAACAGCTTAGCTCAAGTTTTCAAACCAGGGCATCTCCTACAGACAATATTTTTTGAATAGTTGTGGCAAGATAATTATGAAACCTAACGAAGAAAATAGCTCTAGCCGTGAAATTCATCAAGAAGTTCACACCGATGCAACTAACGGTCACGTCAGTACAACGCGAACCACTACAAGTGTTCCGAGTACAACGGGGAAGGCTTCTAAAGAAGCAGCTCATCACCAAGGTTATGTACAGGGTCAAATGGCGGAAAATCACCGCCAACTTGGAGTCCAAGAAGTCCGCGATAATGAGAATGCTGGTCGCGGGTTACTGTTAGGAATTCTTCTTGCTTCTTTGGCAGGCTTAGTTCTGGGCAGTGTATATTACTTCAATCGGAGTGAGGAGGCTCCTACTCCGGCTTCTGCTCCTGTGATTGTTGTACCGAAAGCGAATCAGCCTTCAGCAACACCAGCTCCGACTCGGACTATAGAGAGAGAAAAAACGATCATTCAAAAGATTGTTCCGGTTCCGGTTCAACCATCTCCAGCTCAAAACCCTACGCCTGATCCTCAACCAAGTCCAGCTCAAAACGCAACTCCGGCTCCTCAAGCAAGTCCGGCTCCCAATATCAATATTACAATTCCAAATTCACAGCAGCAAGATGCACCCGCTCAGGAAGCAGCGCCGTCTCCATCTTCGCCGTCAAATAATACCAATACTACGGTTCCGACTCCGCAGAATGAGCCAGATTCCACTCCAACAACTCCAGCACCTGAGAGTTCAGCTACTCCATCTCCAACTCAAGATGATGGTGCTTCTGGAGCAGGTACCAGTGGCCAAACTAATACGGAAAGCCAGAGCGATTCTAATCCTACGGATACGGCTGTACCTAATAGCAACTCCGGCGCAGAGGGTGCGACTGGTTCACCACAATAAAAGTTTGATGTCGAATTAGTCCGCTACGGGTTCAAACCCCAGACTCATAGCTAAAGTCCTTTAAAGCTGATATCTGGCACCATTCTCGCTTAACAGGCTTTTCGGCCTGTTCCACAAAATATAAATTTTCTTGTGGAACAGGCCGAAAAGCCTGTTCATAAAAGGCTTATTGATAATGGTGCAACATATTAGTTAAAGAGGACTTTTTTTAGGGTTTAAAGTGAAATCTTGCACCATTATCAATAAGCCTGCTATAGGCGGGATATCCTGCCCAACCCCTACTCCCCACAAGAAAATGCACTTGTTGTGGAACAGGCTCGAAAGCCTGTTAAGCGAGAATAATGCAACATCTCAGACTAACCGCACATTGTGGCTGAACTCAAAAAACCAGGTTTCTGCGATGGAAAACGTTTTAAGATTTTGCCAATCTATCCTAAGAAACTGTTTGGTGAACTAATTTAACTTTCCCTAAAGCCGTCTTTCTGCTGTCAAATAGTTTCATCACCCCGGAGGAGATGGTCTCGATGACATCGGGAGAACAGTAAGAGAGAAACTCTTCCGAGGAAATATGACCGGCAAAAAACTCTTGAGCTTTCTTCAAAAAGTTTTCAGTTTCAGCAAAACCGATAGATTTGATAATAAACGTAGCTACGGGAGAGTTTTTAATATCATAGGGAGATTCTTGATTTCGTCCTATTGCTAACAAATTTAAAACCTCTTTTTCCAACTGAGTTTCTAATGGGTAGGCAATCTGTTTGTTGGGCAAGTAATCCTCCAAAACTGAGGTCTTAAATCCGGGTGCGCGCAATTCTCCCATCATAGTAGAAAGCGGAATATCGCGCCCCAAGCGGTAGGAAAGAGCTTCTAAAATGGCGATGGTAATTAGCTTGATACCCAGATAAAGTTTAGCAACTTCGATATTTTTGCGAGTTCGGGCAATCAGGTTAGCGTAGGTTGCATCGTCCGGCTCTTGCATAAACTGCTGGAAAACCAGCTCGGGTTTGAGGAAGTTCAAAAATCCTTCCATTTTTTGCAGAGACCTGCGATATCCGGCAACAGTATAGGAATTAACATTGGTCAATTCGTGGTTGGTTTCTGGCATCAAATTCCAGGTATTGTCTAAGAAATTAGAGGAATTTGGAGATGCAAAATTCTCGACATCTCTATTTGCTAACCTGACTGCACGCTTGACAATTTCTAAGGTTTGGGCATCGCTCCATCCCAAGTTAAAATCGCGATTTGCACTTGCTAAACGCTGGTACAAAAGTTCGATCGCACTCAAACCGCTGGGCGAAACGGGGCGAAAAGGGATAGTAGCTTCGATGCAAGCGGCGATTTCGGCGATCGTACTAGCTGGCAAAAAAGGCTCCAAAGATTTGGCAGCAATAACGGCACTCAAAAATTCGTTTTGGCCGCCAAACGGAGAGAGAGTCTTGCCGGGAATAAACCCAAATACTGAGGCCACTAGGTGATACATGGCATCGTCGGGCAGTTCGGTTTCATCTCTAATAACTAACTGCGATCGCACTTCTTTGACAAAAGGACAAAGGGCGCTGCTAATATTGAAACTAACCCCCTGATCGACTTGCACGTACACGAGGTCGTGAAACAGGGCAGCCAGCACCTCGATCGGATCGACTGACCCCCCGACCTCAAAAATGTGTTCCGACGTGTGAAAGTAGCGCCAAGGCCCTCTCATCGTTTGAATAATTAGCTCAGCTATCTGCTCCAGCTTGGGAATGTCTACTTGACCTCCCAATTGCTCGATCGAGCTTACCAAGCAATCCAAGCACCGTTTTTGTTCTGCCAAAAGCTCCATTTACACACCTCCAGTGCATTCCCTGATTGTCTTGCGCTTGATTGCATGGTATCAAAACGCGCTGCGATCGTGCCATAATTCGTCACTCAAAAATTTCAAATTTTAGGGTGAAACAGGGAGAGGGGGCGAGGGAAAGAGGAAGAGCGAGGAAGAGCGAGGGAGAGCGAGGGAGAGCGAGGGAGAGAAATTAAGTATTAAAAATTCTGCCGTTGTGGAGATTCGGGCAACTTGGGCGATCGGTATCATAAATTACAGTAAAAATGACAAAAAGTGGGTAAAAACTTGATGAATTTTTGAGGAAATTATGAGGGATTTTTGACAAAAGCTGTGGGTGGGTGGCATTGACACCAGCTTCAAGCTGCGGTGGTCTAAATACTGCGTGTGGCCTCAGAATAAGATTCCTAGACGTGCTGATAAACTTCAGTTGATTAGCTTTCGGGCAGTTGGTCTAAAGCTTCCTCGCTCGCCACTTTAACTGCTGCCTTGGTTTGCTGTGACCTCCCCCAATCTAACACTAACAGAACTTACGCAACTGTCAATCGATTTTAGATTTTAGATTTTAGATTTTAGATTGAAGCATTGACTTGCGCGAGATAAATTCGGGGGCTTGCTTATCGGATACACGTTTTTGATTTCTCCACGGATGAATCACGTGGCGGGTATCCTGGATGCTTTCGGTCACAAGTGATACTGGCACCATGCAGCACAAAATCAGACAATAAACATGGGAACATCGGGGCGTTTCAGTGGCTCAATTAAATAATGGGACAACATCAATCGAGCTTCAATACCCCCTCAATCCCTTCGTCCCCCTCTGCTGCGACTTCGTATGTTTAGAAGCAATTTAAATCGCCGAATCAACTGTTAAATACCCAACTTCTTTAAGAAGTCGGGGATCGGGGGATTGTGTCTTTTGAGCCGCTGCTGACAAGCGAATTTCTTCATGTGGTACCCGCCACGTGATTTATCCGTGGAATCAATCCCAAATCGAAAATCGAAAATCCTCCAGAAAGAGCATTTATCCGTGGGGTCGCCTCTAAAATCTAAAATCTAAAATCTAAAATCTAAAATCGATTGACTTACTGCATTCGATCGATCGTCCGATACTGCACCGCCTCCGCCACATGATTCGTTTTCAAGCTTTCATCCCCCGACAAATCAGCAATAGTTCTAGCAACCTTCAAAATGCGATCGCTAGCCCTCGCCGAAAGCCCCAACTTCCGAATCGCCATCTCCAATAAATTCCGAGAAGCATCATCCAACTGACACCATCTGTTAATGTGACTGCTTTGCATTTCCGCATTACAGCGCAAACTAGATTCCGACTGAAAACGGCGAGTTGCGAGCTCTCGCGCCCGCTGTACTCTCACCCGCACCGGTTCCGACTCCTCCCCCGTCGGCTGTCGCGTAATTTCTTCGGGTTTCAAACGATTTACGGCCACTTGCAAATCAATCCGATCCATCAAAGGCCCCGAAAGTTTTGCCCAATATTGCTCCCTCTTTTGCGGCGAACAAGTACACTGTTGAATCGAATCCCCGTAATAACCGCAAGCGCAAGGATTCGTACTTGCAACTAAAGTGAATTGAGCCGGAAACATCACCGATTGTCTAGTCCGAGAAATCGTCACATAACCATCTTCCAGTGGTTGCCGCAAAAACTCCAAAACATCTCTTTTAAACTCAGTTAATTCATCCAAAAAAAGAATGCCGCGGTGTGCTAAAGAAATTTCACCCGGACGGGGAAAACTGCCGCCACCTACCAAAGAAGGGCCAGATGCCGAATGGTGAGGACTGCGAAAAGGTCGATCGCCCACCAAGCTTCCCTTATCCTTCAACAACCCCGCCACCGAATGAATCTGAGTCACATCCAAAGCTTCATCAAACGTCAGCGGCGGCAAAATACCAGGCAAACGCCTCGCCAACATAGTCTTACCGCTCCCTGGCGGCCCCACAAAAATTAAATTGTGCCCCCCCGCCGCCGCAATTTCCAAAGCCCGCCGCGCGTGAATTTGCCCCTTTACATCCTTTAAATCTAAACCCGAAAACCGCGTTTTTGCTAACTCTTCTCGACCGTTTACTTCTACAGGCGAATAAACTTCAGGATTGTTCAAAAAATCAGTAACTGCAAAAATATTCTCAAAACCATAAACAGATATTCCGTGCACCAAAGCCGCTTCTTGCGCGTTACCAGCCGGTACAACCAACCCTGAAATACCCATTTTTTGAGCAGCAGCGGCGATCGGCAAAACCCCAGCCACAGGCCGTAAACTCCCATCTAAAGAAAGTTCCCCTAAAAACAAATAATCTCCTAAAAGTTGACCGCTGACTTGTTCTGATGCTGCTAAAATGCCAATGGCGATCGGCAAATCAAAACTCGGCCCCTCCTTCCGCAAATCCGCCGGAGTCAAATTAATCACAATACTCCGCATCGGAAAAGCATATCCCGAATTTTTCAGCGTAGCCTTAACCCTTTCTTTAGCTTCTTGCACCGCAGAATCGGGCAACCCCACAACGACGATTTTCGGTAGCCCCCCTGACACATCAGCCTCAACACCCACCTTTACCGCGTCAATTCCAACGATCGATGCACTCCAAACCCTAGCAAGCATTTTTCTTTATCCTTAATTTGCCTGTCCTTGATTCATCATCTATTATGATTAACAATGACTAATGAATATCGGGAGAGGCAAGAAAAACTTTTCCTTGCCTCTTCTTTTTCTCCTCTTCCCTCTCTCCTGCTGAGTCTTCCCTCTTCCCTCTTCCCCTTCTCCCTTCCGCCTTCTGCCCTCTTCCTTCTGCCCTCTTCCGTCAAACTCCATCCGTTAAATCCGTTACATCCGTTACACAATCCGTTGCCGAACTTCGTTAACACCCATGACAACTCAAGAAACGCTTTTCAGCAAAATCATCCGCAAAGAGATTCCCGCAGACATCGTTTATGAGGACGACTTGGCCCTCGCCTTCAGAGATATCAATCCGCAAGCGCCCGTCCACATCCTCGTCATTCCCAAACAGCCTATTGCCAAATTAGCCGATGCCGAGTCGGAAGATCATGCTCTCATGGGACACCTGCTGCTGACTGTCAAGCGCGTAGCAGAACAACTCGGACTTAGCAACGGCTATCGCGTCGTCATTAATAGCGGCAGCGACGGCGGCCAAACTGTAGACCACCTGCACCTTCACATTCTCGGCGGACGGCAGATGAAGTGGCCCCCAGGCTAAAGCCTAATTTTTACGCATAACTTGCGGATTCATCCTCAGAAACCCGGTTGATGTCTATTGCCCAGCGCCTCAGAAACCGGGTTTCTTTTTTCGTCAATAAACCCGGTTGATTGGCTCTTATTGAGAATAGACTTGAATTGCAAAAATAATTAGGACGGGCTAGAAGCCCATCCCACAAATTTTTTTTCTTGTGGGATGGGCTTCTAGCCCGTCCTAAAATTTAATTAAAAGAACTGTTGCAATCTTGTCTAATGCAGCCCGATCGCACTAGAAACCCGGTTGTCAGTATTCTCCCGATAAAAATTTACCCTCGCAGAATCCACCGGGTATATGTGAATAAATATTAAAAATCCTCTCCCCCAGACCTAATTAAGAGATATTTAAATAGAAAGAGAATCGACCTGAACAAAAATAATTTGATGGAGCTGCTGAACCAAGCTACAGACAATAGATTCAGTTCTTCTGACCGCTGTATTTAACTCGTTTGGTGTGTAATTTTACTTTGTAAAAAACTACAAATATTTACTAATAATCAAATTTTTGTAAAAGTTTGTAAAATTTTTGAATTGTCAGCAGAAATCCCTTGGCAAACTTTAGTGAATGGTGTTACTAATATAAGCGTGGGACATCCCCACAATGAACCTTGAAAATTCAATTAAGCCATCATAAACCAAATGACAACAACCGTACAGCGTCGCGAAAGCGGCAACGTTTGGGAACGCTTTTGTGAATGGGTCACAAGCACTGAAAACCGGATTTACATCGGTTGGTTCGGCGTCTTGATGATTCCCACCTTGCTGAGTGCCACCATCTGCTACATCATCGCCTTCATCGCTGCTCCTCCAGTGGACATCGACGGCATCCGCGAACCAGTAGCTGGTTCCTTGATGTACGGCAACAACATCATTACTGGTGCTGTTGTGCCTTCATCGAATGCGATCGGGCTTCACTTCTATCCCATCTGGGAAGCAGCTTCCCTCGATGAATGGTTGTACAACGGCGGCCCCTACCAATTGGTAGTATTTCACTTCCTGATTGGCATTTTCTGCTACATGGGTCGTGAATGGGAACTGTCCTACCGTTTAGGTATGCGTCCTTGGATCTGCGTCGCTTACTCTGCACCTGTTGCAGCAGCCACCGCAGTATTCTTGATTTACCCGATCGGACAAGGCAGCTTTTCTGACGGTATGCCCTTGGGTATCTCCGGCACCTTCAACTTCATGATCGTGTTCCAAGCCGAGCACAACATCCTGATGCACCCCTTCCATATGTTGGGAGTAGCTGGTGTCTTCGGCGGTGCTCTGTTCTCCGCCATGCACGGTTCTCTTGTTACCTCTAGCTTGGTTCGCGAAACAACCGAAACTGAATCTTTGAACTACGGTTACAAATTCGGTCAAGAAGAAGAAACCTACAACATCGTTGCAGCCCACGGCTACTTCGGTCGTTTGATTTTCCAATACGCGAGCTTTAACAACAGCCGTTCTCTGCACTTCTTGTTAGGTGCATGGCCTGTTGTCGGCATCTGGTTTACCGCTTTGGGTATTTCCACGATGGCGTTTAACCTCAACGGTTTCAACTTCAACCAATCGATTATCGACTCGCAAGGTCGCGTCATCAACACTTGGGCTGATGTCATCAACCGCGCTAACCTGGGTATGGAAGTAATGCACGAGCGCAACGCTCACAACTTCCCTCTCGACTTGGCTGCCGGTGAAGTCACCCCAGTAGCAATGGTTGCTCCTTCCATCAACGGCTAAATTTAGCTTTTGATTTAACAAAAAGCGCTCCTAGAAATAGGGGCGCTTTTTGTTTGAGCAAGTAGAATTTGAGAGATTTTTTTCGGTTAAATCCGTTAAATCTGAGATGTTGCACCATTCTCAATTAATTGTTTAGGAACAGGCTTTTCGGCCTGTTCCACAAGAAAACTAACTCTTTGTGGAACAGGCCGAAAAGCCTGTTCTTGAGAAGGGTGCAAAATGTGAGTTAAATTCATTAAATCCGTTAAATTCCGTACACTGCTCGTTGCCAAACTCCCTTCTTCCCGATCGATCTGATATATTGATTAAGAATTATTATTTTTGGCAAGCATCAAAGTGGCGATATTTAACAGGCACAAATTTGAAAAACTCGTGGTTCATAAATCAAAAACATTAGCCTGGGCGATCCCACTTTTCAGCGGCATTTTGATGGCATTGACAACCGCACCAGTAAATGCTTGGCTATTGGCTTGGGTAGCATTAGCTCCGCTGTGGGTTTTGGTTGTCAGTTATCAAAAGCCAAAAATAGAACAACAAAAACAAAAATTTCTCTTTCTTCCTTCTTTCCTCAAAATCCATCCGTTACATCCGTTACAGAATCCGTTGCCGAACTTCCTTCTTCCTTCACTCTGGGGAATTGGCTATCACGGATTAGCTTTATCTTGGATTATGGGAATTCACCCGATGACTTGGTTGGGAGTTCCTTGGTGGCCGAGTTTGGCGATCGCACTTTTTTGCTGGGCATTCATCACCCTCTGGGGAGCAGCCTTAGTCGCCGTTTGGGCGTGGCTATTTGTAATTCTCAACTCCCTCACTTTACCCAGCAAAAATCCTATTCCTAACTCCCCCCCTTTACAAGGGGGGGCTGGGGGGGGTAGCTCTAAATTTTCAGCATTAACTCGCGTTTTAATTGGCACAGCTTTGTGGTGTGCCTTAGAAAGTATTTGGAGTACAGGTTCGCTGTGGTGGACATCACTATCTTACACGCAAAGCCCGCACAATTTAGCAATATTGCACCTCGGTCAACTCTCCGGGCCCAGCGCAGTAACAGCGGCTATTGTAGCAGTAAATGGCTTAATCGCCGAAGCTTTTATTGAAGGAAGAAGGAAGAAGGAAGAAGGAAGTTCGGCAACGGATGTAACGGATGTAACGGATGGATGGAAGCAGGAGAGAGTCCGAGGTAAGAAGGGAGAAGTCCGAGGGAAGAAGTCGGTTGCTTATATTTTGCCTGCGGGTTTATTTTTAGTTTTGCATATTGCAGGCTGGAGTTTGTACAATCGGCCTTTAATTCAAGAGGCGGGAACATCATTAAAAATTGGCATTATTCAAGGCAATATTCCTAACGAGATTAAGTTTGACTCAGCGGGTTGGGGGCGCGCTTTAGAAGGTTACACCACTGGATACAAACAGTTAGCCGACAGAAAAGTCGATGCTGTGTTAATTCCAGAGACCGCTTTGCCTTTTATCTGGACAAACGAGTATCAGCGTTCTACTCTTTCCTTTTACCAAGCTATTCTCGAACGCGGCGTTGTGGCTTGGGTTGGAGGATTCGGACAGCAAGATAATAGTATCACTAACAGCTTATTGGCGATCGATCGCACTGGAGAAATTGTCGGCCGCTACGATAAACTAAAGCTAGTGCCTTTAGGCGAATATATCCCTTTTTACGAAATCTTAGGCGGGATTATTAATCGACTTTCGCCCTTAGATGCTCATTTAGTACCCGGCAATTCTCAACAATTGTTTGATACGCCGTTTGGCCGCGCCATTGTCGGAATTTGTTACGATTCGGCCTTTGCGGAAATTTTCCGATATCAGGCGGCGAATGGAGGCGAATTTATGCTCACAGCTTCCAACAATGCCCACTACAAACCGCCCATGTTGGATCAACATCACGCTCTAGATGTGATGCGGGCAATTGAGACGGATAGATGGGCAGTTATCGCAACTAATACGGGTTACTCTGCTTTTGTAAATCCTCGCGGCGAGACGGTTTGGAAGTCTGGGATTAATACCTATGAAGTCCGAGATGCTACTATCTATCGGCGGCAAACTCGGACTTTTTACGTGCGGTGGGGAGATTGGCTGACACCTGTATTGTTAGTATTAGCGGGGTTAATGCGGTTGATTGTTAAAAAAAATTAATCCGAAGCTTTTAGATTTTAGATTTTATGTACCAATCTAAAATCTAAAATCTAAAATCGAATGACTCTACTTATCTTTCACGTGTTCGTGAACGCTAGGAGATAAAGAAATTAAATCGTCGATATTGCGCTGCATGGCAGCACAAATATTGTCCAAAGGCAAATCATTGTCATCGTGCCCGAAGGGATTTTCTATTTCAATGCCGATTTCTTCGATGCCGAACAAAGTAAAACTAATTAAAGCCACAACTAAGCCGGTTCCCCAACCCAAATCTTTCACCATTTGAAAGGGGAGGGCTAAACAGTAAAGCAACAATAGTTGTTTCAGGTGAATCGCGTAAGCCAAAGGGATAGGCGTCTTCAAAATCCGCTCGCAGCCACCTAATACATCAATCATAGAGTTGAGCAACTCATTCATACCAGTTAACTGATAAACATCGAGGCAATTGCGCTCGTACTGCTCGTGCAAGTAATCCTCAATCCAAAAGGCAATTTCTAGAGGCGGATTGTTCATTGATTTGAGCTTGTGGTAGTGCGCTGGGGACATTAACGGCTCCAACTCTGGATTGACTGATTCTTGCCGCAAATGCAGTTTTAGGGCCACTGCAAAGGCGGGTAACAGGCGCAGGACTGACTTTTTGAGTTCGATATCCTGCGGGTCTTTTTCCTCAATTGCTACCCAGATTTGGCGCGCCAAATTGCGGACGTTGTTGACTAAAGTTCCCCACATTTTTCGGCCGTCCCAAAATCTTTCGTAGGCTGTATTTGTCCGAAAAACTAATAGTAGACCCAGGACTATACTGGGTACAATACTCGACAAAATTGGTAAGGAAACTGGCCACTTAAAAAAGTGCAGTAGGGAAATAAAAACTCCAAAGCCGCCGCACAGCAAAACGCGGGGCAAAATTGAGAGAATGACAGACCCCCGAACCTGTAATGCCATTTTAAACCAAGGTGGTCGATCGTCTCTCATGCAAGTCTCCTCATTAAATTAAATTAGCCTCGCCCTAGCACGGGCGGCACAACTGCCTGCTACACTTATTTCTTCGGCTCCCACCAGTCGATTTGAGATTCGAGATTTTAGATTGACTCCACAGATAAATCTGGGGCGTTTGAACTTTGGTCTAAAATTTTTTGGTCTCCATGACTGTTGGCAGGGCTTTGATCCCTATTTGGGTGCGGTGAGAGCTTCCGAAAAAAGCTTTCCTACAAACAACCTTTGGATTTTACCCAAAAAACTCATCAGCATCAATCTAAAATCTAAAACCTAAAACCTAAAATCTAAAATTGATTGACTGAGGCACTTAATTCGGTAAGATTAATCATGTATCTTTAAACCTCAGCTTCCGTGCAAGAGCTACCGACATCTGTGCCCCCGCATTTTCACCGATTGCCAAACCAACGGTGGCAAATTTATTCGCCTCAAACACAGCAAGCCGAACAGTTTGCCACTGAAATCAGTTTGTCGCCTTTGCTGGCCCAGGTGCTGATTAACCGGGGCATCGATTCGGTTAAAGAAGTGCAAGGGTTTATCGAACCGGAATCTCTGGTTTTGCCGGCGCCAATGGATGAGTTTCCAGATTTGGCTGCGAGTGTCAAATTGTTGCGGGAGGCGATTTCGGGAGGGCAAAAAATTGCGATTTGCGGCGACTACGATGCTGACGGGATGACGAGCACGGCTTTGTTGTTACGCGCTCTCAGGGTTCTGGGGGCGAATGTGGATTATGCTATTCCGAGCCGGATGCGAGAAGGTTATGGGATTAACGATCGCATTGTAGAAGAATTTCACTCGGAAGGTGTCGCTCTCATTCTCACGGTTGACAACGGAATTGCAGCCTACGGCCCGGTTGCCAGAGCACGAGAACTCGGTGTCAAAGTTATTATTACAGACCACCACGATTTGCCGCCAAAACTGCCGCCGGCTGATGCTATTCTCAACCCGAAATTAATCGCGGAATCTTCGCCTTATCGCGGTTTAGCTGGCGTAGGCGTTGCTTATGTTTTGGCTATTACTTTGGCTCAGGATATGAAAAAAGTTGGGGGGTTGGTAAATCCCCTGCTGGAGTTATTCACGTTGGGAACTATTGCGGATTTAGCACCTTTGACTGGAGTTAATCGGCGCTGGGTAAAGCGGGGTTTGCGGCTGTTGCCTCACTCGCAATTGGCGGGTATTCAGGCTTTGATTCAGGTGGCGGGAGTGCAGCCTGGAAGTGCGGAAAGTTCATCTATTCTCAACTCAAAACTCAAGGGCGGGCACGGGGGCACCGCCCCTACTCAAAATTCGTTAAAGCCTGAAGATATTGGTTTTAGGCTTGGGCCCCGGATTAATGCTGTGGGGCGGCTGGCTGACCCTCAAATTGTGATAGAGTTGCTGACTACGGACGATCGCGAATTAGCTCTTAAAAACGCGATGCAGTGCGAACAAATTAATCAGCGCAGGCAGGAGTTGTGCCAGGAAATTGAGCAGGAAGCAATTGCTTGGTGCGAGGAAAAGGCGATCGATTTGCAGCAAGAACGAGTTTTAGTTGTCGTGCAACCGGGTTGGCACCACGGGGTGATCGGGATTGTGGCTTCTCGGTTGGTGGAACGCTACGGCGTGCCTGTGTTTATCGGTACTTTTGAGGATGAGGCTGGCGAAAACGAGGCTGTAGGGACGATCGCCCATAAAATTATCAGGGGTTCGGCGAGGGGAATTCCTGAGTTTAATGTATTTGATGGGCTGAATTTTTGCGCGGATTTATTAACTAAATTTGGCGGACACAAAGCGGCTGGCGGTTTTTCTATGCCTGCTGAGAATATCGAACAATTCCGCAGCCAATTGTCAATTTTTGCCAATCAATGTTTGCAGCCGGAACACTTAAAACCGCTGGTTTCAGTTGACGTGCGAGCAGATTTGGCTGAGATTAATCTTGACCTTTACCGACAAATTGATGCTCTGGAACCTTGCGGGATTGAAAATAAGGCTCCTGTATTTTGGACGCCTAATGTTTGCATAACTGAACAGAAAATTGTTGGTAAAGGAGGTCACGTTAAATTAACTGCAACTCAAGATGGAAATGTATCGGCTAGTGTGAAGGCGATTGCTTGGCGTTGGGGCGAATATTTTCCTTTGCCTCGGCGGGTTGATCTTGCTTACCGATTGCGGGAAAATAGTTTTAATGGCAAGACATCGGTTGAGTTAGAATTGTTGGGCGTTCGGCTACCGGCAAATGCTGCTACTTCCAGGCCACCGAGGTTCGGAAAAGTTGAGTTTGATTATTGCGATCGCACTTATTCTTGCAGTCTGTCTCCCGCCGGCTCGATCGAGGAATTGAGAATTCGCAACTCTCAAGGGCAAGTTTTGGCTGTTGCACCCGGACAAAACATCGGTTTGTTAGGTAACTCCCGCAAAGATGCTAGAGAAGTCGATGTATCTCTACCTTTTTTTGAGAATTTGATTCAAACTGCTAAACACGCCCTTGGTATTTGATAAGAAAGCTCGTGCTGCTGGGAAATTTGGCGATCGAGCGTTGTGAATTTTGCCTAATTTAAAACTCAAAACTCCCAACTCTCGATCGCCGCCTAGCGTGCTATAATTACAGGTCGCCGCCTTTAGCTGCCAAGAGAAAAATCACGATCGGGCCAGAAAGCACGACGGCTGCGAGTAAAGCTACCTGAACAATGAGTTGGTAGTCTACACCACCCATACCACTGAAAAGATCGGTTATAAAGTCCATTTGTCCTCCTGACTGTAGTGATTAAGTCTAGATTGTTGCATTAGAAAATCCGCTTCTGATTTTACCGGGCGATCGACCATATTTTTTAAGGAACTTTACAAAATTCAACAAAATGTAAACTACGATCGACCTCTCAGTCATTCGATTTTAGATTTGAGATTTTAGATTTTGGATTGACCCCAGGGATAAATTCGGGGGACGCAAGGATTTTCAATTTTCGATTTTGGATTGATTCCACGGATAAATCACGTGGCGGGTACCACATGAAGAAAGTCTTGGTCACAGGGAACTGCGGACTTGATGCCCCTTCCCGGAAAGTCTCCCAAATCTCAAATCTCAAATCTCAAATCCAACCGCCCCTTCGGGATATGGGCCTCCGGCGCTGGCAATTGATATACTTGAAGAGCCCGTGCGATTCGTTTAGCCTAAACCTGAAAGGGGGATGGCTAGCTACGAGGGTAAACCCATTAGGGTTATAAACTCCCATCGTAGACAACTTACTATCCATGCAGGTGAGGAAACCTAGTCGAGCAATCTAGCTAAGACAACTAGGGGAAAGCGGGAAAGATGAAGGTACACGCCAAAAATCATAACCAAAATCCAAAATAAACCAAGTCCTGACATCATGGTGCGTGATTGAAAGCACACAAAGAACCAGAGATGAGTCTGGTTTCCTCTACACAAAGATTGACAACCTTTATGTAAAGCGAGGGTGAAAGCGGGCAATCGGGATAGCTGAATACCGACCCTGCAAGCAAAAATCCTATAACCGAATCATTGCGAGAGTAATGAAGTCGTGGGGTAGAAGCGCAAGCTAACGAATTGTCGATTCAACCGTCGTAATCAAGTACCAGAGGATATAAGCTCTCTCAGAGAAATCTGAGCTTCTGGGTCAGGAATATCTGACAAGGGTAAGGACTATCAGGATTGGACTACCGAGATAGCGCACCACCTAGAACCCCGGCGGAGAGACAAACCCTAACGGATTTAATCAATGGATAGTAGGAACGAAGTAATCCTTTTGTATGCTCCTCGTCAAATCAATTGTTGGGGTAGGCTGTCAGGCTACAAGCTACGAAAGGCTGGGATGGTTTAAGAAGCTAATGCCTAACCTGAAATAACAGGTAATGCCGAAAAAGGGATGGGGTAATGCCCAGGATATGCAAACGTAAACCGCGAAGGTGATTAAGTGAAAAGGTGTAATTAGTAATGAACAAGCCTAAATCTGATTTGGAAACAAATACAGAGGGATGGAAAGCTATCAATTGGCATCAAGCCGAAAGATACGTTTTCAAGTTGCAAAAGCGTATTTTCGCTGCTTCCCGTTGTGGAGATGTCAAGAAGGTTCGTAAACTTCAAAAGACGCTGATGAGGTCTTGGTCTAATAGGGTTTTATCAGTAAGAAGGGTCACTCAGGACAACCAGGGAAAAAAGACGGCGGGAGTGGACGGGCTAAAAAGCTTATCCCCAGCAGCTCGTTTAGAACTGGCAAGGGAATTAAAGCTAACTGGAAAATCCAAACCGACAAGAAGAGTTTGGATACCAAAACCAGGAAGTAATGAAAAACGCCCACTGGGTATACCCGTAATGTACGACAGAGCCTTACAAGCCGTAGTAAAATCCGCACTTGAGTCGGAATGGGAGGCAATTTTTGAGCCAAACAGCTATGGTTTTAGACCGGGCAGGTCATGCCACGATGCGATTACAAAGATTAAACTCTGTATACAACATAAGGCAAAGTTTGTATTAGACGCAGACATAGCCAAATGTTTTGATCGCATCAACCATTATGAACTACTTCAAAAGTTGAACATAAAAGGCAAGGTTAGGAGGCAAGTAAAATCCTGGCTAAAATCTGGAGTGATTGATGATGGAGTGTTCACTGCTACATCTGAGGGTACGCCACAAGGCGGGGTCATTTCTCCGTTAATGGCGAATATTGCCCTTCACGGTTTGGAGCAACGCATAGAAAAAGAGTTTCCATCCTATTCAAATGGATGCTTGAAAAAATCAATTTCCAGATTTGGAAAACAAATAGGCAGTCCGAACATAATTCGATATGCCGATGATTTTGTAATTCTATGTGAAGAAAAAGCCGTAGTCCAAAGATGCCGAGATATAATCTCGGAATGGTTAGATGGCATGGGCTTAGAATTAAAACCTGAGAAAACGAGGCTAACTCACACTTTCAAGGATGAATTAAGTGAGGATGGTAAAGCTGGTTTTGACTTTTTAGGTCATCACATCCAGCAATACCCTGCTGGAAAACATCGGAGCAGTTTAAATCAGCACGGTGAGATTTTAGGTTTTAATACAATCATTACCCCAAATAAGAAGTCAAGTAAGGCTCATCAAGAGGAAATCGGAAGAATCATCGAAAAACATAGGTCAACGTCACAATCGGCGTTAATTAGAGACTTAAACCCTGTAATAAGGGGATGGACTTCTTTCTATACAAACTCTGACGCTAAAACCGTTGGAGAACTTCAAAGACAAGATTATCTCACATACCTGAAACTTCGACGTTGGGCAAAACAACGCTGTGGAAATACCAATGCAGGACATCAACTGTATTGGCACTCCACTGGCGGTGATAACTGGGTATTCTCAACCAAAAAAGAGGGAGCGAATCCCCTTCGGTTACTAAAGCATAGTGAATTTGAGTGTAGCAGCACCAACTATGTGAAAGTTAAAGGGGATAAAAGCCCTTACGATGGCGACCTGGTTTATTGGAGTTCAAGAATGGGGAAAAATCCTGATTTGCCGAATAGGGTATCAAAACTCCTGAAATGGCAGAAAGGTAAATGCCCTCACTGCGAATTTATTTTCAGAAATGAAGATGTAATGGAAGTTGACCACATCATCCCCAGAGCCATTGGAGGTAAGGGTGAGTACAAAAATCTTCAACTATTGCATCGGCATTGTCACGATGTTAAAACTAAAACTGACTTGGAATTAATCAGGAAACATAACCTGGAACTCGTATCTTCAGGAAAGACACCTCCAGCAAGTCGGAAGAAGGGAAATCTCTCAAATGACAAGAGAACACCCGAGTAGCCGTGTGCTATGAAAGTAGCAAGCACGGTTCCGAATGGGAGGGAGAAGATGGTAACATCTTCTCTCGACCTTACCAAATCTCCTAAAGTTTGGCATTTTCCACATAATGCTCCGAATCTAAAATCTAAAATCTAAAATCTAAAATCTAAAATCAAACTATGGCTACTTGGCGTTGCGTAAAGCAGTGCGGTGCTTGTTGTTACCTCGACCCAACAGAGCGCCCAGACTTAGACGAGTATTTATCAGAAGACGAATTATCGCTCTATTTGAGCTTAGTCGGAGATGACGGTTGGTGTATCAATTTTGACAAAACCACCAGAGAATGCGGAATTTATGCCGATCGACCGCGCTTTTGTCGGGTAGACTCAGAGGTGTTTGAGGAAATGTACGGCGTTGAGCCGGCCCAATTGAACGATTTCGCGATCGAGTGCTGCTTGGAACACATAGAAGATTTGTATGGCGATCGATCTTTGGAAATGATCCGCTTTAACTCGGAAGTCGGAATTCTCGCCTTACCTGACAACTAACCGACTTGATGCTCATTAGGCTTTCTCTTTGCGGATGATTTTTCGCGCTGGGCATCTCAATCTAAAATCTAAAATCTAAAATCTAAAATCGTCTGCCGGTTTCTCACCGGGAGAGTGTCAAAATAAACAAATCAAAGAAATATCGCGCTGTTGAGTTGAGCCATGAGCAATCGAGAGGGTTTTACGGGGGGATTTATTGCCGGAGCCGCAGTTGGCGGCTTGGTGGGTGCCGTTTTGGGCGCGGTGCTGTCGCGGCGCGCTGCTGAAGCTTTGCTGAGTGAACCTTCAGAAGCAAAGACAAGAAAGATCCGCCAGAGGAAAGCCAGCCAACTCGAAGCCGAAGGGATGGAAGTAGCAAGGCTGAGTTTAGAAGATAAAATTGCCCAGCTCAATCAGGCAATAGATGACGTGCGGCTGCAACTCGGCGACGTAAACGGCAACGCGCCGGCGTCGGGCAGCGAGGGTTCGATCGCCCAAGACTCCTGAATCCCTTTAAAATTTTAGATTAGTCGGGCCGATCGATGGGGGCTACTGACATCTTGCACCATTCTCGCTTAACAGGCCTTTCGGGCCTGTGAAGCCAAGAGTGAATTTTATTGTGGGTCGTTACTCTTCTAGCCCGCCCGTAAACAGCCTCATGCTCCCCCTCTCCCCGACCTATGCTAAACTTTAAGTTAAAGTGTCTGTAAACTTTACTCAAACTTCAACGAGAATATATGAGTTATTCCCTAGGCCTTTTGGCAACCACGCTGTCCACATTTCTGCAAATCTATGTAGCCCTGATGATTATTCGGGTGCTGTTAAGCTGGTTCCCTAACATCAATTGGTACGACCCCCCGTTTTCAATTTTGAGTCAGTTAACAGACCCTTACCTCAATCTATTCCGCTCGATTATCCCCCCCTTGGGAGGGATTGACTTTTCACCACTAATTGCGTTTTTTGTACTGCAATTCGGCTCGGAATTCTTGATCGGTCTTTTGACCAGCCTGCAAACATCTTTGTAGTTGGAAAAGCTTAAGTTTTTCAGCATCGAGCGTAAATTGTTTGGCAGACCTAGCCGCCGGCAACTAAATTTTAGATTTGACATTTTTAGATTAACTCCCCGGTTGAAAAGCTGGGGAGTTTATCGTAAATTAGAAATGAGAAATTGCCGGCCGCTCAACAATCGAAAATCGAAAACTGCATCGCAATTTCATCGGCAGCCAACCCAAAATCTCCAAGAGTTTCGTTAGCGGCGAACCACGCCAGTAAAACCTGTAGCTTTAAATTGCTTGAGCTTCAAAGGTGTTCGTTGATTGGCGGCAACGGAAATTCTGAGCTGAAAATCGCTAACTCCGGGAGGAACTTCTTCTATAGAACCCAACCGAGTCCGGTTTTGCATCACCGGATTGTCGTCAGCATCATAAATGCGGCCGAAAATATCGGCATTGACAACTGGTTTGCCGGTGCTATTTTCAGCTTTCCCAGTAATCAAAAAGCAGGTAGCTTCCATAGAACTGCCGCTGGTGACTGTTCCTTCTCCCATTTCTGCCGGACATTCGCGATAAGAAAGGTCTGAAAGTTTAATCTGCGTCAAAGCCCAAGCAGGTGGAGTGAATACCAAACTAAAAATTCCGATTAGGCAAGTAGCAAAAAAAAGGCTGATAGCTCGAAATTTCATAAATGGGGGGGCAAGTATATTTTAATTCTCAGCTTAGCGCGAATTGGGCCTCAAATTCCTGCTTATAGGAATTCTGAAAACTACAGCTACTTTTTGAAGAAATGGCATTAATCTAGACCTAAATGCTGGCGCAAGGCTTGGCGCATCACATCGACTGGGACGGATTCTTGATCCAGCCAAATTTTTAAGGCGGCTGCTCCTTGTTGAACTAGCATGGGGAGTCCGTCAATAGCTCGCGCTCCCCGAAGCTTCGCATCTTTGAGAAACTGGGTAGGATTAGGGGTGTAAATTAAATCATAGACGATCGCACCTGCTGAAATTCGATCGATCTCACCAGCCGCAACCGGCGACTTTTCCCCCTGCGGATACATCCCCACAGGCGTCGTGTTCACCAGCAAATCTGCCTGCGAGATTAAGCTTGACAAATTATCCCAAGTATGCACCTGCAAATTATGCACGGGCATCGGAGAATTGACCCAACTCTGCTGAAATTCCCCTAAATTTTGTTCGTTGCGGCCGACAACGTGAATCTCTGCACATCCCAATTGAGCGCATCCAGCCACAACAGCTCTCGCGGCCCCGCCATTCCCCAAAATTACCGCTACTTTCTGACTCCAATCGGAACCCCCCCTAGCCCCCCCTTGGTAAGGGGGGGGACAGGATTCAACAGCCGTATTGCCCGTTTCTTCGGAACCCCCCCTAGCCCCCCCTTGGTAAGGGGGGGGACAGGATTCGACTGCCGTATTGCCCGTTTCTTCGGAATCCCCCCTAGCCCCCCCTTGGTAAGGGGGGGTTGGGGGGGTTTGCAGGGGCGCGAGAAAGCCTTCAACGTCTGTATTTGTGCCGCACCAACCTTTGTCAGTCAGGTATACGGTATTGACTGCGCCGATCGATCGGGCGATCGGGGAAACTTCTGACAACAGCGGTAAGATTGCTTGTTTGTGGGGAATCGTGATGCTAAATCCCCGAACGCCGATCGCCGCAAATCCTGCAAGAGCAGCTTTTAAATCCCCTGGTTTTACCGGAAACGGCAAGTAAACAAAATCGACTCCCAAGTGGGAAATAGCAGCATTGTGCATCGCCGGCGACAAAGAATGTTCGACGGGATGACCAATTACTCCCAACAGTTTAGTCGTGCCTTTAATCATTTTTGTTAGTTGACTGTTGACTGTTTATGATTAGGCGGAGATAACTCTCAACCATGAACCATCAACCATCAACTCTCAACCATCAACTGTCAACTGTCAACTCTCAACTCTCAACTGTTTCCCGAAACTCTTTGGCGTCAGCCAAAATCGGATTGACATCAAACCAATAATCTTCGCCGTAACGGTATTCAAAAACCCAGAGACTCCGCAGCAATATTTGGTATTTAGTTTCCCCGTTCACAGTTTTGGTAACGGATACTTGGCGCAGCAATTGCCACTCATCAGGTTCGATCGCCAAAGTAAGCTGGTGGCGGCGCTGGACGATCACATTTTCCAAAGTTTCCCGCGACAGAGGAGGGTCTTGTTTCTGCAGACAGCCATACAGTAGTTGCAGCAAATTGCGGACATGACCGCCGCTGACTCGACACAGGCGATCGAGAGTTTCCGCAGAGTCGAAAACTTTGCCCACCAAAGCATAGCGCTGTGAAGGATGCACCGTTGGAAAAGCCCGCGCCAGAACCATTTGCCGCAGCAATTCCACACCCTCAGAACACTCAGAACCATCGCTAAACTGCACCGGCACCATCGGCAAAACCTTCGGATCTACCCCAAATCGATTGGTCAACTGGCCCAAATCGTTAGAGAAAATCAGCACCAAAGGAATTGTATACACGACGTGGCAATTTAGTCTTGCCAATTGTTCGCCGCGATCGACAAACAGGTATTCCGGCTGCAGTCGCCCCGTCGGTTTCGCGCACAGGTGTATGCGATCGAGATTGTCGATAATTACCACAAGTCCCTGTTTTCCCTGGCGTTTCAGTTCTTGGTTAGCCGGTTCCAGCAACTCCTTATTCAGTGCATCTAAAATTACGTTAGTTCGCGGCTCCAAATATTGCCTTAACTCCGATCGCAGATTCGGAGCATCTTTCGCCTTAGCAGTAATTTTCCCAATTCCCAAAGACAGAGAAAATTCTCCCTCCGTGCTGGCATTTATTTCCCCAAAACCAGGGACATTAGCTTCAGCACTCAAGTCTATTTGAGTTTGAAAAACATCAGCAACCCCTTTGAGCAAAGCTTTAAAACCCGTCGGTTGCAGCTTGATTTTCATTTTCTCGATACTTTCGCTCACCTGACGAGCAACGCTCAATAAAATGTCAGTGATATCTACATCTGCCATGTCTAAGTCTTTACTCGACTCAAAATAAACAACATGAAATCCTTGTTGCTGCAATTGAGCTTGTAGCCGCAGCAATTCAGTTGATTTACCAGAGCCGATGTGACCGGTGAATAATTGACAGGTAGGTGAATCGGGGGACAGACGGCTGATGGTGCGCTCCAATTGTTCTACGATCGTGCCGCCCCGCACTGAAGAGAAATCGATATAGTATTGTCGGTCTTGTTGATTTGCTACTGCCAGGGTGTAGCTGGGATTGCAGGCGCTATAAAATTTCTGTAAATTTAGTTCCATACCCTGTTCCATCTTTCACAACATTATGCCCTAATACCTTATTCATTTCGCTACTTTACTAATCAGAACAAGTGGCCCGTTTATTGTGCTGTTTTATTTTGCGGTCAATATCTTGATGTAGCTCATACAAATTTAGATTTTAGATTTTAGATTTTAGATTTTAGATGGGTAATGACTCATCACTATCGCGTTTGGGTTCTTCCCTCCCTGGTCCTTCTTTTTTTAAACTTTTATCATAATACGCGCTAACCAATTATACCTAATTTTTGCCTATAGGGAATGAAGGGAAATCACTAATGCCCGATAACTAGGTAATGGATCTGTCTGTGCCGATCGCAATTTTGTATATTGAAATCAACGACGAAGAGTGGGCGGTAATGTTCTCGCGTTAAAGTGGCTATTTGAGTACGGTTAACCGAATATCTAAAGGGCGGGTGCAAGTTTCCGCCCCGACTTCATAAACCAATATATTGTGTTTTCTATGCTGAATTGTCCGATAAATTATCCATATTCCGCCTCCGATACAAAAAATACTTGTTGTCAGTTTGAATAAAAAAACACGCTAGTATAGAAACCGCCAAGGCGGTTGCTATATCGCCATTAACCGATTAATCATGGCTGTAATTAATAATCCTAAGATTAGCGAAATCAATAAGCTAATCCGCATTTAAATTGCATAGTAAAATAAATTTTTTCTCTTGTGGGAAGTAGGGCTTGGGCCCGAAAGCCCGCCGTTAACATACAAATTAAATGCACAACAGCTTAGATCGACAAACCCATATTCTTTTCGTCCTATACTTTGTAGTTTGGTATTCTTGAGTGGCAGTTAGTTTAATTATTCAAATCCTAAATATACTCAGTACAGTCAATCGATTTTAGATTTTAGATTTTAGATTTTAGAGGCGACCCCACGGATAAATGCTCTTTCTTGAGGATTTTCGATTTTCGATTTTGGGTTGATTCCACGGATAAATCACGTGGCGGGTACCATCAAGAAATTCGTGGTCAGAGACCATACTGAATTGCCAACCATTTCTCACGCTTGCCTGCCCGTTATCAAATTTCTCAGTCTCATCAAACTGTGGTTCAATTTAGTCCACTTAAGTGGACTTCAGCTATGAGACAGGGATTTCAATCCCTGTCGGACTCTCGGACTCATCGATCGACCCCGATCGCACTTTTGGGGCGATCGGGTTTTGCTTTGAGTCCTAGCAGTGATAGAAATCCCCGTCGAGAGAGTTAAAGTCGGTTTTAACTGACATCTTGCAGCAATATCAATAAGAGGATTTTTCGTGGGGTCGGGCGGGTTTATAGAACCTATTTGCAAGCTTTAAGGCTGTTGGCGAACCCGCCCCTAGGGCTAATTGAGAATGGTGCAAGATATCAGTTAAAACCGACTGAAACGCCAAATCAAACGATCGCCCACCTCAGTCCTCATAGCAAGGACTTTAGCTAGGACACAGGGAGTTCAATCCCTGTCGGACTATGGGACTCGCCGATCGATCAACAGCGTAACATTACCAAAAATCCCCCGCTACAGCATTACCATAGCGAGGGATTTTTGTCAACCTACAAAATCAACTTTCTTGCAGTTTGTTGTTAGCTTCTGTCGATCGCAGCCACAGGCTCAAAACTCGGAACCACAATTTCACCATTCTGCTTAGTCAACTGGTTGTACAGTCTTTCAGTATTCGGGAAATTAGCAGCAGGTAGAGTCGGGAAGCGGCGGTAAGGAACAGTATCCTCACCAAAAGCCTCAGCATATTCAACGCTGTTCAACATCGCGTTGATAAAGCCCTTAATCCCTTTACTTGCCAAGATTTGGTTATAAGTCCGAATCTCCGCTTGATTGCGAGGAGCACGGCCCAAGAAGTGCTTCGTACCCAACTCAATTACCTTAGTATTGGGATAAGGTGCGTAGAACTGTTTGATGTACAGCGACGAGCAGCCCAAAGCCTCAATGAACTCCTTGAGATTGATTTCATTGTTGCCCAGTTTGCTTTCGAGCGCCGTGAATTCATTCTTCACAACGTAGGGGTTTAAATCGCGTTCAAAAATTTGACGGTAAGCAGCTTGAATTAAAGTTTTCAAAGCTACTTTGTCCGAAGTTGTCGTCAGCTTGAACATCTTAGTTTGTTCGCGCCGCTTGCTAACACCTTGAGCAATCCGACTTTGCAACTCGATATCGCCTCGGTTGCCTGCTGTACCCAGTTCAATAAACCGAGGAGTTTCGGGCGTCTGAGCTTGGAAATTTTGCTCAGCGATGGAACCCGATCGCATCGTCCGCATCGACAAACCACCGGGAGTCACATAGCGCTCGTAGGGCACTGTATCTTCCCCGAAAGCTTCGTTGTACTCCATGCTGTCCATGATGCTATCGACTAGCGCGTAGAAACCCTTCTTGGCGCAAATGTCAAAGTAAGCGTTCATTTCCTGACGGCCGTAGGTAGGGCGTCCCAGGAGTCGGCGGTGAATGTACTCGATCGCCTTACAAACGTAGAGCTTGCTCCAGTACATATTGCGGAACACATCAGACTTCGCCAACATCCGAATAAACTCGCGCATCGGAATCTCGCCGTTTTCCAGCTTAATTTCCGCTACCTTTTGGCGCTGCCCGTCGAACACATCGCGACCAAACACTTGCAGGTAAGCAGCCCGAATCACCGCTTGGGTGGAACTTTCGGTATATTTGACACTGGAAGAATTGCTGTAGCTGCTGGAGACACCGCGGGCAGTTTTCTTGGAAGCAACATAGTTGCTCGGTAACTGGTCTAATTTAAAGACCTTGGGGCCCAGAGAACCAGGAGCAGCACCGCGAGCCGCCGGATTGCTCAACTGATTGTCAATCCCCGCACCTTGACGGATCAGGATACGGCGAGTGTCTTTGCCGAAGGGAGCTGGACGGCTCTTGGGGTTGCGAGTTTCTTTCGGGAAAATCGCGCCGAACTGAATTTCTAAGGGGTCATTGCCAACACCGTAAACGTGCTGGTCTGGCAGAGGCTGGGTGTAGCCAGCAAACAAGGTGATGAACTGAGGAACCTTGCGGAACGGAGCGCTGAAATTGAACAAATCAATTTGCGGGCCCCAGTTGCGACACTCCTGAGCTTCTTGGCCCAAACCGCGCAGGTAAGGCACTGTTTCTTCGCCGAAGTAGTCGGAATACTCCTGGGAATAAACCATCGCGTCTACGAGGGCTGGCAGGCCGCCTTTGCTGACGATCGCAAAATACTTGCTAAATTCCTCCCGCGAGCTCAAACCGCGGCCCAAGAAGTGGCGGGCGGCAAGTTCTACAGCGCGGCTGTTGACAAACGGCTCGTAGAATTGCTGACGGTACAGAGGAGATTTGCCAAGGCGGCGAATAAACTCTTTCATCGAGATTTCGCCATTTTTGACCTTGGATTCCAAGTCAGAAATGCTTTGGCTGTATGCGCGGGTAATATCGCGCTCGAATACTTGGCGGTAAGCTGCTTTGACTACTTCTATCTTTTCGGCCGAAGACAGACCGGTTTTCATGACGAATTTCGATCGGCGCTCGGCTGCGTTGAAGTAAATCTGAGGCAGTTGCAGCCCTTGCTGGTCGTTGCTTTCGCGCTGCCGCACCTTGTCTGAAGGTGTGGGAGCTTTGAATTCGGTAATTGCTACGTCGAAATACTGTCCGACGATCGCACTAGCCTCTGCATTGTTTCGGAAATAGCCCAAAGATGCTGCCTTCATTTCCTGCATTGCCACAATTGTGGCCGCCGAAGAGCAAGCATTTTCGATGATTTCCCGCAATCCGCGCACGTTCACCGAAATAATATTCGGGTCGCCAGCGACAATTGCGTAGGTGATGTAACGCAAAAACCAGCTCAAGTCCCGCAGAGATTTGGTCATGTTGCCCGGGCCGTAGCGCGAGACATTGATCGGCTGAAATCCTGCTGGGATTGGGCCGCTGTAGCCGCCACCGTTGCCAGAAAATAGATTTCCTAGCCCCAAGAATCCGCCGCCGCCACCGCCGTTGCCGCCAGAGCGGCTTTCTACGTAGGTGACATTTCCCAGTTTCATGCCTTCAGAGACATTCGCCGAACCGCCACGTGCCGCCCCTGCTACAGCCATCGCAGGTTCTTGTGGTCTTTCCAAAAATGCCAGCGGGGAACCGCCGGTAAAAATCCGGTTAGCTGCGCGGGATACTATCAGTTCCGAGTTTTGGGTCAGCGTCGCAGAGATATCGATCCGAAGAGCCCCGGAACTGAAATAACTTGCCAGTTCGCTGAGTTCGCCCCGCTGTAGAAAGCGGTCTTGCTGTTCTGCTTGCGAAATTGTTGCGACCGGTACAGTTTGATATAGTTGCGGACGCGCAACCGAGCTTCCACCACTTGCTTTTACAGTCATTAGACTCTTTCGCTCCCTATCTAAATCGTTGCAGCATTTAACCAGACTAACCTTGCCTTCTCATGCAGGTCAAAGTAGGTATTTTTGCTTTGTTTACTTTTTGCCTTTACCTGTCACGAGGTTCGGGCGCGCTTACTTTCTTAGATTAAAATGTTTTGGTTTCATCTTTCTGCCTGCGGGTAAATGTCCGATCCGAAGGCAGGCACGGGGTACTCCCTCCGCTGCGATCCGTCGGTATACCCGTGGAAAAAAAGACTCGGCAGGAGAGTTGCCTTTGGGCGATTGCAGCCAGTGCCTTGAATTAAAGGAAAAGAAAATCAAAAATTTTCTTCTGCCTGTTTCGAGACCTGTTGCTCTTTTGAAAGACGCCTCCGCTTTACCCGACAGTTCAGCGGTGGGCTATTGACAGTCCTCGTTTGTTAAAAAGCCTGTCGAGATTTATTGTATAGATTTAAGAGAGCTTATATGAGAAAAAATGATAAGTTTTATTACGCAGAAGCTGTCAACCGATTTTAGATTTTAGATTTTAGATTTTAGATTGAAGAATCGACCCCACCGATAAATCCGGGGGGCGCGGATCAAATTGCTGTCGGTCAGTGGTCAGCGGTCAGTTGTCAGTCCAATCCCGAATCCCCAAGCCCAACAAATGTCACCTATGGATACTACACCCGATATCAGTGCTGCCGTGCGGCGGCTTTACGATACTTTCCCTTTCCCGCCCGATCCTTTGTCAGATGAACCGCCCCCAGGCTACAACTGGCGCTGGAGTTGGCCTGATGCTTACAATTTTTGCACTGGCCAAAAGCCGCCAAAACTAGATGTTCGGATTTTAGATGCTGGCTGCGGCACGGGTTCGAGTACCGATTATCTGATTCACCTCAATCCCGAAGCTTCGGTGACGGCGATCGACCTGAGTGCGGGTGCTTTGAAGGTAGCACAAGAACGCTGTCGGCGCTCTGGAGCGCGGGAAGCTGATTTCCGCCACCTCAGCCTGTACGATGCGGCTGAGTTAGATGGCGAGTTTGATTTGATCAACTGCGTGGGCGTGCTGCACCACTTACCCGATCCGATCCGGGGCATTCAAGCCCTGGCGGCGAAGTTGGCGGCGGGCGGTTTGATGCACATTTTTGTGTATGCTGAGCTCGGACGCTGGGAAATTCAACTCATGCAAAGGGCGATCGGACTTCTCCAAGGTTCCCAAAAAGGTGACTATCCCGATGGTGTGAAAGTCGGTCGTCAAATCTTTGCTTCTCTACCAGAAAACAACCGTCTTGTCAAGTACGAAAAACAGCGTTGGGCAGGAGAAAATCAGCGGGACGAATGTTTTGCTGATATGTACGTTCACCCGCAGGAAATTGACTACAATATCGAGACTTTGTTCGAGTTAATTGACGCTTCGGGATTGGAATTTATCGGTTTCTCAAATCCGGGATATTGGCAGTTAGAAAGACTTTTGGGGAAAGCGCCGGAATTGATAGAAAGAGCTCAGGGTTTGACGGAACGGGAGCTTTATCGATTAATTGAATTGTTGGATACGGAAATCACTCATTACGAGTTTTTCTTGGGCAAAAAGCCTGTTAATAAGATTGATTGGTCGGACGATAAGGCACTTTTGGCGGCAATTCCTGAGTTGAGTGGTTGTATGCACGGTTGGCCGAGTCAACAAGTGTTTGATTGCAATTACCAATTGGTCAATTTGTCAAGTGCTGAATTTGAGTTTTTGCAAGGTTGCAATACCAGAACTGTGGGAGAGATTTTGGCGGATGTGGAGATGGGATTGGATGAAGTGCGATCGATCTTATCAAAACAGCTAATTTTGCTCACACCGAAATTATAGGGCTTTTTCATTATGTGAACGAACCGCGAAGACGCGAAGTGCGCGAAGGAAGAACTGCATCTGCTTCTTTCTCTTCCTTCGCGTCCTTCGTGCCTTCGCGGTTCATTTAATCTTACTCCCGGTAAAATCCGAAATGGATTGACACAGGCCCCCGTCTGCGGCTACGCTTTGAAGTTAGAGGTTGCTTTGCTTGTAGAGGAAGTAGCCCGCGTCGCCCAAAAATCTAGTTGCACTGCCCAAAGCTGCTGGTAACAGCAATGGACAGCATAACCGCCAAACTGGGACTAGCAGTCTGGAGGCTAACGGAGTATCTTAACATCCTCTGTAGCCGCCCTGCTATGTGTTGAAATGCGGGGCGGCTGGGTTTTTGGGTTTTTCTAGAAAACCTAAAACCAGGAGAACATAATTATGTCACAGGAATTCGTGCCTGACGACAACAAATTTGCACGGCCAAATGACGACTCAGCAGCAGAATCGGAACAGGATGTGGTTTGTGTAACGGTGACAGGTTCGCCCAAGGGTGTCAGGGAAACCATACTCACCTTGTACCGCCTGGGATTTGCCCAAGTTGGCGATTGGAGTCCCGTACAACGTGCAGCTAATCCGAACCAAGTGATGAGTGTGCTGATTCGCCGTCGGAAGCGCAAAGCGTAGGTGTTTGCTCGTTCCCAGGCTAAGGCCTGGGAACACATTCCATGAGCATCTGCCTCCTGTTTTTATTTTTATCCGTTAGCGAGGCAGAGCCTCTGAATCTCGGTTCCCACGCTCTAGCCTGGGAACCAGTTAATAAGACCAACAAATATCAGGCACGTTATTTTACTAAATCAGGATAAGAGCATATCCTGATTTAGAGGCTGAAACATCTATAAATCAAGCTAGGCGGGGAAAATCAAAAATCCCCGCCTAAGCCCTATAACCCTTGCAGCTACATCAAGATATGGTAGGAATTAGCAACACAATTCAGATTTTCACATCTAAGTAAAACCGTTAATTTATCTAATATTATTCATCCTCACACTCAATGATTGAACTAATAAATATTTCATTTAAATCATTATCAGGATTGATATTAACATATTTTATAACAGGATCACATAAAGTATTATTTTCATCTCTAGTGAACATAAGCGTAAGTTCTACATCAGAATAAATACCATCATAAGATGGTTGAACGATTATTTCTCTTTCTTCTTTTACAAAAGAAGGTATATCATATTCTTCATCATCATCATCTTCATATACCAATCTAGTGTAATTTATCTTGACATCACAACCTATAATAACTGCTATTTTAAATGTTACTAAAACTTGATTGATGTCAAAACCATCAACATTGATTAATGAAGATTTAACAATATGTATTAAGGAACTACCACCAATATATACTGTTTTAACGTTAATTCGAGTCTTTACACTACCCCATTCAAGTGAACTATCATTTATGCCCACTGAAAAATTAAACTCTAAAAATTTCTTCTTTATTTCTTCTTTTATGTCGTCTTGTTTATCCTGAAACAATTCATAAATTTCACTAAACTCATCAGAATCAATACCTTCATTTATACTTTCTAATAAATCCTCAAGACTTTTGAAATAACAAAGATGTGTGTTTTTTGTTGAAATACAATAATTTTCCCAATCAGAATCACCGCTAACGACACAAATTATTTGATTTTTATCTTGTGCCGCTTTTTGAAGGGCTAAAAGTGCAAAAGCATCTGGAAATTCATTTTTCTTTTTTTCACTAAATGGGGGAGTACAAGAAAAATAACTTTTAAAAACATCATCTACTGAAACCCCATCAATGTCGATTATCTCTAATTTAGCTTTTTCAAACAAAACTTCAAATTTGTTTTGAATCTCCTGATTAATTTGCTCAAAATCAGGTACTAAATCTTCAACTTGTTTTTTGAATTGATTAAGCAAGGTCGATTTAGTAGGAATTGTTATTTTAGGACTATCTTTAGATGGTTGAAATTTTTTGTGAAGCAATCCATGTACAAAATGATTGATAACTTGAGAAATTAATTGTGCTTGTTCAGTAATATGTTTTCTTACTTCATGAATAGTAATAGAAGTTACAAACAATTTTATTTTTTCTTCTCGAACAAACGTAATTAAAGCTTTCCATTGTGTTGAATCATAGCTTAAATGAGACTTATAAAAAACTTCTGTATCAAGAGCAACTAACAAAGGAAAACGTTTTATTGTCTTTTTTGTAGCCATTTATCTTAACTCTCAGTTGTACACCCAACTGCTAAATGTATCATAAAGCTAGCCTTATCGCCATCGTACCAACCTTGCCATAACCATAAAAACCGTATAACTGTGCGAGCCGTGGCAGTGCCAGACACGGTTAGGGTGCGATTGTGCGAGCGTTACCGTGGCAGACGTGAATCACCCCAAAACCCCCTAGACCGCGCTAAATGGTTCCATTTTGAAGCCGTGCCAGCCGTGCCAGCCGTCGGAGATGTGGAGCCGATCGCCCCGTGTCGATCGGACTGCCGCCAATTTTGGAGTCTTATTGGTGGAAAACCCTACTAAATTCGGCAGACATCAAAGCCTGTCTTGCTTTTGCCGCAGACCATGAGAAAACTGATCTGCCTTGGCTACTTTCAACGTCAGGGTTCTTTTTTTTCTCCCTACTTGCTCAAACCTGAAATCCTAACCTAAACAAACCAGGATTATTTGCAGTTATAATTACGCTTATTAGTACAAAATATTGCTTTATGGACTACCACGACATAATCACAATTGAACCGGGAAAACGCAGTGGCAAACCATGTATTCGGGGAATGCGAATCACCGTCTACGACATCTTAGAATATCTCGCCGGTGGCATGACAGAAGCAGAAATTCTGGAAGATTTTTCAGAATTAACTTCGGCAGACATCAAAGCCTGCCTTGCTTTTGCCGCAGATCGTGAAAAAAAGTTATTTGTGGCATCCCTGTGAAACTACTGTTGGACAAAAATCCGGGATATTGGCAGTTAGAAAGACTTTTGAGCAAAGCGCCGGAATTGATAGAAAGAGCTCAGGGTTTGACGGAACGGGAGCTTTATCGATTAATTGAATTGTTGGATACGGAAATCACTCATTATGAGTTTTTCTTGGGCAAAAAGCCTGTTAATAAAATTGATTGGTCGGACGATCTGGCACTTTTGGCGGCAATTCCAGAGTTGAGTGGTTGTATGCACGGTTGGCCTAGTCAACAAGTGTTTGATTGAAACTACCAATTGCTCAATTTGTCAAGTGCTGAATTTGAGTTTTTGCAAGGTTGTGTACCCCCCCCAGACAGGGCGGGCACGGGGGCACCGCCCCTACAAGGTGGTGAGAAGACTGTTGGGGAGATTTTGGGGAATGTGGAGATTGGATTGGATGAAGTGCGATCGATCTTATCAAAACAGCTAATTTTGCTAACACCGAGTTGAGTCGTAGTCGTAGGGTGTGTCAGTCGCCGTTATTTTCGCTAAAAATCGATAATCTACGAACTGACGCACCCTACAAGAAGAGTCGTAGGGTGCGTCAGTTAGTGTTACTTGCACTAAAAATGGATAATCTCGAACTGACGTACCTTACCATTTCTGTTAAATTCCCAATTAATCAAGGCTTTACAGTTGGAGGATTAACAGCCGTAATTTGTGAATAACGAGCGAAATCAGCAATGTTAAAAGTTAGGATATGGGTTAAACCATGAACTAGCATAGCAGCTACTAGCCGCGCATCATAAACGTTAACACCTACAACCTTATTTGCGATCGCCAGTCGCTCCCATTCTTGATAAATTGCTTCGGTATCCAACAACAGAGGAAAAAGCTGTTTTAAGCGATTAATTTCTGCCTATCCTTCTATTGCAGTACGCCCTAATCCATGTCTCTGAATCGGGCGCGTGCAAACGTTGCTTAACTCTCGGTTTGGACTAAGGAATGAGAATTAAATAACTTCCACAAGTTTGTGGAAGTTATTTCTCATTCCTCAGTTCCCAGGCTCCAGCCTGGGAACCAGTTAATCCTGGATGCACGTACTAGGATTTCCTGTCATTGCGAACGTAGTGAAGCAAGTCTGACTGGTGGTTGGATTTTTGCCCGTAGCAATCCCTAGTTTTTCTTGCAATTATTCAATGATTTTTTGCAGCCCCAGTACCATTTCTACAAGTTAAGCTTGGCTCAACTGCTATATTTCGGTTTTTTTCTGCTTTCTGGTTGCTGCGGGCTTTTTCATTGGTTTATTTTACCAACTTTTGTCACCGAAGTTTTTTTGACCTGAATCCTTACGAATTTTTTTATTCTGTTCTTTCAATGATGATGGTCATGTGAGCTACTAATGCACCTATCGCTCCTACTGCTGCAATGACTGGAAACAACGCCGCACCGATGACTCCGCCGACTACTCCCACTGTCAAAGGAACTTCTACTAAGATCCGTCCCTCTTCATTTTTGATAATGATGCGGCGGATATTTCCTTCGTGAATCAGTTCTTTAACTTTAGCAACCAAATCGTCGCCGTTAATTTTTACCTCCTCGACGCTAACTTTTTCCTGAGTATAAGCAGGAGTTTCTAGAGGAGTCGTTTCAAAATTAACCTCAGCAACTTTTTGGGCCGAAACTTTTTCAGATACAGGTATTGATTCGAGTTCTCTTGTCCCGACAGGTTCTTGTTCGCGATCTGTAGGTGTGTCCATTTTTTGTTCTCCTTTTAGGTAAAAGTATTTTTGTATAGAATTATATTGAAATATAACACGCCACTTTTTTTCTATCAATCATTCTTTTGGGTGATATTGCTGCGGGTGCTATGGTGCTTTTCTCTATTGATCTTTGACGGTGAGAGCCTAAAATCCTTCCTCAGTGGGCGTTAGCAGCCGACTTCACTTGTGCCGTTTGGTTAACTGTCTGCTTCTGGCCCTCGCACCGCCTAATCCTTGAAAAGCGTCCAATCCAGACAACGAAAGGATGAGAGCGACTTCCACACTCTCAGAGACTCAGGCTCAACAGGTGTACAGGTTGAAATACTGACATTGTACTGAAAGTACGATCGTCCCGCCGTGTATACAATTACCACCTCTCGTTCGGGAAACCGCACATGAAAACCGTCGCTTACTTTCCTCAAATGTTATTTCAATTTAGCTCAGTGCGATCGCCACATCAAACCCGACCCCCCGAGGTTCCTCAAATCAACATCTTAGAGTTTCTAATGAGAATTGCCTAAAATCAAGGGGGAGGAGAAGTAATAATGATCGAAATATTACCGCAACTAAACCAACTTGTTCACATTGAAGTTGAATTTGGGGAAACGGAAAGGTAAAATAGAATTATTTGCTTCTGCTTCCTCTTGATTCTCCGTGTCCGATTTGCCAGCGACAAAGTTTGAATCTCAAGTTGGGAACCCGATGGTACTTTTCTGGAAAATTTTAAGGCACATCAAGCGGATGTGTCGAATGTGAGTTTTAGCTGCGATCGCACAACTTTAGCATCTGCCGGGAAAAATTTCGTTGGTGAAGCTTTGGAGTCTCGATGCGGCTAAAGTATAAGCTGCCGAACTTGACAAATTGCTCGCCATCGGCTGTCCTTGGCTCTGAGACTACCTACAATACAATCTTCGGGTTGAGTGCGATCGGCATTTGTGCAAAAAAACTGACAATTGACATTTCTTGGCAATTGCCGGAAACCTGTTTTGCCTGAATTTTCAAATCGGGCGATCGGCTGCTGATTTGTCGCTATTCTTGTCTTATTGTAATATAATTTTACGCAAGGGGCAATACGAAATGTACTGCCACAGGTCGCAGATGTCTATCCATCTGAACCAATTTAATGTCATCAAACATTAAAAATAGTTATGACTGTTATATTCGGATTAGTAAAATCTTGGATATATAAAATTCAATACATAGTCAGGTTTCAAAGGGGTGTCTGCTGTTAAATCAATCTAACCTGCAATATCATTTCTGGTGACACCAGCACGATTTAAGGAAAAAAATCCTGCTGAATTAACTGGATTCGAGGGAGCAGAGGAAAGTTGATGACTAAGCTATAAAAAGAGTTGAAAAAGCCTTCTAAATAGTAGGCAATACTCCAGCAGCAAACCACAACTGCCAATTACCAAAGGAGGGAGCAGTGTATGAAACTGACGGGTTGAGTCCCCTAAAATCGTCGCTTGGTTTGCGATCGACTCTACAGGAATTAACCCTGTACGACTTTCTCCTAGAATCTGAGTGTCCGGGAGACGAAGTTGCTAAAATTTTTCAAGCAAACCCTTTAGTTCCGGGCATCATCATCACTCAGCAAGGAAAGTTTATAGGGATGATTTCGCGGCGGCGTTATTTTGAACACATGAGCCGCCCCTACAGCTTGGAGTTATTTTCTCAACAGCCTTTGTTCATACTCTACCGCTTTACTAAAACTGATATGTTGGTTCTCGATCGCGACACCTCAATTATGACAGCAGTGCGGCAGTCTTTGGAGCGATCGCCCGAACTAATCCACGAACCAATTGTAGTACAAGTAGAACCGGAAACTTACAAACTTTTAGACGTACACCAACTGCTGCTTTCTCAGTTGCAAATTCACGAGTTATCAACCGTGGCGATGCGCGAGTCGCAAGCACAATTGAGACATCAAGCCCAACAGCTCGAACTTGCCCTGCTGGAACTTCAGCGCACTCAAACTCAACTAATTCAAACAGAAAAAATGTCTTCTTTGGGGCAGTTAGTAGCAGGAGTAGCTCACGAAATCAACAATCCCATCGGCTTTATCTACAGCAATTTGCACCACGCTAAAGAGTACACGCAAGCTTTAATGCAGATGCTCGAAATCTACAGGCAGCAGTGTCCCGCATTCATACCGGAAATTGCAGCGGAAGCGGAAAAAATAGAACTAGATTATTTGCTAGAAGACTTGCCCAGAGTCTTAAATTCTATGCAGCAAGGTGCAGAAAGAGTGCGCGACATCGTTTTGTCGCTGCGGAATTTTTGCAGATTAGACGAAGCTGAAATGAAGCAAGTCAACATTCACGACGGTATCAACAATACGATTATGCTTTTGCAAAGCCAGCTTAAAGGAAAACCGGGGCAGGAGGCGATCGAAATTCACAAAGAATACAGCGACTTGCCACTGGTGCAGTGCTATCCCGGACAACTCAATCAGGTATTTATGAATATTTTACTTAATGCAGTTTACGCTCTGGTTGAGTCTAATACATACGAAAATGTCGATAAAAAAAACGCAAATAAGTCGCAATTAGGCGAAAAAAATCAGTCTAGTACAAAGACTCAATCATCAGTTTCTAAGTCTACCCGCCTGATTCCTACGATTCTGATTCGCACCGAGTTAATTGATAAAAAAAAGGTAATAATTAAAATTTCTGACAACGGCCCGGGGATGACAGAAGATGTTCGGAAGCGGTTGTTTGACCCTTTCTTTACTACTAAGCCGGTCGGCCAAGGAACGGGTTTGGGACTGTCGATTAGCTATGAAATTGTTGTCAACCAACATGGCGGCGCATTGAAGTGCTTTTCGGAACCGGGAAAAGGAGCCGAATTTGCGATCGAAATTCCGCTTCAACAGTCTTCCCTCGCACAGATTTTGCCTCGCTTTGCGTGATACAACAGAAGGAAGTTCGGCAACGAGCAATGTACGGGATTTAACGGATTTAAAATAATTAGCATCTACTCAAAGGTGGTCAGAAACCGGGTTTTTCACCCTCATATTTGCTTGCAGCGCGCAGATTCGGTAAAAAACCCGGTTTCTTAGGTTGGAGTGCGTCTAGGACTAAAGAATAAAGCCCGTCGGCTACCGCGAACCTTTGCAAACCCACTTCCACAAAGGATGACTCGGCCCCTGTTGGCGAATGCGGCGAACTTGTTGTTCCAAACCCTGTTTTTCCCGCAGGGGCAACCCTCGCACCATATTGCGACTTTGCCAAGTTAGCACTCCCAAAGTCATCCCCAAGCACAAACCTAAACCGAGAGTGGGCCAGCGATGAAAAGATAAACCATAGCGCACCGCCGCCCAAGTGAAGTGTTCTAACCACAAACCGATTTCGCGGCGCAAACCCCAAATGCTCAAAGAACCGACGCTAATCCACAGCAATATCACCGTTAACCAGCGGCCGTAAACTGTTAGTTTGTGAAGCCTTTGGACTTCAATTTCAAAAGTTTGGTCAGTAGTCATTTGTTATTTGTCATTTGTCATTTGTCATTGGTTATTGGTTATTTGATGATTTATTATTAGTCAGTCAACAGTTAACCGTCAACAGTTAACCGTCAACAGTTAACTGTTAACAGTCAATTAAACTTCCTCGGACTGGTTGATTCCTTCTGCGGGGACGGGGATGGAGTGACCGGTGCGACTGCGCCACCAAGCTAGCAGCGTACTGGCAACGAAAATACTGGAATACGAACCAGCAATAAAACCGACAATCAAAGCTAAAGCAAAGTATTTGAGGGTTTCGCCACCAAACAAAAAGATTGAAAACAATGTCAGCAGCGTGGTAAACGTTGTGTTAATTGACCTTCCCAGCGTCTGCATGACAGCATCATCGACAATTTGATCGATCGACCGACCCGGATTTAGCTTGATTACTTCGCGCACGCGATCGTAAATTACCACAGTATCGTTAACAGAAAAACCGATAAGTGTCAAGAGCGCGACCACAAATAAACTATCAACTTCCAGTCCTTGAACTAAACCCAAAAACGAGAAAACACCAAGCGTGACCAACACGTCGTGAAGCACAGCCACAAAAGCAAAAAAGGCATAATCCAACTGAAATCGGAATGTCAGATAAGCAGTAATTCCAGCAAAAGAAACCAACAAAGCCAGCAAACCCGAAGTAAACAACTGTTTGCCGAGGGTAGGCCCAACCGTATCAATTTGAGTAGATTGAGGAGCAAAAGCGCCTATCTTTTCGCTCAAAGCTGTTTGCAAATTAGTTCGCTGTTCGACATCCAAAGTTTTTGTTCGCAGCGACAAACCCTGCTGTTCTTGGCCGATAACTTGAATGCTGCTACCTGCCAAACCTTGGGTGTCCAGGACTTGGCGGACAGCAGCAAGATCGATAGGTTTACAATTGTCCGGTTTTGTGCAGTCGAGTTCAAATTGCAACCGAGTGCCACCGATAAAATCTAAACTGGGGCGCAGTGGTGCGCGGATGTCGGGACGAGTCCAAGAAATCGCCATCGACACTATACCTGCGAGGATTATAGCGGCGGAAATACTCCACCAGAGCGATCGATATTTGATTACACTGAATTTCATAATTTGAAGGAAGAGGGAAGTTCGGCAACGGATTGTGTAAGCTGTTACGCATCTAAATTGTATTTTTGGGCGGGCGGGACGCCCACCCCACAAGAATTTGCTCGAATTTGATTGTCAAATGTAGATGCGCCTCACCTTAACGAATGTAACGGATGTAAGAAGGAAGGAAGAAGTCAACAGTCAACAGTCAACAGTTAACTATTAGCAGTTTTCGACAAATCGGGACAGAACAACTGAGGTTTCCGCAGGGCTGGAAAGCTCAATACTACGAACAGCAGAGTGCGGCTGCAAGTGAGCGCAGTAAACATACTCACTAATACGCCCAATGCCAGAGTTACAGCAAACCCTTTAACTAAACCAGCGCCCAACCAGAACAAAGCAACACAAGCAATAACTGTTGTGACGTTGCCGTCTAAAATGCTGGAAAAAGCGCGGTAAAAACCCGATTCGACCGATCGATAAAGCGATTTCCCCGCCCGCAACTCTTCGCGGGTGCGCTCAAAAATCAGCACGTTAGCATCCACAGCCATCCCGATGCTGAGCACAAAACCAGCAATTCCCGGCAGCGTTAATGTCACTCCCAAAAGCACGAAAGCTGCCCAAGTTAACAGAGCATAAATTAACAGCGCAATATTGGCAATTACGCCAGGGAGTCGATAGTAGGCAACCATGAAAATCAAGACTAAAATCAAGCCGCCGATACCTGCGTTAATACTGCTTTGAATGCTGTCTCTACCCAAGGTAGCGCCGACAGTACGGTTTTCTACAATTTCGACTGGTACCGGCAAAGCGCCGCCCCGCAGTTGCACTGCCAAATCGTTGGCTTCTTGGGTTGTAAAGTTGCCTTGAATTACGGCACTTCCACCAGTAATTCCTGTTTGGGCAAATTCAACGCCGACGACTGGAGAACTGATCATTCTATCGTCTAGGAAAATACCGATACTGCGTCCGGTGCCTGCTAAATTTTTAGTGAGTTGGGCAAATAGTTCGCCTCCTTTGGTATCGAAAACAAGAGCAACGTTCCAGTTGTTCCCAGAAGCCAAGGGTTGAGGTTGAGCGTCTTTGAGGTTTTCGCCGCCGAGGCCGCTGCTTTTGAAGAGTTTGGCGATCGCCTCATTGCTTCTTGTCAAAGCAGCCTGATTTTCTTTAATAGCTGCCTCATTCGGGCTAATTTTCAGTTCTGCTTGTTTGACCAGCAATTCCTGCTGCAACTGCCTTTCAATGCCCAATTGTGCTTCTGTTCCGGGCAGTTGTTCCAGAAATTCTAGCTTGGCCGTACCGCCCAAAACTCGTTCTGCTTGCTGCGGGTCATTTACTCCTGGCAACTGCACGAGAATTTGGTCTTCTCCTACTGTTTGGACTAATGCTTCGGAAACACCCAAACCGTTGACCCGGTTTTCGACAATCCGCCGCACTGCTTCTAACATTCCCTGGTCAATTTTGGGAATTGTGGGGGTAGTTTTTACTTGAATTGTGAGTTGCGACCCTCCTTGCAAGTCTAATCCCAGCCGCGTCGGAATTGTTACTATTACAGTAATGGCGGCGATGATTAGAACAAAAATTAGGGCTAATAGGGAACGTTGTTTTTGCATATTTAATTATTAGTCATTAGTCATTAGTCATTAGTCATTGGTCATTAGTCAGTAGTTAGGTGCAAGAAATAATCAATCGGTGCATCCGTTTTTTAGCATCAATGTCCTGCTGGATATCGTTAGTTTTAGCGAACAACAAAAGAGTGATAACTAATGACTAATGGCTAATGACTGATGACTATTTATACTCGCAAAGCTACCATTTTTTGGACGGCTTCGACAATTTGATTGGGCTGGACAATTGTCAGTCTTTCCAAATTGCCGTTGTAAGGTGTGGGAATATCTTGTGAAGACAGGCGCAAAACTGGTGCGTCGAGTTCGTCAAAAAATCGATCGCTGATTGAGGCAATTAGTTCGGCACCGATGCCTCCTGTTTTCATGCACTCCTCTACAATAATTACTTTGTGAGTTTTGCGAATGGATGCGCCGATGGTCTCCATGTCCAGGGGTTTGAGAGAAATTAGGTCGATCACTTCTGGATCGTAACCTTCTTTTACCAGGGCGGGCACGGCTTGCATGACGTGGTGCCGCATCCGGGAATAAGTCACGATTGTCACATCTTTGCCCGATCGCACAATTTCTGCTTTGTCCAGCGGCACTAAATATTCTGTTTCTGGCAAATTTTCTTTGAGGTTGTAAAGAAGAACGTGCTCGAAAAACAGAACGGGGTTATCGTCGCGGATGGCTGATTTTAAGAGTCCTTTGGCGTTGTAGGGAGTCGAACAGGCGACTATTTTCAAACCCGGTACTGCTTGGAAATATGCTTCTAACCGCTGGGAGTGTTCGGCGCCGAGTTGCCGGCCCACGCCCCCGGGCCCACGAATTACCATTGGCATTTTGAAGTTGCCGCCCGATGTGTAGCGCAGCATTCCGGCGTTGTTGGAAATTTGGTTGAAGGCCAGCAGCAAAAAGCCCATGTTCATGCCTTCGATGACCGGCCGCAATCCCGTCATTGCTGCGCCTACTGCCATACCCGTAAAGCTATTTTCGGCGATCGGGGTGTCGAGCACTCTAAGTTCGCCGTATTTGTTGTAGAGGTCTTTGGTGACTTTGTAGGAACCGCCGTATTGGCCTACGTCTTCGCCGAGTACGAATACGGCGGAGTCGCGGGCCATTTCTTCGTCTAACGCCTCGCGGAGGGCGTTGAAAAGTAAGGTTTCTGCCATAGGAGGTGAAGCAATGATTGCAGGAGGGTCAGACTAGAATATTAACCTTTTGGGGGTGTCGATCTAGGAGTCGATCGCAAATTCGGCAGTTAAAATCTGAGATTTGGCCAATCTTTATCATAACATTTGTATTATGTCAATGAATGTTTAAGTTAAAATAATACTAACTTGCCTGCCCACAGCAGAGGAATATTATGCTCCAGACAAAAACTCAACTAACTCTGGAAGAGTTTCTCACTCTTCCCGAAGGAGAAGGCGATATTACCTACGAACTTATTGACGAGCAAGCAGTACCGAAAATGTCACCTAACAAATTTCATTCTCGCCTCACCCGAAGCCTACTAAAAATCCTCGAACAGTGGGGTGAGGAACGGGGAGAAATTGGTGTAGAATGGGCGGTAAAATTAACCAGACTGGGGCGAGACTGGGTGCCTGTACCCGATCTTTTATATGTTTCTTACCAACGCTTATCTCCTGACTGGAATCAAGATGAAGCCTGTCCTGTAGCCCCAGAATTAGTCATAGAAATTATTTCACCCGAACAAACTTTCGGTCAGTTAGCTGCTAAAGCGAGAGATTATTTAGATGCTAAGGTATTGCGGGTTTGGGTAGTAGATAGTAAGGCTAGAAGCATTACAGTTTTTTACCCCGATGCAGCACCGCAGACTTATATGGGAGATACCCTATTAACAGATCCACTTTTTGATGGATTAGAATTTACTGCTAAACAGCTATTTCAGATGGCAAAAATACCACTAACCTTCTCTTAGATCCCAGACTTCCTCTAGAAGTAGGGGTTCTGGATATTGGGTTGTTTTGAGCGAGGCTTACTTAATTGCTCATTCATTTGCCAACTCCATATAACAACTAACGAATAACTAATGACTAATGACTAATTTCCGAAAAATGTTTTTGCAACAAATCGTGAATAAATCGATAGCGCCGATCGCCCGTTTTTTGCAGCAACAAGCGATCGCCCGCAGCATCGAGAAAACGCCTGTAATCCCAAGGAATGTAGCCGTTAGACCACAGAACCAGGCGCAATATAAAACTTTCAATCCCCGGAATTCCCGGCAACAAAGCACTAATTACCGCAGCAACAGCACCCGCAATCAATCCCCAAATCGACCCGGAGACTAAGCTGGCAATTAATCCTAAAATCACCCAAATCAGCCCGCCAAGCAGCTTAACTCCAAACTGATACTTGCGCCGTTCATCGGCTGTTTGCAGCCAGCTAGACGGTATGCGATCGAGGTAAAATTCTTGAATTCCTTGCTCTTCCATCCTTCTCGCCAGCCATCCCAGCCAGTAGCGAATTTGTTCGGGCCGCAGTTCCTTACCTCTGGGATACTGCTTGACTTGCCCGGTGATTTGGTGGCGAATATAGGCAGTTAAGAGATATTTGCGCTGTTCTTCGGCCGAAGTTATGCGCTTCCAAGCTTCAATTAAAATATCGTCGTAAGCCAAAGCCATCATGCTCAAAAGCAAGGGAACTTTTGCCAATTTCAACAACTCCGGCTCATGCTCAATGCTGTACCAAAGTTCTCGACTTCTGGCTTCTAGCAGATAATTTTGGATTTTAGTTTCTGTTAAAGGTTTCAATAAAACCGCTGCTTGCAGGCGAAATCGACTTTCGCAGTTTTTGTAAGCTTCAAAACTGCTGCAAGCTACTAAATGTTTGGGTTTAAATTCGCTTTCAACAAAGTGATTGATTGCTTGAATGCAGATATTTTGGCGGTGGGTTTCCACTTCGTCCAAGCCGTCGAGAAGAGGCAGCAATTGTTGTTCGGCAAGCCATTTTTTGCCTACAGCAGGAGAGATGCCGTATTTGAACTGAAGTTGAGCAATTAACCAATCGGCGATCGCCCCGGATTCTGCTTTCCACGATCCGAGTTCAAACAGCACTGGTACTGGCAAACTAGCATCTTTTTGGGCGCGGGAAATTAACACGCGAGCTAATTCTAGCAGCGTTGTAGTTTTGCCTGCACCCGTGGCTCCCAAAATTACCAATTTGCCACCGGTGCGATCGAACACTTTGGCAATGCTGGCTTTGGGAGGAAGCCGAAAACTCGGACGGTTCCCCGCTTTCACTTCCACATCCCAACAGCGGTTAACACCCGTTGGCGGCGAATCTTGGCTGAGGTTAGCCAGCACAGCAGCGTGCAAAGATTGCGCGAGGCCTGCTTGGACTTCCTGCTTCACCTCCTCCAACAATCTATCGCGAGGCGGTTGTAATCTCAGAGGAATCAATTTTGACATTTTATGTACCTCGCGCTGAACGCTTACTTTCGCAAATTTGCGCGCAAATACCCCAGAGCAAGATTACCATCAGTATAGGCGTCCAGTATATATTGACTCAAATTATTGCGGCAATTATGGATCTGAAATTTTATCTAAAAATTCTGACAAGCGAATTTCAAAGCTGGTACCCGCCACGTGATTTATCCGTGGAATCAATCCCAAATCGAAAATCGAAAATCCTCCAGCCCCCGAATTTATCTCGCGCAAGTCAATCCAAAATCCAAAATCTAAAATCTAAAATCGAATGACCCTGTGGTCGGCACTAGGTATTTCCACTATAAATTAACTGGCGATCGCCCCAACTCCCAAACAAAAATTATTAGTATAGATACAGAGAGGATTTTTTATGTCATTTACGAAGCGTCAAATCATCACAGTAAGCTTAGCAGGAGTGGCAACAGCGGTGGGAGTGGCCGTTGCAACTATACAGTCGGGTGCGATGAAACAATCCGATCTTCCCCTTGCAGAATCGCCCGCATCCACCCGAAACCAGATTGCAGGGCCAGCGAACAATCCCGAATCTCTGCAAGCAAAAACCCAGCCTGCGGAATCTCCGAAATCCGCAGCCCAACCTGCCAAAACCCCAGCACTTCAATCCTCGCTAGTTGCAGGAGTCCCTCCGCGAAAAGTTGAGCCCGTAGTTGTCACACCGCCAAATTCGGGTTGCAAAATCAGTATGGCTGTAGTCAGCGATCCGAATCCACCGCTAAATGTGCGATCGATCCCGCAAGTAAGGGGCAGCCAAATAGTAGGAAAACTTAAAAATAATACCTTTGTTTCAGTCGCCGAAGAACAAAACGGTTGGCTGCGAATTACAGATCCGCCCGGTTGGATTGCCAAAAACCGCACCGAAAGCAGTTGTTCTAACGTCAACCAGCAGATTAATTTTCGGCCGGGAGGAGATGAGGCAATTGTTAAAGGTCGAATTATCGGCGGCGGCACTCACTATTACCGGATTCGCGCCCGAAAAGGTCAAACAATGACTGTTAGGAATCGGAAAGATGTTTTTCCGCAAATTATAACTCCTCGTGGCCAACTATTAGCAGGAAATCCTTATGAAGGCAATGAAACAGAGTGGACGGGAAAAGTGCCAGTAACAGGCAATTACACATTACAATTAGACTCGAATTTCCGGGGATACGAATACGAATTTTCGGTAAAATTGCGATAAATATGCAGGTTTATAGAATGATAATTACGCACGGGTGGTCAGAAACCGGGTTTTTACGAGCAGACGCGTTGTGGCGCACAGATTCGCGAAAAAACCCGGTTTCTTTGTCGGAGTGCATAAGTCCTAAAATTAAGGAATCGCCCCAAGGGATATATCAAGAATTGCAAACTTCTGCCAATCCTCCGAATCAAAGTGCCACCATTCGGTTGTGATACCCATAAATCCGTGTTTTTTCATCGCATCCTTAAGCACTTGACGATTTTTCCGAGATTCTGCGCTGCCGCCTTGATAATCTCCGTGAGCTTTTTCGGTAAAATCATCGTAAGGTGTAGGCATTTCTAATTCTTTGCCGGTGCGATCGACTAAAGTCAAATCAATAGCAGCACCGCGATTGTGCCGCGAACCCCTAGCAGGATTAGCAACATAGCGCGGATCTGGCCAAGCTTGCCACATTTGCTTAGTGACAGAGAAAGGCCTGTAGCAATCGTAAACTTTCAAACCCAATCCGATTTTTTCCAAATCAGTTTGAACTAGCCCTAACTTTTGAGCAACAGAACTTCTCAAGGCGCATTTCGATATAGGGTAAAGTTTCCGTTTCAAGAAATTGTTAGTAGTGGCGTACCGGATATCGAGGCGAATGTTGGGATTTACGGTGCGGATGTCAACCAGTCGCGCCCCAGGGGGAAGTTGACTCATGAAAATGCTTTCAGGTACTACTGGGTTTGGTTCTGGTTGGGTAATTTGCAGTTGTGGCGGCTCCTGGGCGCTAATAGATGTTGTATAATTCAGTGTGGTTGTAGATAGTAATATTAGAGCGAATACAATTAAATATTTTGTAAATCGGTTTAATTTCATAGCTGTGTTAAGTGGATATTTAATAGAGTTTTTACATTGGATATTTTGGGGAATTTTCGCGCTTTTCGTGTTGTCTGTCATCCCGCCAGACCGACAGGGGTTGAAACCCCTGTCTCATAGCTAAAGTCCTCTGAAGAGGACTGAAATATTTCTCTAAAACTTTTATTTTATGAGTCTTTCAGTCGGTTTTAACCGACTTTAGCTATGAGACGGGGGTTTTAACCCCCGGCGGACTGTGAAACAAGCGCGAGAACGCTCGCTCTCTTTTCTCTCTGAGTCATTTTTAATTGTTAATTCTCCTCAAATTCCCAAGCGCTGATACACTAAATCTAAGTGCCTCAATTGATACTGCGGATCGAAACAATCATCAATCTCTTTGGTGGTCATCTTAGCTGTTACCCGATCGTCCTTAGCAATTAAATTGTAGAAATTGCCGCCCGGTTTGTTCCAAGCTTCGTGAGCACAAGATTGCACAATTTTGTATGCGTCTTCGCGACTCGTGCCTTTTTCTACTAAAGCTAACATCACCCGCTGGCTGAAGATGACTCCGCCGTAAAGGTTCATGTTTTGTTTCATGTTTTCGGGATAGACTAGCAGGTGTTTTACTAAGTCTGTGGTTTCTACTAACATGAAGTGAGTTACTGTAGAACTGTCGGGCAAAATCATCCGTTCTACGGAACTGTGAGAGATGTCTCTTTCGTGCCAAAGCGCAACATTTTCTAAGGCTGCGACGGCGTTGGCGCGGACGATTCTCGCCATCCCTGTGAGTCTTTCCGATCGAATCGGGTTGCGTTTGTGAGGCATGGCGGATGAGCCTTTTTGCCCTTTGGAAAAGAATTCTTCGACTTCGAGAACATCGGTGCGTTGCAGGTTGCGGATTTCTACTGCAAAACGCTCGATCGATGCTGCTAAGAGTGCTAAGGTTTGGACGTATTCGGCGTGTCGATCGCGCGAAATGACTTGAGTCGATGCGGTATCGGGTTCGAGTCCGAGGTTTTGACAGGCGATCGCTTCAATTCGCGGATCGATATTAGCATAGGTTCCGACTGCGCCGGAGATTTTGCCGACTGCTATGGACGATTGCAAATTCACTAATCGGTCGCGGTTGCGAAAGACTTCTGCCAGCCATCCTGCTAGTTTAAAGCCAAAGGTGATGGGTTCGGCGTGAATTCCGTGCGATCGGCCAACCATGACGGTATTGCGATGCTGTTGAGCCTGATAGCGAATAGCTTGACTCAATTCTTCGACACGTTCTAACAAGATATTGACGCTGGCGACTAATTGCAGCGCCAAAGCAGTATCGAGCACATCGGAACTGGTTAAGCCGAGGTGAATGTAGCGGCCGGCATCGCCTACATATTCGTTGACATTTGTCAAGAAGGCGATCATGTCGTGGCGGACTTCGGCTTCTATTTCGAGGACTCGTTTCGGGTCAAAATTAGCCTTAGCTTTGATTTCTTCGACTGCGGCGGCGGGGATGTAGCCGAGTTCGGCTTGAGCTTCGCAGACAGCGATTTCTACTTGCAGCCAGCTTTTCAGTTTGGCGGTTTCAGTCCAGATGTTGCCCATTTCGGGCAAAGTGTAGCGCTCTATCACGGTGGGAGTTGGGGAATGCGATCGTCTTATTGTACATCTGCGAAGCATCCGTCTTCAGTCGGAAGGGGGAATTTCGGGCGATCGAACTGTCCCCTTTGGGAATTTGAATATTTCGTTTGTTTCGGATATTGCGTTTATGGCACTGTAGGTGTTATCGTGAAGGAAACAACCAAGTATATGCCGGCCAAATACTTACATAGCCTTCGAGCAATGGCTGCACAGGTTTTCCGCGATCGCAGCCTCAGTCTGCTGAGCAATGAGCAATAAAAAATGGTTGTGTTAAAATCAGGGGTTTAAACCCCTGATTTTAACACAGATTGACTTTCTGCTTTCGATAGAAAAAAATCAAATCAAAAAAGAGATTAATTATGTTGAGCCAAAAAGCATCGCTTGAGTCCGTTTTGGTTCAAGAACAAGAAAAAGAATCAATAGCTGAATTAGAGCGGATTCTTAACCTCGATCCTTCGCAAGCAAAATTAGTGGGAAGCAACGGAGAAGAGATTCTTATTCCTGAATCTGTCTATCGTATGTTGTCTCATATCGTTCATATGATGGCATCAGGTCAGCGCATTTCTATAATGCCTCACAATTGCCAGTTGACAACACAAGAAGCTGCTGAGATTTTGAAGGTATCTAGACCCTTTCTAATCAAGTTACTAGAAACAGGAGAAATTCCCCATATCAAAGTTGGTTCACATCGACGAGTGACTTTCCAAGACTTAATAAATTATCAAGAACAGCGGAAAGTAAAGCGTCGCCAAGGGCTGCAAGAACTAACCCAATTTCTTCAGGATGAGGGGTTCTACGAAGATGGGGTGTGCGATCTAGCTAAGTAAGATGGATGTTTCTTCTGTTGTTCTAGATTCCTGCGTCATCTTCCCTATGCCTTTATGCGATACGCTGCTGCGTGCTGCCGAGGCTGAGTTGTACAGCGTTAACTTTTCACAAGAAATTCTAGATGGTGCTACCCGCAATCTTGTAAAAAAAGGCATAATGACAGATGTCAAAGCAAAATATTTTCAGGAACAGATTAAATACTCCTTTCCTGAAGCAATTGTCAAAGTGCCTGCAAGTTTGGTGGAAGCAATGACAAACCATCCAGGAGATCGTCATGTTGTAGCTGCTGCGATTGTCGCAAATGCTCAAATCATCGTTACAGATAACCTCAAACACTTCCCAAAAGAGGCTTTGGAACCTTATGGCATTGAGGCACAGCACCCGGATGTATTTCTAAGTGAGCTTTTCGATAATAACCCTGAGTCAATCGTTGAAGTAATTCGGCAGCAGGCTGAGGCTCTAAAAAACCCTCCTTGTACTGTTGCCGAAATTATTGAAAAATTAGAAAAAAATAATAGGGTACAGGAATTTGCTAGTAAAACTCGTTTCTACGAATACTTTGATTTTGTAACAGAAACTGCGAAACAAGCCTTACGGAAGATTGGAGAAGCTGCACCCGAAGGTGGTCGATGTTATGACGGGGAAAGATATCGACTCTGGATGAAAGGGCCAACTCTAACAATTACGGCTAAAGACGGTAGAGGAGAAGTTATTCGAGTTCAGAATGAGGAAATTGAGTGTAATATTTCATCGGAAGATGTCAAAATATTCCAAATATTTGCTCAACGCTTGGAGCAAGAATTAACAATAAATAGAATTGAGGCTCGACAATCAGATTAAGCAGAAGCTCAAGAAAATAGAAGAATGAATAGCCCTTACAGTCTCATCATCCAGTGGTCAGAAGAAGATCAACTTTTTGTTGTCAGTTGCCCTGAGTTTACCGATGTCATGCAGCCTTGCACTCACGGACACACTTACGAGGAAGCGGCCAAACACGGACAAGAATTGTTAGAAACATTGATTGAACTTTATCAAGAAGATGGCAAACATCTACCAGAAGCTTACACGTTGGGGAAACGACTACAAATTGCTTAAAGTTGTTATACAATTTCTGCTACCATTCACCATAAACACCAACTAAAAACCCTATGACTTCTCCTTCCAACCCCAATGTCCAAGACCTGCAAAGACAGGTGATTGCCCTGTTACAAGAAGTTAGCACTCTGATGGGTCGCGCTAGCAAAGAACTTAAGTCTGAGGATAGCTCAGAAAACAAGTACCAGATATATCAACAGGAAATTGAAAAGGAGATTGGTACAGTCACACACCTAAAACTCAGAATGGCTATTGCCGCACCGATGAATGCTGGCAAATCCAAAATTATTAATGCCATTATTGGTCAAGAACTCCTGCCAAGTTCTGCTACAGCGATGACCACACTGCCAACAGAGATTGTATTGAAAGAAAATGCAGCAGAGCCGATTCTAAAATTGAGTCCTGGAATTTGTGAAGCATTTAAGAAAGCATTGGATGCTATCAGGCTGAAAATTGAGCAGCAAGGGATGGAAGAAGTTCTTAAACATACTGGTGAATATCCGCATTTAGCAAGTTTACTCCAAGAAATCCACAGTGATACAGATTTTGGAATTTCCGAAGAAATCTATGGCAGTAAAAATATTAACAAAATCCTGACAGAGTTGAATCATATTATCCGTCTTTGCAACATTTTGGCAGTATCCCAAGATCAAGATCCTCTCCAGTTGCTCAATGACAATGACATTCCATCTATCGAAACTCCTTTTTTCAGAACACAGCAAAATCAACAACTAGAGAAGCTAGGTAATCTTGTAATCGTTGATACGCCTGGGCCAAGTGAAGCCGGAGTCAGCGAAAAACTAGAAATTGTAGTTTCCAAGCAACTTAAGCGTAGCCAACTTGTGCTACTTGTTCTTAATTTTACTGAATTGAGGGCTGAAGCAGCCGAAAAAATTAAAGCAGAAGTTCAAAAAGTTATCAGAACAAGCAGTCAAGAAAATTTATATGTTTTAGTTAATAAAATCGATCAGCGTCGTCCAGGTGACATAAATACCGAAATGGTAAAACAATTTGTTGCTAATAACCTCAAACTGGGCGACACAGACCACGTATTTGAAGTTTCGGCTAGGCAAGCATTCTGCGCTAAGGATTTTCTCCGTCAATCATCTCTCAGTAGTCAAGATATTAAAGATCCTGAAGCTGCCGAAGCATTAGCTAGAGAATTCTGGCCTGTTAATTGGGAAGATGAACTGAAGGAGGCAACTGTAGATAAATTACAAAAGATAGCGGTAAAACTTTGGGAAGCATCAAAGTTTGCATCTTTTCTGGAAGAAGCAATTAATGTAATTTTGCTACAAGTTGCCCCCCGCTGCATGGAGTTTGCATTGAATCGTTGTCTTATTAATCTAGATGATTTATGTAATAATGCAAAAAATGACCTGACTTACATTAACAGTAATGCTGAAAAGCTCCAGCAAGCAATTGAGGATCTTAAAAAAGAGCTTTCTAGTCTAGCTGATTGCCGTCGGAATCTAGATAAAGAGGTTGCCCAAACAAAAAAGCAAATAAAGGAAACCGTAAACGCCAACCTAGAAAACCTCAAAAAAGACGTAAAAAACGAACTTGACACACTATTGAAAAAGTATGTTTTAGATTCGGCTATAAAAGTATTTTCCAATTTGCCGGACAACATATCCAACTTCTTTAATAGAGATAAGGATGAATTTGAATTTGATAGTAAGCAAGAGGCCAAGCTATTCGCTGAGCAAATAGCAGCTTCGGCGAAGCAAATTATTGAACGCCAATTGGATGTCGCTTGTAAAGAGACGGATAAAAAGACTGAAGGCAGGATTCAAAAATTATCCGAGTTACTATATAATGAAACTAAGCCTATTATTGAACGCGCTCAAGAACGGTTAAAAAGAGATTTTGATGTTATTTTTAAGCCAGATATACTCAAGCTAGTTGATATTTACATAGAAGTGAATACCCCTAATCTTGAATTCAGAGGATATGGGTTATCTGATTTACTGGCAGCATTGTTAGAAGAAGCATTTGGTAATTTGTTTGTGCAGTTTGCTGCTGGCTTAGTGGCAATGGTAGCTAACAATCCAATACTGAGCACAATTTATGGTGTAGTTAGCACCGTTTTTGGTTGGTTGTTACGTGTGGACGTAGACAAACATGTATATAAAGAAAGATATACAGTTAACCTAATCCTTTTCAAGGGTGAAATAGTTAATTTTTTTGACAATAAAGTCGAAGAAATTCAAGAACAATCTAACCGATTGATTGAGCAATCATTGGAGCAACAAATTAAAAGGTACTTTGATGATCTAGACTCTATTCTAGGTGATTATAGGAATGATTTGGAGCAATCACTAAAAGCTCAAGCTTTACCTTTAGAAAGACTGAAAGAATTAAAGCAAGCGCTTGAATCATTTTCAGTAGGTAATGATAAATTACAGGTAGATAAGTTGAAAGAGAAGGCTAATGAACTTCTGAGTCAGACAAAATCATTAATAGCAAGCTGAGATGCGCTTACGTTTTTTTCTAATTTAAGATTTCTGGAACAGGAACTTATTAACTAAGCTAGGTTTGTTCAAAGCCATATCAGTCAAATATGGAATAAGTGCAAAACCGATACACTCCGCCAAACGAGGCGGCACGGCATTTCCAATTTGCCACATTGCCTTTTTCATCGAACCTTCAAAAATAAATGAATCCGGGAAAGTTTGCAATCTTGCCATTTCGCGAGCTGAAATCACGCGATTAAGATAAGGATGAATATGAGTGCCGCCGTGATTTTCTTTAACAGTCATACTCGGTTTTCCCGGATACTGTCGCTTGAAAGCATCGGCGTAGCTTTCATACAAAGAACCGCCTGGTGGAACTTTAGCAAGTCTTTCCATGTACTCAACAGAATGACGAGTCCATTCGTGGTTAATTTCCGGTATGCGAGTATATTCTGGTAAATCATCAATTGCTGACTCAATCGCTTTGTATTGTTCGGGCAACAATTGCGGCTTCGCATAGGGATTTTGCATCCCAAATCTATTGGCAATAAAAATAGCTCGCGGGCGGATTTGCGCGACTCCATAGGCGGCTGATTCCAGAACAGCAACGGACATATGGGGATAGCCAATTTCCTGAAAAGCATCGCAAATGGCTTGCTTAACAGCTCCTTTTTTTATAGTCAATATTCCGGGTACATTTTCCATGACAACATACCAAGGACGTATTTCAGAGACCACGCGGACAAACTCTCTAAATAAGCGATTTCGAGGGTCGTTGGGGTCGCGTTTTCCTGCAACTGAGAAGCCTTGACACGGCGGCCCGCCTACAACAACATGAACTTCGGGCGAACCAATTTCAGCGAGCAACTTTTGGGGATTTAAGTTTTTTATATCGTCACACAAGTGATGGCAAGCTGGAAAGTTTTTTATCGGGACTTAAACAAATTTTAAGCCCAAACAAAGCCTAAACTGGCTTTATAAGCGGAGAATACGTCCCAATTTTGGTT